>DATCVR010000282.1:0-2959 GCA_036566745.1 Jiangellaceae bacterium | reverse complement strand
ATACTCACGCTGCAGGGGATCGGCTTCAGCCTCGACGACACCAGGCCGTTCGTCGACTGCCTGCGCGCCGGATACGAGACCGGCGACGCCTGTGCCGACTCGATCGAGACATATCGGCGCAAGCTCGCGGAGGTCGATGCGTGCCTCGACCGCCTCACCTCGGTGCGGGCGAGCCTGGCAGCCAAGCTGACCGACGCGCGGGCCAGGCAACCCGGCCCGTGCGGGGTGGCTGCCCGGAACACCAGCGACGCGGACCCGATCGAGCAGGAGGAGAGCTGATGTCGTCGACCAGTCTGTCCGGCGAGGTGGTCGCCGTCACCGACGAGACCTTCGACCAGGAGGTTCTCACCCAGGACCAGCCAGTCCTGGTGGACTTCTGGGCGGAATGGTGCCCGCCGTGCCACATGATCGCTCCGGTGCTCGCCGAGATCGCCCGCGAACGCCCCGGCTCCCTGCTCATCCGCAAGATCAACACCGACGAGAATCCGACGACCGCATCGCGCTACAAGGTGTTGTCGCTGCCCACGCTGATGCTCTTCCGCGAGGGTCAGCCCGTCCACGTGATCGTCGGCGCGCGGTCGAAGGCGCGGTTGCTCGCCGACCTGGATGCCGCCCTGCGCCGGTAGGCCGACCCGGGGTCCCGCTACGCGCGTGTCGTCACCGAACGACGCGATAGCGCAGGTGGGTGACGCCGGGCGCATCGATGACCCTGGTGAGCTCCAGCTCGATGTGGTCGCTGCCGAGGTTGTCGAACAGCCGGCGCCCCTCCCCGAGGAGGACCGGTACCTGGTGGATCTCCAGCTCGTCGAGGACGCCCGCGGTGAGGGCGAGCTGGGCGGTCCGTGCTCCGTGGACCAGCACGTTCCTGGCTCCCGCGGCAGCTTTGGCCTGCGCCATGGCGCTCTCGATGCCGTCGGTGACGTAGGTGACCAGCGGTGACCGGACGGCGTCGGCTCCCGGCTCGCGACGGGTGAGGACGAAGATCGGTACGCCGTGATGGTCGCCGTCCCAACCCCCGGCCAGGTCGAAGGTGCGACGGCCGACGAGCACCGCCCCGGTGTCCATGACCTCGTCGAACACCTCGCCGCTGACCCCGGACGGCCGGTAGTCGTGCACGTTGTCGCCCCCGTCGCCCAGCCATGCGTGGAGGCGTTGCCCGTCGACGCCGAGGCCGTTGTCGTGGTCGTCGTCGGGCCCGGCGATGAAGCCGTCGAGCGACATGGACATGTAGAGCACGGATGCGGACATCGGGTGGTTCGCCTCCTGGTGGGGCCGGCGGCGGCTCGTCGAGGACCGGAGCCGCGGTGTGAACTCATCGTCACCCCTGAGCGCGTTCGGCGCACCCAGGCGAGCGGATACCGCACAACGCATGGACGGCGGACTCGCGACGGTGGATCATGCTGAGCAGGGAGGCAGCCATGTCCGATCGGAGCGGATCGACGACCACGGCGGCCGGAGGTGGCGCCGTCTACGGGCTGGGGCTCATCGGCGCGGTCGTGTTCTTCTGGCAGCAGGCGGACTCGTTCTGGGAGTACGTGCTCGCCGTGCTCAAGGCGCTGGTGTGGCCCGCGTTCCTGGTCTACGAAGCGTTCCAGGGGCTGGTGGGCTGAGCGGCCGCCATTAATTCCGTTGAGCAGGTTCGATCGGCCTGCGTAGAGTTCCAGGCGTCCACATGTCCCTCACGGCTCGAGAAGGTGCATTTTTTGAAGGTCACGTCCCTGTCGGCCACCGTCGGCCGGATCGGCACTCTGACCTGCATGAACACCTCAGCCGTGAGGAATCACCGACATGGATCTCCCACGTAGTTTCACCATTCGCGAGCGCAGCCACCGCATTCTCAACCCGTTCACCAGCGAGAAGCTCGCGGTGCTCGGGCAGGCGTTGGACCTGCGCCCCGGCATGACCGTTCTCGACCTGGCGTGCGGCAAGGCAGAGCTGCTGTGTACCTGGGCTCGCGACCACCACATCACCGGCACCGGTGTCGACGTCAGCACTTTGTTCACCGAGGCCGCCCGGGCCCGGGCCGTCGAGCTCGGCGTGGCGGACCGGATCACGATCGTCCACGGCGACGCGTCGGAGTACGTCGCCGACGAGCAGGTCGACGTCGCCTCGTGCTGCGGCGCGACGTGGATCGGCGGCGGTGTCGTCGGCACCGTCGAGCTGCTGTCCCGCAGCCTGCGCCCGGGCGGGATGGTCCTCGTCGGTGAGCCCTTCTGGCGCCTGGAGCCGCCCGATCAAGCCGCCGTCGAGGCCTGCCATGCCAGCAGCAAGGACGACCTCCGGTCGTTGCCCGGGCTGGTCGAGCAGTTTCACTCGATCGGGTGGGACGTCGTCGAGATGGTCCTCGCCGATCAGGACAGCTGGGACCGCTATGTCGCGGCGCAGTGGCTCAACATGCGGCGCTGGCTCGACGCGAACCCCGTCGACGAGTTGGCCGAGGAGATCCGCGCCGACCTGACGCGGTCCCAGCTCGACCACACCAGGTATCAGCGCGAATACCTCGGCTGGGGCATCTTCGCCCTCATGAAGCGCTGAGCCGACGAGGTCCGGAGCGGTACGGGAGCTGAAGGCGCAGCCGGGCCGGGAGTTGCAGGTGCACGGCAGCGGCACGCTGGTGCGCTGGCTGCTGGGCAACGACCTGGTCGATGAGCTCAACCTGCTCATCTTCCCCGTCATCGTCGGCGACGGCACGCGGCTGTTCGCGGCCAAGGGCCTGAACACGGCGGTCGCACTGGTGGAGTCGCGGACCACGCCGAAGGGTGTGACGATCCAGGTCTACCGGAACGCCGGGCGCCCCGAGTACGGGACCGTCGAGGTCGACTAGGGCGTGTGGATTAAGTCGGTCTTGATCCAGATCAGGATGGCGGCGAGGGTGATTGCGGCGCGGTAGTGGCGGGCGGTCTTGTCTGATCGCATCGCGATGCCGCGCCATTGCTTGAGCCGGTTGAAGCAGCGCTCG
>DATCVR010000281.1:0-3867 GCA_036566745.1 Jiangellaceae bacterium | reverse complement strand
ACCGCGAAGTTGGCATAGCCGGGCTTGGTCTTGGCCGGCTCGACGCCGAACAGGGTCGAGTAGAACGCGATCGACTCCTCGAGATTGTCGACGTTGAGCGCGAGCTGGATGCGGGACATGGCTCCTCCTGAGTGAGATATCGATGACTATCGATATGAGATCCTGCTCCTCATATCGATGACTGTCAATGTCTTAGAAGGGCTGCAGGTCGAACCGCCTCCAGGCGACGAACGTCGGACCCGCATGGCTGCGGCGCCAGTCATGAACATCACCATCCCGCAGACCGCGAGCGGGGTCAGGACCGGCAGGATCAGGCCGAGGATCCCGATGGACTTGACCGTTGCGATGAACTTGATACCGGGTTCAGCCGTTTATGACCGATCACCCCGGAGACCTCACGATCGCAACGTGTCATTCCGGTGTGAATGCTTCGTTGCGAGCGCTGGCGAAGTTGCCGCCCACCTCGGTACCCCCGCCGAAGGTGTAGATGACATCACCGACCGTGGCGGCGCCGAGCCCGTGGCGCGGCGTGGGCAGGTTGCCCGCGGCGGTCCACTCATCGGCTTCCGGGTCGTATCGCCAGACGTCGTCGTAGACCAGCGGGTCAGGATTGTGCTGCTCGCCACCGAACACGTAGATCGAGCCGTCGTGCACGGCTGCGGCCAGTCCGCCGCGGGCTTCGGGGAGCGGGGCGAGCGTCTCCCACTCGTCGGTGGCCGGCTCGTACGCCTCGACCGTCGCGACGTTCTCCTGGACGGCGGAGCCGTCCTCGGCCAGCGAGAACTCCCTGCCACCGATCACGTAGATCCGGTCGTCGACGACGGCGGACGCTGCGCTGTTCCGCGCCGTGGGAGCCGGAGCAAGCGTGGTCCACGTGCCGGTGTCCGGGTCGAACATCTCGTTCCTGTCGCTGTCGACATGGGTCGTGAACGTGGTGGCGTCAGGTGTCTCCCGGACCCGGCCACCAATGACGTACACGTGGTCACGCACGCTCTCGATCACGAACTCGGCTCGCGGCTCCGGCAGGTCGACCCCGGTGGACCAGGCATCGTCCTCCGGCGAGTAGACGAAGGTGTCGGGCTCGGCCCGCCACCGGGGAAACCCACCACTGAACCCACCGACCGCAAACAGGGAACCGTCCGCCTCGGCAAGGCCGATGTGGTGCCTGGCCTGCGGGAGCGTCGCCAGCCGGTTCCAGGTGTCCGCAGCGGGGTCGTAGGCGTCGAAGTGTGCCGACACACCGGTGTTAGGACTGAGCAGTCCCCCGGCGACGTAGATCCGGTCGTCAACGACCTCAGGGTAGAGCTCCTGCCGTTCCAGAGCCATGGGCGCGCGCTCCTGCCAGGCACCTGTCCGACTCGAGGACGCCGGTGACGACGAGGCGGGCGCGGCGGCGCACGCCGTGGTCAGCATCGTGCCGACGACGAGTACGGCAACGACCGAGCGGGTGCGGGGAGCAACAAGTTGTCTGTCCACGGTGAATCCTTCTTCTGTACGTCGGGAGTTCCCACGTTCCAGGACCTCGAAGACGGGAACGAGGGGTTGTCATCCCCTGTGACGGCGGCCCCGCTGACGTGATACTTGAGGAATGAGAACCGCCGGGTACGCCGAACTAGGCGCATTCCTGCGCTCCCGCCGCGAACGAATCCAGCCCGAGGAGGTCGGGCTCGTGCCCGGTCCACGGCGCCGGGTGCCCGGTCTACGGCGCGATGAGGTCGCCCAGCTGGCGGGCGCGTCGGTGGACTACTACAACGAGCTCGAACGCGGTGCGGGCTCCCAGCCGTCCGAGCAGATGCTCGCCGCGCTCGGCCGGGCGCTGCGGTTGACAGACGACGAGTGGCGTCACCTCTTCCATCTGGCCGAGCGGCCAGCGCCCCCCGCGGGTGGTGCGACGTCGCACGTGCAACCCGGGATGCTGGACCTGCTCGGCCGCCTGACCTCGACGCCCGCGAAGGTGATCACCGACCTGCACGTGACGCTGGTCCAGAACCCGCTCGCCGTCGCGATGCTGGGCGATCACTCGCACTTCACCGGCAGGCACGCCAGCTTCGCCTACCGCTGGTTCATGGACCCGGCGTCCCGGGCCATCTACCCCGAGGCCGACCACGACGCCCAGTCACGGGCCTTCGTTGCCGACCTGCGCGCGGGGGCTGCCCGCCGGGGCAGCAGGGACATCGAGGCACGGTCCATGATCGCCGAGCTACAGGAGGGCTCCGCAGAGTTCGCCGAGCTGTGGGCCAGGCACGACGTGGCGTTTCGCCGCCGTGGCCGCAAGCGCATCAACCATCCCCAGCTCGGCCTGCTTGACGTCAACTGCCTCAACCTGTTCAGCGAGGACGGCCGGCAACGACTGCTCTGGTTCACCCCCACGCCCGGCACCGACAGCGCCGAACTGCTGGACCTGCTCGCCGTGATCGGCACACAGGCGCTCACAGAGCCGTCCTGAAGCTGCCGGCGCAAGTGCACGAGCGTCGGTGACTTTCCATTGCCCTGGCCACGTTCCGCACTCGACGCGACGCGCCCGAGTACTACAACCGTAGGTCGGGTCGGTGGGCTGCCGTGACGTTACCCTCGCGCCTTTGGTAGCGGCCTCGTTGGGCGTGGTCGGCGCGGTGTCGTCAGTCGTGGTGGCGTGCATGGTGAGGAAGGCGTGGGTGAGCATCGCCAGGGTGGTCCACCGGTGCCAGGAGTCCCAGCGGCGGACCCGGTGCTCGTCCGGCCAGGCATGGCCAGGTGCGGGTTGTTCGCGAACGTTGCGTCGCGCGGGACGTCGCTCGGCACGTCGGGCGATGAGGATCAGGCCACTGCCGCGGCGAGCAAGCTGCCGAGCGAACTCCATCCCCAGGCCCGAACTCGCGCCGGTGATCAGAACCGTCTGCCGTGAGTAGTCCACGACCTTCGTCGAAGCTGACATGTTCGCTTAACGGTGTGTGTTGAGGGCAGGCGTGGTGGCCGGGGTGTTGCGTGAGCGAGCGCCGAACTGCCCGGAGAGGATCACGGCGCGGCGTCGGGTGAAGAAACGGCCGACCCCCGCTGCGATGGCGTTGCCCCGGCCCGAGACGACGCTGGGCCGACGGTTGCCGCTATCCAGGGAGCGCAGGCCTGCCTCGACAACCTGTTCGGGCGTCTGGTAGCTGCCGTTGTAGGAGCCGCCTGCCAGGTCGTCGAAGAACTCGGTGCGGGTCAACCCCGGAGCGAGGGACAACACACGCAAGCCACTCGACCGCGACTCGTACCAGAGCGCCTCGGTGAAGCTCAGGACGAATGCCTTGCAGGCCGCGTAGACGGCCATGTCAGGCCCGGGCATGTAGGCGGCCATGCTCGCGATGTTGACCAGGATGCCGCGTCCAGCTTGGCGGAGCGGCTCGATGAAGGCGCGCGAGATGTCGACGAGGTTCGCGACGTCGACGGCGATCTCGTCCTGCAGGCGGTCGGGGTCCTCCTCGTGGAACGGGCCGTCGGTACCGAAGCCGGCGTTGTTGACGAGGCTCGTCACGGTGAGGCCGCGGGCCGCGACCTCGCCGGCGAGGGTTTGTCCGGCGCCGGGTCTGCTGAGGTCAAGGGCGATCGGGGTGGCGCGGACGCCGTGGTCGCGTTCGAGCTCGCCGGCGAGCTCCTGGAGGCGGTCGAGGCGGCGGGCAACCAGGATCACGTCGGAGCCGCGCTGTGCGAGGGCCCGTGCGAAGGCGGCGCCGATCCCGGAGCTGGCGCCGGTGACGATGGTGGTCTGGGACGAAAAGTCGACGGAAGGCATACTGCACTGTAGGCAGTTTCTTGCACTGAATGCAAGGGTCGTACCGAGGGTAAGGTTGCTTGCATGGATCCACAGTCTGATGCCCCGACGCTGCGCGAACGGACTCGGCGGGC
>DATCVR010000280.1:0-2155 GCA_036566745.1 Jiangellaceae bacterium | reverse complement strand
CCCATCTGCGTACGTGGACCGGTCGTGCTACCACCGGAGGTGAGGGTCATGTGGGGGCTCCATTCAGGATTCCTGTTTATCAGGATTCCTGTCAATTCTGGGTGATGCACGTCACGCCTGTCAAGGAGCCCCCACGACCGGTCTAGAAGGTGAGCACCGGTTTCACCGTCGCGCCCGAAACCATGTCGGCGACGGCCGCCTGGATCTCCTCGAACGGGTAGCGCCGCACCAACCGGTCCAGCGGCAGCCGCCCATCTGCGACCAGTCGCGCGAGGGCGGGGATGAGCGTGCGGGTCTCGGCGTCGCCGAGGGTCAGCCCCGTCACCCGCTTGCCGGGCAGCATCGCGTTCACGTCGATCCCCACCTCGGTGCCGAACGGCGGCGCCCCGACGATGACCGCGGTGCCCCGTGCGCGCAGGGCGTCGATGCCGTGGCGAAGTACGCCGGTGTTGCCGGTCGTCTCCACGACGCCGTCCGCGCCGCCGCCGGTCAGCTCCATCAGCGCCGAGGCCAGGTCGTCGACCTGGCCGGCGTCGATGACGTCGGTCGCCCCCAGCTCGCGGGCCAACTCGAGGCGCTCGGTCACCCGGTCCACCGCGATGATCCGGGTGGCCGGGGTCAGGCGTGCGGCCATCACCGCCGACAGGCCGACAGCACCCGCGCCGAGGACCACCACCGAGGACCCCGGGCGCGGGGCGAGCACGTTCCAGACCGCACCGACCCCGGTCTGCACACCGCACCCGAGCGGCGCGAGCAGGGACAGGTCGGCCTCCGGGTCGACGCGTACGGCGCTGCGCTCGTCGACGACCGCGAGGCGGGAGAAGGAGGACTGGCCGAAGAAGTGGCCCCCGATCGGCTCCCCCTCCCTCCGCACCGGCGGGGTCCCGTCCATCCGGGCGCCGCCGATGAGGTTGGCGGGAAGCCAGACGTCGCAATAGGCCGGGTGGCCGTCACGGCACTGGGCGCAGCTCCCGCAGGAGCTGAACGACAGCAGCACCTGGTCGCCGGGCGCGAGGCTGCGTACTCCGGATCCGACCTCCAGGACCACACCGGCGCCCTCGTGCCCGAGCACGCCCGGGAGCGGGAACGGCAGTCCGCCGCTCGCCACGCCGAGATCGGTGTGGCACAGCCCGGCGGCGACCATCCGCACCAGGATCTCGTCGGGGCGGAGCGCGTCGAGCTCGACGTCTCCGATGGTGAACGGGGCGCCGGCTGACTCGACCACCGCAGCCTGGGTCGTGGTGCTCATGACTCCTCCGGAGGGGTCGGCGGAAGGGAGATGACGACGGATCGGACCTTCGTGTACGCCTCGAGCGCCTCTGGGCCGTACTCGCGGCCGAAACCGGACTGCTTGACGCCGCCGAACGGCACCGCGGGGTCGAGCATCGCCCAGTCGTTGACCCAGACGATGCCGGCCTCGAGCCTGCCCGCGACCCGGTGCGCGCGGGCGAGGTCCCGGGTGTGCAGCCCGGCGGCCAGCCCGTACGCCGTGGAGTTGGCGAGAGCGACGGCCTCGTCCTCGTCCGCGAACGACTGCACTGTGAGGACCGGCCCGAAGACCTCCTCGTTGACGACGCGTGAGTCCGCGGGCAGCCCGGTGATCACCGTCGGCGCGTAGTAGAACCCGTCGGCGAGGTCACCTCCAAGCTCCGGACGCTCGCCACCGGTGACGATCTGGCCGCCCTCCTGGCGGGCCAGGGCGACGTACTCCTCGACCTTCTTGCGGTGCTGGTCGCCGGCCATCGGGCCGATGACCGTCGCCGGGTCGCGCGGATCGCCGAGGGGTACGCCCGGGACGACGTGCCGGAGGATGTCGACCACCGTGTCGTGGATCTCCGCGGCAACGAGCAGCCGCGGTCCGGCCATGCAGAACTGACCGGTGTTGAAGACGAAGGCCTTGATGACGGCGCCTACGGCGATCTCGATGTCGGCGTCGGCGAAGACCAGGTGCGCACCGTTGCCGCCGAGCTCCATGGTGACCGGCTTCGGGTGCTCGCCGGCAACGCTCGCAGCGCGGCGGCCCACGGCCGTCGACCCGGTGAACGCGATCTTGTCTACTCCGGGGTGACGCAGCAAGGCGTCGCCGGCCTCCGGACCGGTCCCGGTCACGACGTTGAGTACGCCGTCGGGCATCCCGGCATCGGAAAGGAGCCGC
>DATCVR010000279.1:0-13972 GCA_036566745.1 Jiangellaceae bacterium | reverse complement strand
GGCTACATCGTCGTGAGCTCGACGGCGTGGTGGACGGCATCGTCTACGCCGGGATGGTCGCCGCGGGGTTCGCCTTCGTCGAGAACATCCTCTACCTGGGGCGAGCTTTCGAGGTCGACAGCGCCGACGGCTACCTCACCTTCGTCATGCGTGGGCTGCTCTCGCCGTTCGCCCATCCGCTGTTCACCGCGTTCACCGGCATCGCGGTGGGGCTGGCCGTACGCCGCCGCGGCGTGCTCGCCCGGCTGGGCCTGCCCCTGCTCGGGTATGCCTTCGCGGTGATCCTGCACGCGCTGTGGAACGCCTCGGCGCTGTGGGACGGCGGGCGTGGCTTCCTGCCCACCTACCTCTCCGTCATGGTGCCGCTGTTCGTGGCCATGAGCGCGCTGGCCGTGTGGCAGCGGCGGCGCGAGCAGCGGGTGGTGAGCTCGTATGTGCCGAGATTCGCGCAACAGGGCTGGATCGCGTGGAGCGAGGTGCCGCTGTTGTCGACGATGCGCGGACGACGGCAGTGGCGGCGCGCGGCCGGGGCCCTGTCCGGGCGCGAGGCCAAGCAGGCGGTGCGCGACTACCAGGTGGCGGTCACGGAGCTGGCGTTCCTCGCCGACCGGATCAGCCGCGGCGCCGTGAGCGGCCCACAGGCGGCGCACTGGCACGCAGAGGTGCTGGCCAACGTCGCCGCGGCCCGGGCGCGAGCCGTCGAGGCGGCGGCGTAGTCGGCGCAGCGGCCGCGATCTGCGGGGTCAGAACCGGTCAGGGTCCGCCGAAGAGCTCATTGTGACCGCGGCGGGCAGCCAGCAGGATGCCTGAGGTACATGATCGATGGCCGACTCACCTGCCGGAGGTACGCATGTCCGCTCGTCCCCACCGCAGGATCCGCCCGGTCGTCGCGGCGGCCTTCGTGTCCGTGTTGTCGATGGCGCCGGGTAGCACCGCCGTGGGCGGACCGTCAGGTCCTGACGCCCTCGCGGGCTCGGCCGGAGGGCAGGTCGCTCGGGCCACGGCCGCACCGGAGTCGGCGCCACCCGGGTCCGGCCCTCGCCCGGAGGCGAGCGACGTCGCCCTGGCGATCCACTGCGGCACCGCTCCGCTGCGGCGCGGCGTGGACCCGCCAGAGCTGGCCGCCGCCTTCGACGAGGCGCTGAGGGCAGCGCTGACGGCCGGCTACAAGGTCGTCGACGACGGCGGTCGTGCGCTCGATGCCGTGCAGGCCGCCGTGGTCGTGCTCGAGGACTTCCCGCTGTGCAACGCCGGCCACGGCGCGGTGTTCAACACCGATGCCGAGCACCAGCTCGACGCCGCCATCATGGACGGCGCCGACCTGCGCTCCGGTGCGGTGGCCGCCGTCGAGAACGTCCGCAACCCGATCCAGGCAGCTCGACTCGTCATGGACGAGTCGCCGCACGTGCTCATGGTCGCCGAGGGCGCCGACGACTTCGCCGCGCAGGCCGGGCTCGCCACCGTGACCCAGGACTACTACTGGACCCAGCAGCGCTGGGACGCCCTGATGGCGGCGAAGAAGGACGCGGCCGCCGAGGCGTCGGCCGACCGGTCGACGGCCGACCAGCCGGATGATCAGCCACCGGGGGAGCAGGGCACGGTCGGCGCGGTGGCGGTCGACTCCCACGGCGACCTCGCCGCGGCCACCTCCACCGGTGGGCTGACGAACAAGCTGGTCGGGCGCGTGGGCGACTCGCCGATCGTGGGCGCGGGCACCTACGCCGACAGCGACGTCGTGGCCGTGTCGGCCACCGGCACCGGCGAGGCCTTCATCCGCACCAGCGCGGCCCGCGACATCGCCACGCTGATGGAGTACCGCCGCCTGCCGGTGGCGCGGGCGGCTCAGGAGGTGATCGACAAAGTGGACGAGATCGCGGGCGGGGCGGTGATCGCCCTCGATCCGCGCGGCGACCTCGCGACCCCGCGCACCGACGCCCTGCTGTACGCGTGGATCACCTCCAACGGCGAGATCACCACCCGGGTGTACCGCGACTGAGGCTCAGCGCCGCACGTAGCTGACGAAGTCGAACCCGTCGTGGGGCTCGCGGGCGACCTCGAGCCACGCGGAGCGGTCGAGCTCGGGGAAGAAGGTGTCGCCCTCGGGCTCGGCATGGACCTCGGTCAGTTCGAGGCGGTCGGCGCGGGCGAGGGTCTGGGCGTAGATCTCGGCCCCGCCCGCGACGAACGTCTCGGGTCCCAGCCCGGCGGCCGCCGCCAGCGCGTCGTCCACCGACGACGCCACCAGCACACCGCCAGCCGACCAGCTCGCCCGGCGGGTGACGACGATCGTGGTGCGCCCCGGCAGGGCGCGGCCGATGGACTCGAACGTCTTGCGGCCCATGACCAGCACGTGGCCGGTGGTGAGCGCCTTGAACCGGCGGAGGTCGGCGGGAAGCCGCCACGGCAGGTCGCCCTGGGCGCCGATGACGCCGTTGCGCGCCACCGCCGCGATGGCGGTGAGGGTCATACCGCGATCGGGGCCTTGATCGGCGGGTGGGGGTCGTAGCCGAGCAGCTCGATGTCGTCGTACTCGAAGTCGTCGATCGAGCGGCGGGCGGGGTTGAGCCGCAACGTGGGCAGCGGCCGTGGCTCGCGCTGGAGCTGGAGCCGGGCCTGGTCGAGGTGGTTGAGGTAGAGGTGGGCGTCGCCGAGGGTGTGGACGAAGTCGCCCGGCCGGAGGTCGCACACCTGGGCGACCATCATCGTGAGCAGGGCGTACGAGGCGATGTTGAACGGCACGCCCAGGAAGACGTCGCCCGAGCGCTGGTACAGCTGGCACGACAGCCGGCCGTCGGCGACGTAGAACTGGAACATCGTGTGACAGGGCGGCAAGGCCATGTCGTCGAGGTCGGCGACGTTCCAGGCGCTGACGAGGTGGCGGCGGGAGTCCGGGTTGATGCGGATCGCGCGGATGACGTCTGCCATCTGATCGATGTGCCGACCGTCGGGCGTGGGCCACGACCGCCACTGGTAGCCGTAGATCGGGCCGAGCTCGCCGTCAGGACCGGCCCACTCGTCCCAGATGCTGACCCCGCGCTCTTGCAGCCAGCCGACGTTGGTGGACCCGCGCAGGAACCACAGGAGCTCGGCCACGACCGACTTCAGGTGCAGCTTCTTGGTGGTCACGGCCGGGAACCCGGCACCGAGGTCGAAGCGCATCTGGTGACCGAACACGCTGAGGGTGCCCGTCCCGGTGCGATCGGACTTCTCCGTGCCGTGGTCGAGGACATGGGCGAGGAGATCGAGATACTGCCGCACGCCCGAAATCTAACACCGGAGCACCGACAGCCGGAGAGGCCGCGCCGAGGCCGTGCCGACGCCGGTGCCCGGCCGTCGCCGGATCGCAGGCGTCCGGGAGCGTCTGCGGCGAGCGGTAGCCTTGCCTCCATGGCCGACGAGCTCTTCACCCTTGCCGCCGCGACCTCGGGGGCGCCCGCGTCGGCGCCGTTCGGGCGGGTCCTCACCGCGATGGTCACGCCGTTCGACGACCACGGCGCGCTCGACCTCGACGGGGCCGCCGCGCTGGCCGAGAAGCTCGTCGACGACGGCTGCGACGGCCTGGTCGTCAGCGGCACCACCGGCGAGAGCCCCACCACCAACGACGCCGAGAAGGACGCCCTGCTGCGCACCGTCCTCGACGCCGTGGGCGCCCGCGCCACGGTCGTCGCCGGGGCCGGCAGCTTCGACACCGCGCACACCGCCGAGGCCGCCCGCGCCGCCGAGAAGGCCGGCGCCCACGGCCTCCTGGTGGTCACGCCGTACTACTCGAAGCCCCCGCAAGAGGGGCTGGTGCGCCACTTCACCACCGTCGCGGACGCCACCGACCTGCCGGTCATGCTCTACGACATCCCGGCCCGCACCGCCACGCCCATCGCCACCGAGACGCTCCTGGCACTGGCCGAGCATCCCCGGATCGTGGCGGTCAAGGACGCCAAGGGCGACCTCTTCGCATCCTCCGAGGTCATGGCCCGCACCGACCTCGCCTACTACAGCGGCGACGACGCGCTCAACCTCGCGCTGCTCACTCACGGCGCCGTCGGCGTCGTCAGCGTCGTGGCCCACGTGGCCGCCCGCGAGTACGCCGAGATGGTGCGCGCGATCGACTCCGCCGACCTCGCCCGTGCCCTGCGCCTGCACCGCCGGTTGATCCCGGCCGTGCGCGCGATCATGACCCGAACACAAGGAGCCATCATGGCCAAGGCGGCCGTCCAGCAAGCCGGCACCATCGCGAGCCGATCCATGCGCTCGCCCCTCGTCCCCGCCACCGACGAGCAGGTCGCGCAGCTGCGCGCCGACCTCGCCGAGGCGGGGCTCGCATGAGCCATCCCCACCCCGAGCTCACCACCCCGCCGCCGCTGGCGCCCGACACCCTGCGGATCGTCCCGCTCGGCGGGCTCGGCGAGGTCGGCCGCAACATGACGGTCTTCGAGCACGCCGGCAGGTTGCTGATCGTCGACTGCGGGGTTCTCTTCCCCGAGGACAACCAGCCCGGCGTCGACCTGATCCTCCCCGACTTCGACTACATCCGCGATCGGCTCGACGACGTCGAGGCGGTCGTGCTCACCCACGGCCACGAGGACCACATCGGCGCGGTGCCGTTCCTGCTGCGCGAGAAGCGCGACATCCCGGTGGTGGGCTCGCGGCTCACCCTCGCCCTGATCGAGGCGAAGCTCAAGGAACACCGCATCGACGCCTACCAGCTCGAGGTCGCCGAGGGGCAGACCGAGCGGTTCGGGCCCTTCGAGGTCGAGTTCCTCGCGGTCAACCACTCGATCCCCGACGCGCTGGCGCTGTCCATCACCACCTCCGCGGGTCGGGTCCTGCATACCGGCGACTTCAAGATGGACCAGCTGCCCCTCGACGGGCGGCTCACCGACCTCAACGCCTTCGCCCGCCTCGGCGACGCCGGGGTCGACCTGTTCATGGTCGACTCCACCAACGCCGAGGTGCCGGGGTTCACCCCTCACGAGCGCGACATCGCGCCGGTCCTCGACCGCGTGTTCGCCCGGGCGCCGCGCCGCGTCATCGTCGCCTCGTTCGCCAGCCACGTCCACCGCGTCCAGCAGGTGCTCGACGTCGCCGTGGCCCACCGCCGCAAGGTGGCCTTCGTGGGCCGCTCGATGGTGCGCAACATGGGCATCGCGCGCGACCTCGGCTACCTCAGCGTGCCGGCCAGCACGCTCGTCGACCTCAAGAGCGTCGACGACATCCCGCCCGAGGAGATCGTGCTGATGTCCACGGGCTCCCAGGGCGAGCCGATGGCCGCGCTCTCGCGCATCGCCAACCGCGACCACCCCGCCATCCGGGTCGAGAAGGGCGACGTCGTGGTGCTGGCGTCGTCGCTGATCCCCGGCAACGAGAACGCCGTGTCGCGGGTCATCAACGGCCTCACCCGCGAGGGCGCCACGGTGGTCCACCGCGGCAACGCCATGGTCCACACCTCCGGCCACGCCAGCGCGGGCGAGCTGCTCTACGCCTACAACCTGGTCAAGCCGCGCGGGGTGATGCCCATCCACGGCGAGACCCGCCACCTGCACGCCAACGCCGAGGTCGCCGTCAACTCCGGCGTCCCGCGCGATCGAGTCGTGCTCGCCGAGGACGGCGTGGTGGTCGACCTCGCGGGCGGCGCCGCCCGGGTGGTCGGAGCGGTGCCGTGCGGCTACGTCTACGTCGACGGGTCCAACGTCGGTGGCGTCGCCGAGGCCTCGCTGAAGGACCGCCGGATCCTCGGCGAAGAGGGCTTCATCTCCGTGGTCGTGGTCATCGACTCGGTCACCGGGAAGGTCACCGGCGGCCCCGAGATCCACGCCCGCGGGTTCGCCGAGGACGACAGCGTGTTCGACGAGATCCGCCCCGAGCTGATCAGCGCGGTCGAGAAGGCCGCAGCCGGCGGAGGCGCCGACACATATCAGCTGCAGCAGACCATCCGCCGCACGATCGGGCGCTGGGTCGGCGGCCGGTTGCGGCGCCGCCCGATGATCATCCCGGTGGTCGTCGAGTCCTGACCCCGGGCGGCGTCGGCGCGGTCACGGCTCGTACACCCGCAACGCCACCACGTGTGCCGACGCCGCGCCGTTGGTGGCCTCGACGACCAGGCGTACCGCGTCGGCGTGGACGGCCTCCGCGCCGGTCGTGCCCGCGGCGCCCGTGGCGAGCTGGTGCACGATGCGGCGCCGGCGGTTGCCGCGCCCCTCGGCCACCACCTGCCACGATCCGCCCACGCGCGCCTCGATCCGGTAGTCGCGGATCAGCGTGGGCAGCACCTCGAAGGGGGTGCGGTGGTGATGGAGGTTGATGAGGTCCTCGTTGACGTCGTCGTCGGCGATGATCTCGACCGTGCCGAGCGCCACCGGACGCGGCCAGTCGAGTTCGATCCAGGCGGGCCGGTGCTCGGTGACCGGCTCCGACACCCAGAGATGTGGTCCGGCGTACGGCCGGAGGTACCCGTCCACGACCTTCCGCGGCGCGAACGCGTCGGTGTTGACGCCCCGCACGCAGAACGTCCGGCGGAGCAGCTCGCGGTCGGTCCACTCGCGCAGTGGCTGCGGTCGCTCGTCCTGGGGTCGCAGCGGGCGGCGAGTGAAGCTCAGCACGCCTGGAACCGCCCGGTCGGCCACGTACAGAGCCACCGCGGGGTTGGCCTTGACCAGCACGAACGCGGTGCGCGGGTTGTCCGGGCGCCAGCGCAGGTCGAGGTCGGCCCACTGCTTGTCGCCCGGCTGCAGAAGCACCGAGGTGCTGGTCACGAGGTGCCGCGGCACATAGTTCTGCCCGGGGCCGGGGTCGTGGACCTCGACGGTCAGCTCGGTGGCGGCCCCCACGTCGACGAGCAGGGACAGTCCGTCGAGTCCCGGGTCGACCGGCAGCACCAGGCCGGCGTCGGCGCTCAACGGCCATCGTTCGGCGGCGTCCTCGACCTCGAGCCGGTTCAGCTGCCCCGACGCGGTCACCCCGGCCCGCGGGGCCAGATCGGCCGGGTCGTCCTGCGCCAACCCCACGATGGAGGCGTCCTGGCGCAGCAGCGTCCGCTGGAGCTCGCGCACGTCGAGCTCGCGCGGCGGTACTCCGGCCTGGACGGCCAGCGCGGCCGCCGTGCCCGCCGCCTCGCCCATGACCGCGCAGGTGGCCTGCACCCGCGTGGTGCCGAAGGCGACGTGGCTGGCAGAGACGTTGCGGCCGGCCATGAGCAGGTTCGTCGTGTTCCGCGAGTACAGCATGCGGTAAGGGAGGTGGTAGATCCCGTCGGCGTAGCGCTGCTTGGCGCCTTCCTCGGGTGCGTACATGCCGCCCGGAGGGTGCAGGTCGATCGACCAGCCGCCGAACGCCACCCGATCGTCGAACTCGGTCTGGCCGAGCACGTCGTGCTGGGTGAGCACGTGGTCGCCGACGAAGCGCCGCGACTCGCGCTTGCCCGGCACCGCGCCCACCCATTCCAGCGTCAGGGTGTCGGCGTCGAACCGGCCGGAGTTCTTGATGTGGTCCCAGATCCCGTAGACCACCGACCACAGCTCGTCGCGGATGCGCTCGTTGTCGTGGACGGTGTCGAGCTCGCCGCCGAACTCGATCCACCAGTACGCGCAGCCGTTGTCCTCGGCGCGGATGATCCGGCGATCGGGGATCGAGGTGGCCGTGACGTCCTGGGTGAAGTCCGGCGGCACGAACCGCACCGGCTCGCCGGCGTCCTTGGAGTAGAAGAGCAGGGTGCTGCCGAGGGTGAGGTCGTCGGCCTCCAGCGGCGCCCACGGCTCGCCGTACTCCGCGTACGCCTCGCGCCCGATCCGGTACTCCGCGCCGGCCAGGTGCCCGACCAGCCCGTCGCCGCTGCAGTCGAGGAACATCGGGCCCTCGAACCGGGTCAGCAGCTCCGAGCCCATCGTCCACCCGGTGACCGAACGCACCCGCCGCCGGCCGGATGGGCCGTCGGCCTCGACGTCGCGGACGTCGGTGTTGAGGTACAGCGAGATGTTCGGCTCGGCCCGCACGGCGTCCAGGACCACGGCGTCCCAGTAGTACGGGTTGCCCTCGGGGTTGCGGTACTGGTTCTCGACGAACAGCTCGCCCATGATGCCGGTCTCGCGGGCGAAGTGGTTGCGGCCGTGCGCGGTCGCGCCGACCACCCACACCCGCACCTCGCTGGAGGAGTTGCCGCCCAGCACCGGGCGGTTGTTGATCAGGGCGACGCTCCGGCCGAGCCGGGCCGCGGCGATCGCCGCGCACACCCCGGCCAGGCCGCCCCCGACGACCGTGACGTCGTGCCGGACGGTGCTCTCGCGCATGCGGTCAGTCCTTCTCGTCGCTGGTGGACCGGCAGGCCACGACCAGTCGCTCGGGCTGGTCGGACAACCCGTAGTAGATCCTGGGCGCGCCGTCGAGGGGAAGGACGACCTGCCCGCGGCTCCCGCTCAGTTCGCGCTCCCGGCCGATGCAGTCGACCTCGCGGATCCGCGCACCACGCAGGGTCAGCGAGGTCTTGGTCGGCCAGCCGTCCTCCCACGCCTCGGGGTGGGCGTAGTAGGGGTCGTCGGGGTGGTGGTCGGCGTTGAGGAGGTAGCCGTCCTTGCGCGTCCACAGGATCGACATCGGGCCGTCCGGCGTGTCGAAGAGCAGCCCCTTGAGGTCGTCGTCGACGGCGCCGAAGTCGAGCCAGCGCACGAAGCTCGCCTGCTCGAGCACCCGGGCGCCGGTAGCGAAGGCCAGCAGCGACGGCTTCGTGCTGGTGTCGCGGTTCATCAGGCCGAAGTGATACTCGGGGTTGTCGGGGTCGGCCTCCTGCGGGTGGTGGATCGTGCTGTCGTGCGGCTGGTACCAGTTGACGCCGTCGACGCCCTCGGCCTTGCACAGCGCCATCGTCAGCAGCACGTTCTCGGCGGCCTGCCGCATGGTGTCGTTCCACCAGTGGTTCGGGCGCGTGCACGCGTAGGCCTCGGTCAGCCAGAGCTCCTTGTCGCCGCCGTACTCCTCGACCCTCCGCCGGGCCTCGCGCACCGCGCCGAGGAAGTTCCAGTAGGAGCCGTCGTTGCCGACGATCCACTCGTCCGGCGTGGGCGCGAAGTCGGGGGTGAAGTTGCCGCGACCGGGATGGAAGGCGAAGGCGTCGATGAGGTCCCAGCCACCGGCGGCGTGGAAGTTGTCGGTCCAGTTGACGTCCATGCCGCCGAGGCCGCAGTTCATCACCTTCACCGGCGAGCCGACCTCGGCCAGCCGCTCGACCACGGGACGCAGCCCGTCGCGCACGTAGGCGTCGGCGAACTGCCCCGACATCCACGGCTGGTTGCGCTCGTTGTCGACCTCGAAGTACCTCGCGCCGCTGGACACCACCGTGTCGACGAGGTCGGCTGCCCACGCCTTCGCCTCGGCCGGGTCGGCGCCGAACACGACGTCGCCGTGCTGGATGTTGGGCATGATGCCGAGTGCTTCCAGCTCGGCCGGAGGGATGCCGGGAGCGCCGTCGTAGGCGATCCGCACCGACGCGACGCCGATGCGCCGCATCAGCCCGGCGACGGCGTCCTTGCTCGGCTTCAGCAGCCAGGTGTAGTTGGCGATGCCGAACATCCCGCCGGGCTGGTAGTCGTGCTGCGGCAGGCTGGCCAGGGTGGTGCGGGCGAACGCCTCGTCGGAGCCGGCGGTCGCGCGCAGCTCGACGAACACGATGCCGTGGGCGGGCGATGGGACCTCCACGGTGTGCTCGGTGGTCTGGCCGGGGGAGAGCGAGGTGGTCACCGCGCCGGACTCGACCACCTCGCCGGCGAAGTCGCGCGCCCACCAGCTGATCTCGACCGGCCGCTCGTCCGTGCCGCCGTTGACGACCTGCGCGTGCACGGCCATGGCCTGTCCCGCGCCGTCCCAGAGGTTGAACGGCTGGTCGGTCCAGATGTCGACGCCCAGGGGACGGGCCAGGGCGATCGTGGTGGCGGCCGCGGCGCGCATGGTGCCGAGCACGAGGTCGACGTCGTGGACCAGTACGTCGCCCTCATAGGTCCCGCCCACGTGCATCCACGACGCGTTCGTCCAGGCCGGGTTGCTGGTGCCGAGCCGGAAGTAGGCCTGGGCGTCGGGCCAGGTCTCGGCGTAGACCATGCCGTCGTTCGTCTCGTAGGGCACACCGCCGCCGGGGTCGCGGTTCCATCGGGTCAGGGGCGTGGGCGCCTCGGGGGCCGACGGGCTCACCACGGTGCGGCCGAACTGCGAGTTCAGGTGCATCTGGTTGGTACTGGTGGCCTCCCAGCGCAGGTGGGCGCGGTGGGAGGTGACGTCGAAGCGGCCGCGGACGGTGATGCCCGCCCCGCCTGCTCCCATCCGGTAGTCGACCTGGACCGCCGTACGACCGTCCGGCAGCGTGACCAGCGACGGCGTGCCGCCGAAGGTGCGCTGCTGGCCGAGGACGGTGTCCTTGACCATGAAGTGCCCCAGCCGGATCCGCTCGACGCCGTTGCCGTCCCGAACGGACACGGTGCCGTCGGGCAGGCCGGTCACGACGACGCCGTCGGCGCTGATCGTGACGGCCTCCGCGGCGTGGGCGGCGCCGGGCAGCACGCCGCCGGCCAGACCTGCCCCGACGGCGGCCAGCGAGCCCTGGACGAAGATCCGCCGGGACACGCCGGAGCGGTCGGGACGCGGTTCGAGGTCGGTCATGTCGTCTCCCTTGGTCGTGGTCGTGGTCGTGGTCGAGGCGTCGGCTAGGCCGGGTCGGCGTCGAGCGCCAGCCCGACGAAGAGGCGCGGTGAGCCGTCGAGCGTGACGTCCACCCTGGAGTTCGTGGCGGTGTGCAGCGCGGTCTCGCGGCCGAGGCAGTCGAGCTCGCGGACGGTGGTGCTCGCTGCGGGGGTGGGCAGGCTGACCGTGGTCTTCGTGGGCCACGGGTCCTCCCAGGGCTGGGGGGTCCGGTAGTAGTCGGGCCGGTTCGGATCGCGGCGTTCCGGCTCGGTGTTCAGGAGGTAGCCGTCGGCGCGGGTCCACAGGATGCTGAACTGCCCGGTCGGCGAGTCGAAGAGCAACCCACGCAGGGACGGGTCGGTGAACCGCACCCAGCCCAGGCACCAGGCCTCGTCGAGGAAGCGGGCCGCGGTGGCGTACGCCAGGAGCGACGGCTTCGGGCTGAGGTCGCGGTTCAGCAGGCCGTGGTGGTACTCGATGTCGGAGGGATCGGCCTCCATCGGCTGATGGACGATCGTGTCGTTGAGCGTGTACCAGGTCACACACCGGACGTCGTAGGCCTTGGCCAGCGCCAGCTGCAGCAGCACGTTCTCCGCAGCATGACGATAGGTGTCCGAGCCCCACCTGTTCGGCAAGGTCGACGCGTACGCCTCGGTGAGCCACAGCTCCTTGCCCTTGCTCTGCGCGAGGTCCCTGGCCTTGCTCAGCGAGCCGAGGAAGTTCCAGTACCCGAGCGTGCGGACGCCGTCGACGACCCAGGGCTCCGGCGGGTGGTAGTCGGCCACGTAGTTGGCCCGGCCGGGGTGGTAGGCGAGGACCTGCACGTGATCCCAGCCCTGGGCGTCGTCGAAGCCCTGCAGCCAGGCCTCGTCGAACCCTCCGATCCCGTGGGTCATCACCGAGAACGTGGCGTTCGCCCTGGTCATCGCGGCGCGCAGCGGCTCGAGCCCATCGGTGACGTAGGCCGACGGCGCGGGTGGGGTTTTGAGCAGATTGAGCTCGTTGCCGCACTCGTAGTAGCGCGCGCCGGCGTCGAGGCACAGGCCGACTCTCGAGTCCGCCCACGCCGTCTTCTCCGCCGCGGTGCCGCCGAACGGGATGCCGCCGAGTTGCACGTTGTGCAGGAAGCCCAGGGTGTCGAGGTCCTTGGGTGGGATGCCGGGCGACCGGAGGATGCCGGGCGCGGCGTTGTACGCCGTGCGGACCCACGTCATCCCGACGAGCCGCATCAACGCGGCGACGTCGGCCGTGCTGGGCCGCAGCAGCCACGGGAAGTTGGCCAGCCCGAACATGCTGTCGGTGCCGGCCCGGTAGGTGAACGTGGACAGCACCGCCAGGTTGGTGCGGGCGAACGCCGACTCGCCGCCGGCGTCACTGACCCGCACCTCGACGACGCGGATGTCTCGGTTGCCGAGCGTGACCGGGACTGTCGTGTTCCACACCGCCCGGGCCCCCACCGTGGCGGTGACGCTGCCCGTGGTGGTGGCTCCGGACCAGTCCCAGGTGGTCCAGCTCGCGGTGACCTCGCGGGCCACCGTGCTTCCGTTGACCACCTGGGCCTTCACCGTCTTGGACCCGCCGGCGTTCCAGACGTTGAACGGCTGGTCGGTCCACAGGTCCACGCCGAGGGCGCCGTCACGGGCGATCACCCCTGCCGCGTGGGGGCGCATCACGCCGAGGACGATGTTGGCCTCGACCGACACGGTGGGGGTCGGCGCGCCGTCGACCCAGGACCCGGGCGCGTGGATCCAGGTGGCGTCGGAGTAGTCCGGCCTGCTCTGCGGGATCCGGACGAGGGCACGGTTGTCCGGATAGGTCTCGGCGTATCCCACACCGTGGGTGGTCTCGTACGGGATGCCGCCCGCGGAGTCGCGGTTCCACAGCACCACGGGCTCGTACGTCTCGGTGCCGCCCACCACGGTGCGGCTGAACTTGAGGTCCTCCGGATCCAGGGCGGCCGAGCCGCTGACGTCCCAGCGCACCCGTGCCTTGCGCAGCCCGACCATGAAGGTTCCGAGCACGCTCACCGTGGAGCTCGTCGTCGTGTACTCGACCAGGAACTGCTGGGCGCCGACCTTCGTCACCGATGTGATGCCCACGGTGCGCTGGTCGTCCGTGAACATGACGTGCGTCAGGGTCAGCCGATGGATGCCGGCACCGTCCAGGACCAGGATGTTGCCGGTCCAGGCCGCCCCGTCGTGCTCGGCCACCAGCGTGACGGTGCCGTCGGGATCGGTGATCACGGTCTCGGCCGCGTGGGCGATCCTGGGCGGCAGCGCCGCGCCGATCAGGCCGGAACCGCCGGCGGCCAGGGCTCCTCGGACGAACGTGCGACGCGAGACCGACCAGTGCTCTGCCATGAGAGCTCCTTCCGACGCGGGGGACGGCGGATGCGTTCGAGGTGGGCGTCAGCCCTTCACGCCGGTGAAGCCGAGACCGGCGACGACGTAGCGCTGGAAGACCAGGAAGATCAGCACCGGCGGCACGAGGGCGAGCACCATCGCGGCGATCAGCTCGTCGCGGGGAGCCTGGTCGGCCAGCGTCGTCAGCGCCACGCTGATGGGCTGCTTGGCCGGGTCGGTGATGACGACCAGCGGCCAGATGAAGTCCTTCCAGGCGTGCATGACCGCCAGGAGGCTGATGACGGCGAGGATCGGACGGCTCAGCGGCAGCACGATCCGGGTCAGGAGGGTCCACGTGTTCGCGCCGTCGACCCGGGCGGCGTCGAAGAGCTCGCCGGGCAGTGCGTCGAAGAAGCGCTTGGCGATCAGCACGTTGAAGGCGCTGGCCCCGGCCGGCAGCCAGATCGCCCAGTACGTGTTGGCGAGGTTGAGGTGGACGAACGGGAGGTCGATGACGGTGAGGAACAGGCTCACCATCGAGACCGAGTACGGCACGAACATCGTGGCGAGGATGCCGGCGTAGACGTACGGGCCGATCCGCGGACGGAGCACCGACAGCGCGAACCCGGCCGTCGCGGCCACGAACAGCTGCACGGCCCACGACCCCAGGACGATCCAGGCACTGTTGAGCAGGTACTGCCCGACCGACAGGTCGCCCCACGCCGTCGCGAAGTTGTCCAGCCGCGGCTCGGCCGGCCACAGCGCGAGCGGGTTCGCGATCAGCTCGGTGGGCGGTGAGACCGCGCCCTTCACCGCCCAGTACAGCGGGCCCAGCCCGATGACGACCAGCCCGATCAGCGTGATGCCCTGGACGGACAGCAAGGTGGCCCGGGTGCCGGGCTGCCGGCGCGCCGTGGCGGAGACGAACGTCGTGCTCATGACTGGCTCCAGCTTCGGGTCGCCCGCATGTAGACCGC
>DATCVR010000278.1:0-16543 GCA_036566745.1 Jiangellaceae bacterium | reverse complement strand
CAGTCGTCGAACCGCTCATCGACGATGGCGTTGCCCGAGCCGGAACCGATGATCACCAAGTCGACGTGCCGCATGTCCCCCATCATCGCCGGACGAACGCTCGGCGCATGGGTTTCTGGGCGCGAGCCGTGGACGATCGCGGCTGGCTCACAAAGGGCGTCCCCGCCTCGAGGTGCAGGCCTGGATGGGGCACGCGTCGATCGCCACGACGAACATCTACCTGCACCACCTCGGGACGGTCGCCGACGAGGCTGGATTGGCCCGCCTGAACGGCTCGGGGGGGAATCCGGGGGAATCTTCACCGGAACGGCAGCACTGAACATGAAGAACCCCGCCTGACCGAGTGCGTCTCTGCAGGTCAAGCGGGGTTCTTGCTTGTGGAGCTGAGGGGATTCGAACCCCTGGCCTTCTCATGCCTCCGAAACCCCTCGGTCTCATCGCACGATCGCTCGGCTCACCTCGGCAAATCTTGCCTTGACCTGCACCGATGCCCAACGTCAGTTGATGCTTCTTCTCGAACTATAACGCGCCAGCTCGGCGCGTTTCGAGGTCCAAAGTGCGGAGTTTCCGCGGAACTGAGCGGTGGCGCAAATCAGGCGAAGTGGCTGTTGAACCAGTCCAGGAGCTGCTCAGGGTTCTCGGGGAAGTTGTTGTAGCCGTCGAAGCGCCGGCTGGTGCCACCGATCGCCTCGGCAGCGATATGGGAGCCACGCGCGCCCCTGCACCCTGGTATCGCAACCGGGATACCAAGCCGGCCAGTGAGGTGCCGCGGCCAGAATCGGTCGCTGCGCGGCTAGGAACTCGTCTTTCTGCTCCCACTCCGAGTTGAGGATGACCACCTGCGCGGCGATGCAATTGGACCCAGAGTTGTGCAGCCCCATGGTGGCGACGTGATGGACCTGATGCTCGATGTCGGCGGCGGACCAGCGGCCGAGGACGATGATCACCGGCGCCACGCCATGGAGCGGACTCAGACGCTGGCGAACCGGACCTGGTCGCCGTCCCGGACGATCCGCCCAGCACTCGTGCCGGCGAAATGCGTCCCGAGCACGAGAAGGTCGGTGTCGGCGTACTGCTCGACGAACTCGGCCCGGCGCGCCGCGCTGAGCGCCCGGTCGAAGTCACCGTGAGACTTCCACGACGGCTCGCCAATCTGGCACGGGTGGTGGATGAAGTCGCCCGTGATGAACGCGCGCTCACCGCGCGACTCGAGCATTACGCTGTGGTGCGACTGGGTGTGGCCGGGCGTCGAGACGTAGGTGACGCCGTCGGTGATGCGCTGCCCGCTCGGGACCAGGTCCAGGAGTCCGGCGTCGATGCAGGGCTGGATCGACTCCTCGAAAACCAGGCGCTGCTGATTGTGGATGTCAGGATTCGCGCCCTCGTAGACGACTGCGCCGGCGAGGTCGGAGGAGATGTCGCCCTCGTCGGCGATGGCGTGGTGGTAGTCGTACTCGTCCTTGACGTAGGTGTAGCGCGCATTCGGGAACGTGGGCACCCACTTTCCGCCGCTGTCCATCGTGTTCCAGCCGACGTGGTCGAGGTGGAGGTGGGTGCCCATCACCACGTCGACCTGCTCGCGACGGTAACCGGTCTCCTCGAGCCGCTCGAGGAAGGGGTTGTTGAGATTGCCCCAGGCGGGGATCAGCGGTGCCGACTTCCCGTTGCCACAGCAGGTGTCGACCACGATCACTTTCGAGCCGGTGTCGATGACGTAGGAGTGCAGGCTCCAGATGAGCTGTCCCGCAGCGTTGGCGTAGTCGGGCGCCAGCCACCGCATGCCCTGCACTACTTCGGGCGTGGCCTCCTCGATGAGGCCGTCCAGCACGCCGATCTCGACGGGCATCTCGAGAACACGGGAGATCTTGAAGTCACCGACGGTCCAGCTGTACATCGTTGTTGCCGTTCCTTTGCTCGTAGAAGTGGGTGGTGCGGAGAGCGACGAATCAGACCGATCGTCCGGCCATCTCGCCCTCGTAGATCGCTTCGTCGACGCGTCGCGGTGCGAGGCAGTCACCGATCTCGGTGACCTCGAAGGCCTCCTGGAAGGCCGCGGTGTGTGTCGTCTCGGGATCACGCAGCATTACGGTGACGATCGAGTCGACCGGCAGGACGCGAGATACGCCGTCCCAGATGCGGGTGAGGACGGCGCCGTCCTGGTTGACCTCGCCAACGATGTGCTGCGGGGTGAGCGTGACGCCCTTCGCGTGCAGCCGCGGGTAGAGGTGGCCGACGTCGAGCGTCAGCAGGATGTTCTCGCCGAGGAAGAGCGAGGCCGCGATCACCTCGACCTGCTTGCCCTGGTCGGCGAGCGTCTCGGCAAGACCCAAGGCGGTGTAGTCGCCGATGTCGTCGACGATCAGCACTCGGTCTCCGCAGAGCTCGGGCGACGAGATGGCCTGGATCGGGTCCAGCACCCGCACCTGGTCGAGGCCCGGGATCCCGGGCCGTGCAGCGAGCTTGGCCGAGAACCCGTCGGTCCGCCACCGCGAGCCGGTCGCCACGATGACGTGGTCGGGCTTCAACGCGCGTACGTCATCGACTGTCGCGTCAACGCCGGTGCGGACGTCGACACCGTGACGCACAAGGGCACGCTCCATGTCCTTGATCATCACGGTCCAGCGTCCGCGGGTGGCCAGGCGAGCGGCGTACCGGATCTGGCCGCCGAGCTGCTCCTCTCGCTCGAGCAGCGTCACTTGGTGGCCACGTGACGCAGCCACCTCGGCAGCCCGCATCCCGGCAGGGCCTCCCCCGACGACCACGACGCGGCGCGGTGTTTCCGGCGTCGTCAGGGTCCCGGTGCCGAGGGTGCTCTCCCGGCCGGCCGCGGGGTTCTGGGTGCAGGTGAGGGACCAGCCCTTGGCCATCCGGTTGATGCAGCCTTGGTTGGCGCTGACGCAGTGGCGGATCTCGCCCTCGCGGCCGGACCGGGCCTTGCTGACCAAATGCGGATCGGCGATGTGCGCCCGAGTCATCGCGACCAGATCGGCTTTGCCAGAGTCGATGATCTCGGCTGCGATCGAGAGGTCGGTGATGCCGTTGGCCGTGAGCACGGGAAGGCCGTTGGCGACCTTCTTGGCGCGGGCTGCGAGGTCGACGAGTCGGGCGCCCGGCAGGCTCATCGGCGACACGACCTGGTCGAAGGTCGAGGCGTTGCCGGCACTGATGCTGAGGTAGTTGAACAGCCCGCTGTCGGCGAGGATCTGGGTGATCCGCTCCCCCTCCTCCTCGTCGATCCCGCCCGGGACTCCCTCCACCAGGGAGATGCGGACACCGACCGGGAAGTCGGGCCCGCACTGCTCCCGCACGGCACGCGCGCACTCGAGGACGATGCGGCACCGATTTTCGGTGCTGCCGCCGTACTCGTCCGTGCGCAGGTTTGTGAGTGGAGAGAGGAAGCTGCAGAGCAGGTAACCGTGGGCGGCATGCACTTCCGCACCGTCGAGGCCGCCCTCCTGGGCGTTCGCCGCACTGCGCGCGAACCCGGCGACGAGTTCCGCGATGTCGTGGCGGGTCATGGCCCGCCCGATCTCGCCGTACGTCGCCGACGGGAGGCCCGACGCACTCCAGAGCGCACGCCAGTTGTCGAGATGCATCGTGTTGTGGTCCTCAACACCGAAGTGCGACAGGTCCACGAAGACCTTCGCACCGTGCCGATGGACGGCATCCGCGAGGCGTCGGTACACCGGGACGACCTCGGCCGGCCAGCCCTGGGTCGTTCGCAGCGCCAGCCCGCGGCTGGTCGGGTGCACAGCCTGGGCCTCCGTCAGGATCAGGCCAGCTCCACCCCGCGCCCGCTCCTCATAGTAGTCGACACTCTGCTGCGTCATGAGGTTGTTCTCGGCGTACTGCAGTGCATGCGCGGTGACGACCACGCGGTTCTTCAGCGTGATCGAGCCGATCTGCAGCGGCTGCCACAACGAGGCGTACTTCTCCATGATTCCTCCGTCACCGAACCGACCATCGGTTCAAACTTTTGACCCTATGGTCATCATGTGGTCTGCGCCACACCCTGTCAAGCCCGAGATCACGTCACGATCAGAGTGATCGTGTCGGCGACGCACGCCGGCTTGTGAGCACCCTCGATCTCGATGGTCACCCGCGCGCCCAGCCGGTGGCCACTGGCCATATGGGTGAGTGATGTGAGCTCGACTCCCCCACGCAACCGGGAGCCCGTGGGCACCGGACTGAGGAAGCGCACGCGGTCGGATCCGTAGTTCACGAGCATCCCGACGCCGCGGATGTCG
Organism: Jiangellaceae bacterium; assembly: GCA_036566745.1. Taxonomy (GTDB): domain Bacteria; phylum Actinomycetota; class Actinomycetes; order Jiangellales; family Jiangellaceae; genus DATCVR01. The sequence continues at coordinate 12,296 of DATCVR010000278.1, read as the reverse complement.
AGGACGTCGTTCATGAAGAGCGGGACGTGCGAGACGGTAAGGAAGCCGTGCGCGATCCTGGTCCCGAAGGGGCCTGCCGCCGCCCTCTCGGCGTCGACGTGGATCCACTGCCGGTCACCGGTGAGAGTCGCGAACGCGTCGACGTCCTCCGCGGAGACCCGCTTCCACTCCGAGTGACCCAGATGGGTGCCGAGTGCGGCGCGCAGCTCGTCGATGCCATGGAAGGTCCTCATGTCACATCGCCAGTCCGCCGTCGACCGGCAGTACGACGCCGGTGACGTAGCCCGCTTCGGCGGACGCCAGGAAGGCGACCGCGACGGCCATCTCACCGGCCTCGCCGAAGCGTCCCATCGGGATGGCCGCCTCGATCGAGGTCCGTACGTCAGCAGGGATCGAGTCGATCATTCGCGTCTCCGCGTTCGGCGAGATCGCGTTAACCGTCACGCCGAACGACGCGAGTTCCTTCGCCGTCGCCTTGGTGAAGCCGATGATGCCGGCCTTGGCCGCCGCGTAGTTGGACTGCCCCACGTTGCCGTGCAGACCGGTGTACGACGTGACGTTGACGATCCGGCCGTGTCCCTGGGCGCGAAAGGTGGGCACGCACGCCTGGGTGAAGTGGAACGTGCCAGTCAGGTGTACGCCCAGCACGGTGTCCCAGTCGTCGACACTGAGCTTCCAGACCCGCCGGTCCCGCAGGACGCCGGCGTTGTTGACTAGGACGTCGACGCGGCCGGTCCGCTCCAGGGCGACCTCGACGACCCGGTCGACCTGCGTGCGATCGGCAACATCGGCGACGACCGGAACAGCGCCGATCTCCTCGGCCGCGACGCGGAGGACCGCCTCGTCCATGTCGACGATCACGACGGTCGCCCCCGCGTCGACGAACTGGCGCGCGATCGCGAGGCCGACGCCACGGCCCGCTCCGGTGACGACGGCGGTTTGACCAGCGAAGTCGAAGGTCAGGTTCCGCGCTGGCGCCGCGATGCTCATCGGGCCACCTCGAACAGAGCGGCCGCACCCATGCCGCCGCCGATGCACATCGACACCACGGCCCACTGCACGTCGCGGCGTCGACCCTCGATGAGGGCGTGCCCGACGAGGCGCGCCCCGGTCATGCCGTACGGGTGGCCGACGGCGATGGCGCCGCCGTCCACGTTCATCTTCTCGGGGTCGATGCCGAGGAAGTCCCGGCAGTAGACGGCCTGGGATGCGAACGCCTCGTTCAGCTCCCACAGTCCGATGTCGTCGACCGTGAGCCCGTGATTTTCGAGCAGGCGAGGGATGGCAGTGACCGGACCGATGCCCATCTCGTCGGGTGAACAGCCGGTCACCGCCATGCCGCGGTAGTAGCCGAGGGGCGCGATGCCCCGCCGCTGGGCGGCCGCGCCCTCCATCAGCACCAGCGCGGCCGCGCCATCGGAAAGCTGAGAGGCGTTGCCGGCGGTCACGCTGGGCACCTCGCTCGCCGCGCCGGGCGCCATCACCGGCTTCAGGCCAGCGAGCGACTCGGCCGTGGTGGCGCGGATCCCCTCGTCATACGAGAGAGTGACCTCTTTCTCCGAGACCTCACCCGTCGCCTTGTCACGGGACAGGGTGGTGACGGTGATGGGGGCGATCTCCGCGTCGTAGCGGCCAGCCTCGACCGCGGCGATCGCGCGCTGCTGCGACTGGAGACCCATGAGATCCTGGGCCTCGCGTGTGATGCCGTAGCGCTCCGCGACGGTCTCCGCGGTCTGCAGCATCGACCAGTAGACGTCCGGACGATGCACCTCCAGCCACGGATCGGCCGCGCGATGACCGTTGTAGTGCTCGTTCTGGACCAGGGAGATCGACTCGACGCCGCCGCCGATCGTTACCGCCATCTGCTCGTGAACGATCTGCCGCGCCGCAGCCCCGACCGCCATCAACGACGAAGCGCACTGGCGGTCGATAGTCGAACCGGGGACGGTGACCGGCAGACCGGCCCGTAGCGCAGCCTGGCGCGCGACATTGAAGCCCGTCGTCCCCTGCTGCATCGCACAGCCAACCAGCACGTCCTCCACCTCACCACCCTCGATGCCGGCGCGCTCGAGCGCGTGGCGGATCGCGTGGCCAGCCAACTCCTGGCCGGACGTGTTGTTGAAGGCACCGCGGTAGGCCTTGCCGATGGGCGTACGGGCCACACCGACGATGGCCGCTTCTCGATTGGTCATGGGCGGCATCCTGACATCAAATCGACCTTGCGGTCAATAATTTGACCTTCTGGAATGTTGCGCTGCGACTCACCTGCCTCCGACGATCGCTCCCACGCGCGGCTAGGATCCGTGCTGCAACGAAATCGAGTGCGGCGAGGAGGCGAGAGCATGGTCCGGCGGGCGATGGTGCGCGACGAAGTCATCCGGGCAGCCACCCGGCTCTTCAAGGAGAACGGGATCCGGGGCGTCTCCCTGCAGGCGATCGCCGACGAGGTCGGCCTCACCAAGGGCGCGCTCTACCACTACTTCCGCGGCCGCGACGACCTGCTGCGCCAGGTCGTGGGCGACTGGATCACGCAGGAGTTCGAGAGCGTCCGCGCGCTCGTGTCCGGGTCCGGTACGGCAACCGACCAACTGCGGGCCTACGTGAAGTACCACGTCGCCTCAGTGGCGAACAACCTCGACCTCTACAGCCTGACCTACTCGTCAGAGTCGGAGTTCCCGGCGGACATCCGCTCCGAATTCCGCAAGCTCAAGCGGCAGAGCGACAAGGTTCTCAAGACGATCCTCCACCAAGGCGTAACCGAGGGTGAGTTCGAGGCGCGCGACGAGAAGATCATCGCATTCGCGATCGACGGCATGTGCAACTGGCTCTGGCAGTGGTACACACCGGACGGCCCGAAGAGCCCCGAGGACGTCGCGGACACGTTCATCGACCTGTTGCTCCGGGGCATGCTGCGGAGCAGCGACGGCGCCAGTCCCACGGCGACGCCGCGCAGCCAGAGTCCTGCGGACCAAGCCGAGTACCACGCACGCTCGATCCGGTTCCACACCGAGCGGCTCGAGGCCGTTCTGCCGTCGCTCACCTCCCTCGACAGCGACGGCTGATCGCGCCACGACTGTCGCGCCCTCAGAGTACGGCCGGGTCGAGGTCGCGGCAGAGCATCTCCCGGTCGATGACGGCGGTCAGCCAGCCGTCGACCCGTGGCAGCTCATAGGCGAAGAAGTAGTGGGCCGTCGCGAGCCTGCCGGCCGCCTCGCCGTGCCCCGAAGACGTCGCAGCCACGGCGAGGTCGAGATGCACCCAGGCCAGCACGACGTGTCCGAAGGCCTGCAGGTACGGCGTCGCGTTGGCCAGCGCCGCGCCGGCGTCATCGACTGACCAGGCCCGCTCCGTCGCCTCGCGCACGCGGGCCCAGACCCGGATCAGGGCGGCTGCCTCCGTACCCAGCCCGGCTGCATTGGCGGCGGCGACAGTCCGGGCGATCCGATCCTCAAGGGCCGTCATCGAGGCGCCGTTCCGCTGGCGGACCTTGCGCCCCAACAGGTCCATCGCCTGCACGCCGTGGGTCCCTTCATGGATCATGTTCAGCCGCTGGTCGCGCCAGTACTGCTCCACCGGGTAGTCACGGGTGTAGCCCGCGCCGCCAAGGACCTGAATCGCGAGACTGTTGCCCTCCAGGCACCACTCGCTCGGCCAGCTCTTGAGGATCGGGGTGAGGATCTCCAGCAGGTCCGTGGCATTCGCTGCCGCATCGGAGAGCCCGGTCCGCTGCTCGTCGAGCAGCCGCGCTACCAGAAGGGCGAGGGCGATGCCGCCCTCGGCGTACGCCTTCTGGGCCAGCAACATCCTCTTCACGTCGGCGTGCTGGACGATCGGCACCGGATCCGTGGAGCAAGCGCCACGGCGCCGTCCCTGCCGACGCCCCTGGGCGTAGTCGAGTGACACCGCGAAGCCGGCGAAGCCGACCGCGGCCGCGAGGATGCCGATCTCCGCACGCGCCGCATTCATCATGTGGAACATCTGCGCAAGGCCCTCACCTGGTCGACCGACGAGGTAGCCGATCGCGCCCTTCCCGCCACGAGGACCGTCCCCCCGGCCGAACGCAAGCGCGGTGTTGGGGATCCCGCGGTTGCCGAGCTTGTGATTGAGGCTGACCAGCCGTACATCGTTTCGCTCGGGCTCGCCGCCGTCACCGTCGACGAGAAACTTCGGCACGATGAACAGGGAGAGCGCAGAGGTCGTCGCGGCGATCGTCCCATCGGCCGCGGGGATCTTAGCAAGAACCAGGTGGACGATGTTGTCCGCCAAGGTGTGCTCTGCCCCGCTGATCCACATCTTGTCTCCCACAAGCCGGTAGCGCGCTCCGAGCGGATCGAGCTCGGCCCCGGCGCCGTCTGGCGTCGCGCGGGTGGTGATGTCCGCCAGCGACGAGCCGGCCTGGGACTCCGACATCGCCATTGTTCCGGTGAAGCGCGACTCAATCTGCGGGACTGCGAAGGCCTCGCGCTGGGCGTCGGTCCCGTGCTCCACGATGAGCGAGGCGTTGGCCTCGCTAAGCAGGGTGGGTAGGAGGTTGGGCGCCGCGGCCGAGAAGACGACACGGACGGCCAGCTCCGCCAGGCGCGGCAGCTGTGCACCGCCGACGGCATGGTCATGGCTCGCGCCCATTACGCCGAAGTCACGGTAGGCGGCGAACGCACGGTGGGTGGCTTGAGGTAAAGCCACCTCGCCCGCAGCGTCGACGTACGGCTCCTCGACGTCGCTGAGCCGGTTCGCCGGTTCGAAGAATCGGCCGGCGACGCCAGAAGCTCCCTCCAGCAGCTCGCGGCACGTCTCGCTCGAGTGGTCAGCGAACCGCGGCCGGGTGAGCAGGTCCCCGAGGTCCAGCCAGTCGAACAACAGGAAGTCGAGTGTCGGCAGAAGCTTCTGCTGGATCGCGGTCACACGAACCACCTTTCGTGGGGTGTCACGGGCGTCGTTCCGCGGGCGCGCCCAGTCCGAGGAGCTCGCGGTAACGGTCACTGAGGGCATCGTGCCCGCCGGTGACGGAAGTGGCCCGTCCGCGGATCATCACCGTGCCGTGGTCGATCGCCACCGGGACGTTGTGCATCGACGGCTCGACGACCAGAATGCCGACGCCTTCCTCCCGCAGCGCGACCACGGTGTCGAGGAGCTCGCCGACGATGACCGGCGCCAGCCCTAGCGTCGGCTCGTCGAGGACGAGCACCCGAGGGGCACTCATCAGGCCCCGCGCGATCGCGAGCATCTGGCGCTCACCGCCGGAGAGCACCCCCGCTATGGCGTCGTGGCGGGTCCTCAGGATCGGGAACCGATCCAGTGCCTCGTCCACGACACCGGCGTCGAGGCCCAAGGCGTCGGCGATGACCTGGAGGTTCTCCAGGATCGTGAGACGTGGGAAGAGCTGACGTCCTTGTGGGACCAGGGTGATCCCCGCGTGCGCCCGCTCGGCGACAGACAGTCCGGTGAGCTCCTGGTCTCCGAGGGTGAGCGTCTCGGCCCGACCTTGTACGGCGCCCACGACCATCTGCACCAGGGAGGACTTCCCCGCACCGTTGGGCCCGACGAGCGCGCTCACCGTTCCGGGCCGCACCGTGAGGGCGGCGTCGACCACGGCAGCGGCACGGCCGTAGCTCACGTGGGCCCCGATGACCGACAGTTCCGTGCTCATCACGCCACTCCGATGTATCGCTCGCGGAACACACTGCTCGCGAGACATTCGTCCACGGTTCCCTCCACGGCGACCTCGCCGTCGGCGATCAGCACCAGCCGATCGGCGATCGACGCCACGATGTCGACGTTGTGGTCGACGAGCAGCACCCCCTTGCCCTGCTCCCGCAGGGTGCGTAGTGCGGTCAAGACACCAGCGACGCCGTCGTCGTCCACCCCCGGGAATGGCTCATCGAGCATCACGAAATCGGGCTGTTGGACGAGCGCCCGCCCCACCTCGGCCAACCGGAGGTCCCCGAAGGAGACCGTCCCAGCTACGCGCTCGAGGTCGGCCAGACCGATCGACGCGCAGAGCCGATCGACCTCGTCCCACCGTGTGGCGTCGGCCAGGGGCGCCAGCACCAGCTCCCGGATCACGTGCAGCGGGGACCTCATGCGAGTGGCCGCGAGACCGCACGCCACGTTCTCCCGCAAGGTCAAAACCTCCGAGTATTGCGGGTGCTGGAAGGTCCGCGAGATGCCCGCCCGAGCCCGCCGCGCGGGTCGGCCCTTGACCTCACGGTTACGCAGCAACACGGCACCGCGAGACGGTTCGGTGTTGCCGCTGATGATGTCGATCAGCGTGGACTTGCCCGCGCCGTTCGCACCGACGAGACCGACGATCTCGCCCGCGTCGACGGTCAGGTCGATCCGCTTCAGGGCGGTCACGCCGCCGTAGTTCTTGCCGATATCGGCACACCTCATCAGGTGGCTCATCGCGCACCGCCTCTTTGCAGCTTCGCCCCGACAAAGGACCAGGCCAGCGCCACGGCGCCGATCAGGCCGCCGGGTAGGAGGATTAAGATCGCGAGCGACGCACCGCCGAAGACGAGCGGTCCCGGACCCTCGATGAACGCCGACGCCTCGTTGAGGAAGCACAGCACCCCCGCACCGATGACCGCTCCCCACGGCGTCGAGATGCCGCCGAGCAGCGGCAGGAACAACGCAAGGAAGATGATCTCCGGGGCGTAGGAATCGGCCAGTATGAACTGGTTCATCAGCGCAACGAACACACCGCCTAGTGAGCCGATCGCGGCACCCATCGCCAGCGAGACCAGGCGGATCGACGTCGTGGGCACCCCGGCGACCTCGGCAGCCGGGACCGACGCCCGGTTGAGACGGACCGTCAACCCGGGCAAGGAGCGCCGGAAGCGGCTCAACGCGAAGGCGACCAGCCAAACGGTCAGCAGGCCGGCCGCGACCAGCTCCTCCCGACCGAACTCGATGCCGAGAAGCTCCAGCCGAGGGATCCCCCCGATCCCGCCGGCGCCACCGGTGATCCCGGCACCCGTGCTGCTGATCCAGCGGTACGCCGCCGTACCGGCGAGCAAGGTCACCAGCGCCAGGTGGAAGCCGGTCAGGTGTCGCGTCGCGAGGCCGAGGACGAGGGCCAGGGTCGCCGCAACGACAGCACCGATCGGGATGGCCAACACCAGCGGGAGGTCGGTTTGGTTGGCGATGATCGCCACAGCGTAGGCGCCCGCAGCCAGGTAGGCGTTGTAGGCCAGGTCGATCTGGCCGCCTAGGAAGAGCGGCGTGTACATGCCGAGCGCGAGCAGCGAGAACATCGTGAAGGTGATCGCGATGTCCAGGTGGTACGGCTGCGCCAGCGCCCAGCCGAAGTAGAGCGGCACGAACGCCGCGAGGAACAGGGCAGCCGGGACGAGGGTGGTGTCCCGACGCCTGCGCGCCGGGGCACAAGCGGGCACGCTCCCGGTCGCTGGTTCGGTTGTGATGATGGTCATGTCGTTCTCACCTTCAAGCTGAAGAGGCCCTCCGGACGGGCGATGAACACGAGCAGAACGGCGGCCAGCAGGAAGTAGTCGCGACTGGTGCTGCCAAAGACGAGGGACGTCCCCAACTCGAGGAAGCTGAGCAGGACGCCTCCGATGAGTGGGGCGTACGGGCTCCCCATGCCGCCGATGACGAGCGCGATGAAGCCGACGATCGAGAGACTGACCCCGGAGTGGAAGGAGTTCCCTGCCTGGGGTGCAGTCAGGGCGCCGGCCAGACCGGCGAGCAGACCACCGACCGAGGCGGCGAGGAGACGGATCCGTCGGACGGGGATGCCGAGCGTGCGCCCCGCGTCCTCGTTGTCACCGATGGCGCGCATCATGCGCCCGGAACGACCGCGGGCGACCCACAGCCCTACGACCACGGCTGCGGCGAGGGCGCCGATGATGGTGAGCAGGTCCTGGAGGCTCACCGCGTGGCCGGCAACCACGAGATCGCCCGACCTGAGGGGGTCCCCGATGATCGCGCGTCGGCCGAAGAAGACCCCGGCGAGCTGCTGGATCACGAATAGCAGGGCGGTGATCGCGAGGACGACGACGAACTCGTCACGTCCCTTGCTGGCGATCGGCCGTACGACGAACAGCTCGGTGACAGTACCGAGCACGGCGCCCAGGGCGACAGCGACGACCAAGGCAGAGACCGGTGGCATACCATGCCCGGTCAAGGTGGCGTACAGCATCGCGGCCGCCATCGCGTAGCCGCCGACGGCGAAGTTGATCGTGTCCGTCGTGCGGGCGAAGAGGAAGTAGGCAAGCGCGAGGAGCGCGTAGACGAGGCCGACCCTTAGGGCCGTGACCGCGTCAATCCATTCGATGACCATCGTGAACTCCTTATGGCCGGTCCCCGGAGACCACTAGTCGGAAAGCTTTTCGTCGTCCGCGAGCGCGATGGCGCCGTCCGCCTCGAGCACGACGGGGACCAGGGCCTGCGCGGAGGAAGCGTTGTGGTTGTCAGCGCTGAAGGACGTTGTGTAACCCGGGGGGCCGAGCACCGAGGGGAAGGCCTGCAGCCCCTCGATCTGGGTGAGCACGTCGGTTCCCTCTGTGGACCCAGCCTCTTCGAAGGCGTGTTTGAGGACCATGAAGGCCTCCCAGTTGCAGATGGTTGTCCACGACAGGTAGTCGACATCCGGGTTCGCCGCGGAGAAGGAGTCCTGAACCTCTTCACCGTAGGTGTTCTCGGCCGAGCGGACGTCGAGCGTCTTGACACCGACGATCCCCGCGCCGGCGACCTTCGCCGGCTCGTCGCTGGTGATCACGCCGTTGTTCGCCCACCGTGCGATGTCGTTCAGGCTGTCGCCGGCCGACTTGTAGAACAGGCCCTCCTCGGTGAGCGAGGCGAAGCTGTCGAAGACCACGTCGGGTTGGGCCGAGCGAACCCGCGACACCTGGGCGGTCGCATCGGTTGAACCCACGGTGACCACCTCACGGGCGACCATCTTGAGACCGGCCTCGTCGAAGGCAGCCTTGTAGAGGTCGGCCACCGCCGCGGACGTCGGCGAGCTGTCGCCGACGATCGCGTAGGTCTCGTAGCCGTCTGCCGTGAAGATCCCCGAGAATGCGGCACCCTGCACGGTCGAGTTCGGCGCGATGGTGAAGACGTAGCCGGCGTTCGGCTGCTGCACGATTGCTCCCGAGCTGCTGTACGGCGCGATGCATGGGATCTTCTCCTCCTCGCACACGATGCGCGACTGGAGGGCCGAGGCCGAACCGGAGGTGCTGATGATCGCGTCCGCGCCGGCCGCGATCAGCTTGCGTGCGGCCTGCACCGCGCGGTTCGGGTCGCTGCCGTCGTCCTCGGTGACGATCTTGACCGGTCGGTCGAGGATGCCGCGGCTGTCCTCGCCGAACAGCTCCTGAAGCGCCGCGGGGAACTCGCCCTTGTTGGTCGCCTCCGCGGCGTATTCGATCATCTGGACGGCCTGCTCGGAATAGAACGACGCCGTCCCCGAGGTGTCCATGATTACCCCGACGACCAGCGGGTCGCCATCCAGACCCTCCGCGCCCGCGATCTTCTCCGTGCCCCCACAGCCGGCGAGAACCATCGTGAGCAGTGCCGCACCCGCGGCCATCGCCGAGTGCACCGTGCCTTGCCCTTGCTTCATGTCACAGCCCTTCCTCGTTGGTCATATCCATGGGCCGTGACTGAGATCACAGCTGCCATCGACGGAGAACCTATGCACCACCGGACTCAATGTCAACCATGTGGTCGAATTATTGACCTGCTGGTCAAGTACACGCGATGGACGGCCCGTCGCGGCGCGCAAGAAGGTCGAGCAGGCGAGCGCTGTGATACCGGATGGCCCGGGTGTGCTGCTCGACGGCGTCCACCCGTCCGGTCGTCGTCGCGGACCACTCGCTCAACCCCTGGCGGACCAGGCCACGCATCAGCAAGGCGAGAAACTCGTCGGCGATGTCGTCGGCGGACTTGGGTCCCTCGGCGTCGTACCACTGGCAGAGCCAGTTGCACATGCCGTCGATGGCGAAGGCGACGACCTTGACGTCTGGCCCAACGAACCGGCCCTCGGCCATGCCCTGACGCAGGATGTCCATCAAGATGGCATCGCTCTGGCGCTTGAGCCCACGGAACTCGGCACGAACGTCCGAGGGAATCTCGACCTCGGAGAAGAACGACAGGGTGTAGAGATCGACGTTCGACACGACGGATGCGACGTGGTAGCGGACATAGGCCCGCAGCTTCTCGACGGCGTCGCCCGGATTGGCGGTCTGCAGGCGGAGCGACGCCAGCTCTTCGGCGATCCAATCTCCGAAGACGTGTCGGAGGAGGTCGTCCCGCGAGCTGAAGTAGTAGTAGAGGGCACCCTTGGTGAGCCCCACCTCGTCCGCGATATTCTGCAGCGAGACGCCGCGGATCCCGCGTTCGGTGAACATCCGGGTCGCGACCCGGATGACCTCGTCGCGAACCATCATGCCCTTGGCCATGCGATTACTCGGGGACCTCGATGAGCTCGATCTGGACGCCTGCCATCTCCTTGGGGTGCACGAAGTTGACCGGCTGGTGCGCGACTCCTCGCGCCGCCCGCTCCAGGAGTGGGTTGACGCCGAGCTCTCTCAGCCGATCACCGGCCTCGTCCACGTCGGGAACTGCGAGCGACAGCAGGAAGAAGCCGTCGCCCGAGCGGGCAAGGAAGCGCCCGACCGAGGTCGCGGGGTCGTCGCTGCTGATGAGGTTCAACTGGAAACCGCCGATGTTGAACGAGGATCCCGTCATGCCCGGGAATGCGAATCCCTCCTCGGCGACCGGCGTGCTCTTAACGCCGAGGACGAGCTCGTACTTGCGGGTCCAGAAGTCCAGGTCGGCGACCGCGATGTTGATGCCGTTGATGACATTCGTGAGCACAGAGAGGCCTTTCGTTGGGGTGGCGCAGCAGCGCCATGGGCGATCGGTGGCAAGGGTGCCAACCGATCAGGTCACCGACATGCCGCCGTCGACGACGATGGTCTGGCCGGTCGTGAATCCCGATGCCGGAGCGGCGAGCCAGACCGCGGCAGCAGCGAGCTCCATCGGGTGGCCGACGCGATCGACGAGCAGCCGGGGCATGAGGGTGGTCTGCACGTACTCCTCGGAGTACGCGTCGGTCATCTCGCTCGCGAAGAAGCCGGGAGCAAGGGCGTTGACGCGGATGCCCTTGCGTCGCCCCCACTGGGACGCGAGGTCGCGCGTCAGGCCGCTGAGTGCGGCCTTGCTCGCCGAGTAGGCCGCCTGCGGGAGGCCGGCCGTTGTCACCGCCAGCACACTGGAGATGTTGATGATCGAGCTCCCCGGCCGCATCACGCGACCACATGCTTGCGCCATCCAGTACGAGCCATTGAGATTCACGTCGACCACCGAGCGGAACTGTTCAGGCGTTTCCCTGGTCGCGGGGACGGCGTGGGCGATGCCCGCATTGTTGACCAGCACGTCCACTCGCCCGAATTCGTCCACGGCGCGGGCCACGACCGCGTCACACTGCTCGGGCGCCGACACGTCGGTCGCGACGGCGAGCGCCCGCTGGCCATGGGCGCGCACCGAAGCTGCGGTGTCGTCGAGCCGGTCGACGCGTCGCGCCGCGAGTACGAGGTCCGCCCCTGCCTCCGCGAAGGTGGCAGCGAAGCTCGCGCCGAGGCCCGACGACGCGCCGGTGACGACGACGACCCTGTCCTTCAAGGAGAACCAGTCCGCGAGTGCTGTCATCGCAGGTCCAGGAGGCGCTTGACCTTGCCCTCGCCACCGAGGCCCGTGATCGGAGCGAGCGAGCCAGCCGGCACGATCTCAACGTCGACGGCCACGCCGAACAGCACCTTCAGGCGGTCTGCCATGTCGGCATGCAGGGCGCCCTCGTCGACGGCGCGCTTGGCCTCGATCCTGACGGTCATCCGCTCCCGGGCACTGATGCCCGACCCGACGCTGTCGACCACGCAGACGAACTCACCGGTGGATCGCTCGTCGCCCTGGACGGTGTCTTGCGCAGCACGCGGGTAGACGCTGGTCGCGCGCAGCTTGACCATCTCGTCGCTACGGCCAAGGAAGCCGGACAATTTCGTGGTCCGCCCACCGCACGCACAGAGACTGCGGGACTCGCGCCGCATCAGGTCCTTGAGGTCGTAGCGGATGATCGGCGGCACGGACCGGTGCAGGCTGGTGACGACGAGGTTCCCCGCTCCCCCGTCGGCCAGGGGCGCCGAGGTCTCGCGGTCGACGATCTCAAGCACCGCCGTGTCGTCGTTGACGTGCAGGCCGTTCTGCTCGCGGCACTCGTAGCCGACGAGGCCGACCTCGTGCGTGCCGTAGTTGTCGTAGACCGGCGCACCCCAGGC
>DATCVR010000277.1:0-1637 GCA_036566745.1 Jiangellaceae bacterium | reverse complement strand
CGAGATCGCCGTGGGCGCCATCATCAAGGCCTTCGTCTTCAACACCGGTCAGTTCTGCATGGCCGGACCGCGACTGCTCGTCGCCGCGGAGATCCACGACACGGTGGTGGACATCCTCCGGCACGCGGTCCCGGGCGTACCTCTCGGCGATCCGCGAGACCCGGCGACGATCATCGGCCCGATGGCCGGCGACCAGCACCGCAAGAAGGTCGAGGAGTACGTCGCCCTGGCCCGCCAGGAGGGTGGTCAGATCATCACCGGCGGCGAGCGACCGGAGCTCGGCGGCGACCTCACCGACGGGTTCTACTACGCGCCGACGGTGATCACCGGGCTGCCCGCGGACTCACGCGTCGTCAACGAGGAGGTCTTCGGGCCGGTCCTCACGGTGCAGTCGTTCGTGGACGAGGACGAGGCCGTCGCCCTAGCCAACTCCACGGCGTACGGCCTGGCGGCCGGGCTGCACACCAGCGACCTCACCCGGGCGCACCGCGTCGCGGGCAGGCTCGAGGCCGGCATCGTCTGGGTCAACGACTGGGCGATGCTCGACCCCGCGGTGCCCTTCGGCGGCGTCAAGCAGTCCGGCTTCGGCCGCGAGTACGGCCCGGAGGCACTCGAGGCGTACACGAAGGTCCGCTCCGTCGTCATCTCCCTTCCGCCGACCCCACAGTAGGAGTCGTGAGCACCGCGACCCAGGCAGCGGTGGTCGAGTCTGCCGGAGCCCCGTTCACCATCGGAGCCGTCGAGCTCGACGCGCTCCGTCCCGACGAGATCCTGGTGCGGATGGTCGCCGCCGGGCTCTGCCACACCGATCTCGGGGTGGCGAGCGGCGGACTGCCGTTCCCGCTCCCGGGTGTCCTCGGGCACGAGGGCGCCGGTGTGGTCGAGGAGGTCGGATCCGGAGTACGCAGCCTCGTACCCGGCGACCAGGTGCTGCTGTCGTTCACCTCCTGCGGGACCTGCGCCCAGTGCCGCGACGGCCATCCGGCCTACTGCGACGTCTGGCTTCCCGCCAACCTCATCGGCGGCGCCCGCTTGGACGGATCTTCGCCGGTGCAGAGGGAGGGGGAGTCGATCGGTGGCCACTTCTTCGGTCAGTCCTCCTTCTCCCGCCTCGCCGTCGTCGACGAGCGCAGCGCCGTACGCGTCGCCCCGGAGGCCGACCTGTCCCTGCTCGCGCCGCTCGGGTGCGGGGTGCAGACCGGGGTCGGTGCGGTCTGGAACGTGCTCGCCCCGCGCCCTGGGTCGTCGGTGGTGGTCCTCGGCGCGGGCGCCGTCGGCCTGTCGGCGGTGATGGCCGCACGCCTGACCCCGGCCACCCGGATCATCGCGGTGGACCGGGTGGCCGAGCGGCTCGAGCTGGCGCGTGAGTTGGGGGCCACCGACGTCGTCGACGCCGGCAAGGTCGACGACCTGACAGCGGCGCTGACGGACCTGACGGGCGGCGGCGCGGACGGCGTCGTCGAGACGACCGGCAACACCGGCGTACTCCGCCAGGGTGTCGACGCCCTCCGCGCCCGGGGCACCGCGGTCATCGTCGGGGCGCCACCGTTCGGCACCGAGGTGGGGATCGACGTGAACGCGATGCTGCCCGGCAAGCGGGTGACCGGCTTGACCCTCGGCGACGCCGAGACCCGCAC
>DATCVR010000276.1:0-5875 GCA_036566745.1 Jiangellaceae bacterium | reverse complement strand
GCCCACCTCGTCGATCCACGATGATCGGAGCCGTTGGCGTTCAGCCACGTTGGCTCTCGACGAGGAGGTCGCGATGAGCGGATCCGTCGCACGAATCACCCACATCAGTGCCCGGTCGGACTCGAGTTTCGAGGACGCCGTACGCGTGGGAACCGATCGCGCGAACGCCACGCTGCGCAACGTCACCGGCGCGTGGGTCAAGGAGCAGAAGGTCGAGGTCTCCGACGGCCAGATCGTGGGATGGCGGGTCGTCCTCGAGGTGACGTTCATCCTCGACTGACCGGCTTGCTCGGGCGGGACTGGGGTGTGGGTCGTGGCCGGGCTCCTCGCCGGCTGGCGATCGTCGTGGCGGTGAAGCGGGCCACGACGATCGCCTTGAGGCCGGCTCCGGGCCCAGCCACCACCGGACTGGACCCAGGTGACGACGGCTCGACAGTCCGTCGACCCGCCCATGCGTCGCCTGCGGCGCGGCTGACTGACCTCGAGGTGCGCGGACGCTGGCGCGGTGGGTCAGTCGGTGGGTGGGGCGGACTTGGGCGGAGCCTTCTTCGCCGGTGCTCGCTTGGCCGCCGACTTCTTGGCGGGCGCGCGCTTGGCCGGAGCCACCGGCTTGGCCGGGGCAGCGGGCTCGTCGTCGTCGACATCGGTGGTGGTCGCCGGAGCATCCGGATCCGTGGGCAGGTGGGGATGCTCGGCGGCGTCGGCGACTGCCTCGTCGGGCGACGCACCAGCGGTGTCGTCCGCTGCCTGCGCCTCGCCGGCGGGAGCCGAGCCCGGCTCGGGAGCCGGAGCCCAGGGGCCGGCTGACGGGTCGTAGGTCGTCCACTGCTCGGCTTGGCCACGCCGCTTGAGCACGGCCGCAGCCGTGGCTCCCGCCGCCGCGAACCCGCCCAGCACCAGCACGATGCGGCGCCGGCGCTTCTTGCGTCGCTGCTTGGCCGGCCTCTCCGCAGCCTCGGTGGCACGCTCGGAGAGGTCGTGAGCCTTCTCGGACAACCGCTCCGCCGCGTCGGCGAGAGAGTCGGCGACCTTGGGCACGACGTCGTGCATCAGCGTGTCGCGTGCCGACGCTGCGACGGGCGTGACCTTGGCCCGGGCGGCATCGACCGCCGGACTGACCTTCTCGACCACCGGCGTGAGCCGCTCGAGGGCGGACTCGACCACCGGGCCCGCCACGTCGCGGGCCTCGCGGGCGGCCTCCTTCGCGCGCCGTCCGGCCTGGCGCGCCACTTCACGCGCCTGCTCGGCAGCCTCGCGGGCCTGCTCGGCTGCCTTCTCGGCCGAAGTCTTCTTCCGCGTCCTGAACAGCCTGCTCAAAACGGGCCTCCTCGTCGGATGGGTCTCTACTTGGGGCCCTTCCCCGTAACGATGTAGATCATGCCTTGACTCCCGACCCTATGCCCACTCGTTCTGCTGCATGGGAGGATGGCGGGGAATTGCATTCGATCGAATACGAGAGGCACCCCGTGGCCAACGAGCTGCTTGCCACCCTGCACACCAACCACGGCGACATCGCCTTGGTGCTGTTCCCCCACCACGCGCCCAAGACGGTCGCCAACTTCGTCGACCTGGCCGAGGGTTCGAAGGAATGGGTCCACCCGGGCACCGGCGAGAAGTCCACCGCCAAGCTCTACGACGGCACCACGTTCCATCGGGTGATGTCCGGCTTCATGATCCAGGGTGGCGACCCGCTGGGCAGCGGCCGCGGCGGCCCCGGCTACGACTTCGCCGACGAGTTCCACCCCGAGCTCGCCTTCAACCGCCCCTACCTGCTGGCCATGGCCAACGCCGGGCCCAACACCAACGGCTCGCAGTTCTTCATCACCGTCGGCCCTCAGCCGCATCTCAACCGCCGCCACACGATCTTCGGCGAGGTGGCCGACGACGCCGGCCGCAAGGTCGTCGACGAGATCGCCACGGTCCCCACCGATCGGGGCGACCGACCCGTCGAGCCGGTCGTCATCGAGTCGGTCACCATCACCCGAGACTGAGCTGGACCACCGCGAGTTACCCCATCATGACGCAGACACCAGGCGGAGCCGGGCCGGCCGAACCTCCGGGTCCGGTCGCCCCCACGTGTTACCGCCACCCCGACCGCGAGACCTACATCCGGTGTTCGCGGTGCGAGCGTTACATCTGCCCCGACTGCATGACGGCCGCGCCGGTGGGCTTCCAGTGCCCCGAGTGCATCGCCGAGGGGCGCAAGACCGTGCGCCAGGCCACGACGCCGCTGGGCGGTGAGATCCGCGAGAACGGCGACATCGTCACCAAGGTACTCATCGGTCTCAACGTCTCGATCTGGTTGATCGGCGTGGTCCTGGGCTCGAGCGCCTTGCCGGGCTGGAGCGAGCTGGCGGCCAACTTCGGGCTGGTCCTGGGCTCGACTCAGGACTCCGTGCAGCTGGGTGTGGCCGACGGCGAGTGGTACCGCCTCATCACCGCCGCCTTCGTTCACCAGGAGTTCTGGCACGTCGGCATGAACATGTTCGCCCTGTGGGTGCTCGGGTCCAGCCTCGAACCGGTGCTGGGGCGTTGGCGGTTCATCGCGCTGTACTTGCTGTCGGCCATGGGCGGCACGGCGGCGTCGTTGCTGGCGGCGAGCCCGTACTCGATGTCGTTCGGCGCGTCCGGCGCGGTGTTCGGCCTGATGGGCGCGCTCTTCATCGTGATGCGCCGGCTCGGCCGCGACGTCAGTGCGGTGCTGGTGATCCTGGGCATCAACGTCGTGTTCGGGTTCGTGGTCAGCGGTATCGACTGGCGAGCCCACCTCGGCGGGCTCGCGGTCGGTGCGGTGCTCGCGTTCGCCTTCGCCCATGCGCCGCGCGAACACCGCACCTTGTGGAGCGTCGCCGCATGTGTGGCGACGCTCGTGGCCGTGGTCCTCGCCGTGCTGACGACCCTCTAGTTATCCACAGGGGTTATCCCCAATGGGGAGAACTACACGCGTGTAATCCGTGTGTGCACAGCGGTGTGGACGGCGGGTTCGTCACTTCCACTGGGTGGCGGCGACGAACCCGCCGGTGATGAGACCCATGCCGATGAGGAGGTTCCAGCCGCCGAGGTCGCTCATGACGGGGATGTCCTGACCTGCGACGTAGTAGACGATGATCCACACCAGGCCGAGCACGAGCAGGGTGACCATCGTGGGGACGACCCAGCGCCCACCGCCCAGACCGGAGGCCGTGCTCTCGTGCCGCTCGGGTGGGGTGTAGTCGTCCTTCTTCTTGCGACGGCTGCGAGACTTGGGCACGTTCGTGTTCCTCTCGATACTGTGGACGGTCACTCGCCCGTCCGTGGCGCTCGGGTTAGCGTAGTCGTCGTCACGCTCGTCTCCTACCTCGCACGAGGGGGTACCTCGTCATGCCGGCCTGGGCACGCTCCGCCAACGCGTGGAAGGTCGCCGCGCCGGTGGTCCTGGCCCTGTGCGGCGTGCTCCTGGTCACCAGCGCGAAGGAGTCCGGCGGCAACGACCTCCGCGGCAGCGACATTCTCGAGCTGTCCGATGTCGTGCGGGCCGAGGAGCGCCGCACCCGAGAGCTGTCCCACGAGGTCGAGCAGCTGACCGACGAGGTCGAGCAGCTCACCACCAGCCGAGGCAGCACCGAGACCAAGCAGCTCCAGCAGCAGGTCGACGACCTCCTGCCGGCCGCCGGGTTGACTCCGGTCGAGGGCCCCGGGCTGACCGTCTCACTCGACGACGCACCCCTGCCCGGCGGCGACGGCCAGGAGCTCCCGGCCGGCACCCACATCGAGGACTACATCGTCCACCAGCAGGATCTCGAGGGCGTGATCAACGCGTTGTGGGCCGGTGGCGCCGAGGCGCTGACGGTCATGGACCAGCGGGTCGTGGCCACCAGCTCCATCCGATGCGTCGGGCCGGTGCTCCGCATCGACGGGCGTACGTACTCCCCGCCCTACGTCATCTCGGCCATCGGCGACGCCGACGCGATGCGCAAGGCACTCGACGAGTCCGAGAGTGTTCGCGAGTTCCGGCAGTACTCCGAGTTCATCGGCCTCGGCTACCGCGTCGAGGGAAAGGAATCCATCGAGATGCCGGGATACCAAGGTTCCATCACAGGATCGGGATCATGACGCCGCCACGCATTCTCGTCGTCGACAACTACGACAGCTTCGTCTTCAACCTTGTCCAGTACCTGGCCCAGCTCGGGGCCACCTGCGAGGTTCGGCGCAACGACGAGGTCGACGGCATCGAGGGCTTCGACGGCGTGCTCCTCTCACCCGGGCCCGGCACTCCCGAACGCGCCGGCGTGTGCGTCGACCTCATCCGCAGCGAAGCCGGACGGGTGCCGATCTTCGGGGTCTGCCTGGGGCTCCAGGCCATGGCGGTCGCCTACGGCGCCACGGTCGGGCGGGCGCCCGAGCTGCTCCACGGCAAGACCAGCGAGGTCCACCACAACGGCGTGGGCGTTCTCGCCGGCCTGGCCGACCCATTCACCGCCACGCGCTACCACTCGCTCGCCGTCGAGCCGTCCACCGTCCCCGACGAGTGGGAGGTCACGGCTACCACGTCGGCCGGGGTCATCATGGCCATGCGCCACCGGACCCTCCCGGTCGAGGGCGTCCAGTTCCATCCCGAGTCGGTCCTCACCGAGGGCGGCCACCTGATGCTGGCCAACTGGCTCACCGTGTGCGGCGACGACGACGCCGTGGCCCGATCGGTCGGGCTCGCCCCGGTCGTCTCGCGCGGGCCGGACGCGCTTCAGCCGTCCTGACCCGGCCGGTACACGCCGGGTCAGGACGGCTGATTCAGCCGATCAGGAGCTGACTCAGCCGATCCAACGGCTGAGTCGGTGGACCAGGCTCAGCGGCTGGGTCAGCCCCACTCGGTGCCGGAGTCGCCGCCGCCGTCGCCACCGGTCTCGGTGCCCGTGTCGGTGCCGGTCTCGGTGCCCGTGTCCGTACCGGTGTCGGAACCGGTCTCGGTCCCGGTCTCGGTGCCCGTATCCGTACCGGTGTCCTGGCCCGTCTCGTTGCCCGTGTCGTTGCCGTTGTCCTGGCCCGTCTCGTTGCCGGTGGTGGGGTCCCCGGTGGGCTCGTCGTCGTTCGGCACGGTGACCGTGACGAAGACCTCGTCGCCCTCCTTGGCCGGGGTGTTGGCCGCGGGGGTCTGGCGCACGACCTGGTCGACCGGGCGGTCGCCGGCGGGCTCGTCCTGGAACTGCGGGACCAGACCCAGGCTGGTCAGCTCGAACTCGGCCTCGGCCCGGGTCTTGCCGGCGAGGTCGGGGACGAGGATCTCCTCCTCGCCGCTGGAAACCACGAGGTTGACCGTGGTGTTCGGGGCCACCTCGGTGCCCACGGCAGGGTCGGTGCTCAGCACCTCGTCCGCCGGCCGATCGCTGTTCTGCCGCGTGACGTTGCCGGCGACCAGCCCGGCCTCCTCGATCATCTTCTCCGCCTCGGCGCGCGGCCGGCCCACGACCGACGGGACCGCGACCGCGTCGGGCGCGACACCGATGTTGATCGTGACGGTGGAGCCTTCGTCGAGGCGCTGGTTGGGGCCCGGATCCTGGCTGAGGACAGTGTCGACCTTCGCGGGGTCGTCGGTGGGCTGGGTCTGGACGCCGGCCTCGAGGTTCTCCTCGGTCAGCCGTGCCTCGGCCGCGGCCTGGGTCATCCCGACCAGGTTGGGCACAGTGGCCTGGGGGTTGGAGTCGGGCTTGAACAGGAGGTACCCGATCAGCCCGGCGATGGCGAGCACCGCGATGGTGCCCAGCGCCACCGCCCACCAGCTGAAGCCCTGGGACTCGTCCTCGTCGTCGTAGTCGTCGTCCTCGTCGAGCGGCAGGGCGTCGTCGTAGGCGACGGGCGCCGCGGCCGGAGCGATCAGCTGGGTGGCCGCGGAGGTGTCCGC
>DATCVR010000275.1:0-2466 GCA_036566745.1 Jiangellaceae bacterium | reverse complement strand
GTACTCCAGCATCACGCCGGCGCACACCCGCGACTCCCACCCCGACCTCATCCCCGTGGTTCGCGACCTGCTGAAGACGTGGGCCGCGCGCACCGGTGGCCTGTACATCATCGAGAACGTGCCCGGCGCCGCGCGGGTGATGGAGAACCCGGTCAAGGTGTGCGGCTCAGCGTTCGGGCTCGGTGTGCGCCGGCACCGGTACTTCGAGTCCAACACGTTCCTGACTCCGACCGAGTGCTTTCACGAGCAACAGGGGCGGCCGATCGGCGTCTACGGCGACCACCCTCAGGAAGACGAGGACTACCGCCGGCCCGATGGCACCCGCCGCGGCACCAAGGCGAAGACCGTCGAGCACGGCCGAGAGGTCATGGGCATCGACTGGATGACCGACTGGGACGACATTGCCGACGCAGTGCCGCCGGCATATACCCACTTCCTCGGCACCCAGCTCCTCGACCGTCTGGAGACCGCCGCATGACCACCCACGAAGGAGCACCCATCATGCCCACCCTGAAGCACGGCACCACCACGAACGTCCGAGTCACCAAGGGCGACGAGGTCATCTTCTCCGGCCGCTGCGACGTGGCACATGGCGAGGACGGCACGTGGAGCCTGACGCCCGTCCCGCTGCCCGAGGAACCGCCCCTCTACACGGTGGTCCACGTCCCCTCGCTCAACCAGTGGCAGCGGTGGACTCGTCTCGACCAGCCCACCGGCCGCAACTGGGTCGACAATCGGGCCGCTTGGTACTCGTGGGAGCAGGTCTGCGCGCTCGGCACCCCCGAGGTGCTGGAGCCCGACTCGGTCAAGGCACTGCGGGAGCGTCTGGCCCGCATCGATGCCGAGCGCGAGGAGTTCAACGTCGATGTCGCGTACTCCGCACTGAGCGAGCAGATCAAGGAACTCGCCACGCTCCTGGACGTCGACCGCACCATCGAGCCCGAGCGGATGCTGGGCGGCATCTCGGGTGCCGTGCTGGCGATGCGAGCCAACGAGCGGGACCTGAAAGCTGAACTGGACAAGGCGAACGGCGGCTACGACGTCGAGCCCGCCGAGCCTGCCCCGGTCGAGGTCACGCGTCCCCTTGGCTCGCAGTGGAGGGACCGCAACGGCGAGGTGTGGACCATGCAGCCGAACGGGTGCCTCCGCCTCGACGCCAACCGGCCCTACTGGAACGCGGACCACATCGAGCGCGAGTACGGCCCCCTGACCCTGGTCGAGACGGGCGGGCAGTCATGAGCGCCGCCGAACACACGCCCCTGCAGGTGGTCTCCAGCCTGGACATGCCGTTCGTCCTGTGCTCCTGCGATGACAGCGGGTACGTGCAGACGGCCTACTGGCTGACCGACCACTGGCAGGGCACGGCCGCCGATGGGGTGTCCGCGCTCAAGGCGGTCGTCGACCGTCAGCGCACCGAGGGCGGGCAGTCATGAGCGCCGACCTCAACGCCATCAAGGCCCGCTTGCAGTCTCGCGAGGCGTTCCGGGTGCGCGGAGTCACGACCTGGACATCGGAGGCCGACGCCGACATCGCCGCGCTGATTCAGGCGTTGGAGGAGGCTGTGACCCGCATCGACGAGATCGAGAAGTGGGCTACGGACCACTTCGGCGACTCCACGGAGTTCCCGACCGACCTCGCCTTCGCGTTCTGGGGCATGCCGAGCGCCGCCGACCTGGAGACGAGCGAGGACGAGTGCATCGACGACACCGACCTCTGCGAGCACGGGCTGCGCTTCGGGTGCAAGGACTGCGAGGAGTCCCCGTGAGCGCCGCCGAGATCGCCACCCTGCCGGGCATGTTCCTCTGCGGCGCCGTCGGGGGCGTCGTCATATGGGCCGCGCTGGTGCTGTGGGGATGGCTGACGAGATGAGGTTCCACGGCTTCCGGCCCAACCCGCCGACGACCCAGACCCGCACCCCCGAGAGCCTCGCCAACCGCTTGGCCATGGCGTCCAACCCGCTGCCCCAGCCGAGGGAGCCCCTGTGCCTCATGGTGCAGCACCCCGGGGACTGGCCCGCGCGCTGTGGGCTCACGCACGGACACAAGCCCCCGCACAGGACTATCGACAGGCTCGGGTTCGAGCCGGAGGAGTGGTGACCATGACCATCTGGGATGACCTCAAGGCGGAACCCGAGGAGGCGACCTACAACGACGTGCGCTTCGCCTGCGTCTGTGGCCGCTTCCTGGCTGAGTCGGCTATCCGTTGCACGGACCGCCGCGACCCGAGCACGTACTACGGCGTGTCGACTGACACGGAGTGGGACTGCACGCGATGCGGCACCGTCACCGACCAGATCATGCCGCAGATCGTCGTCATCGGCACCCACCCCCTCCGCGCTGCCCTCGCTGAGCCCACGGAGCCCCAGTGAAGAGCCCGGACGCGATCGGCGGGACCGACGCGCAGCAGCAGGAGTACGCCGCCAAGGTGCGCACCGAGGTGCCCAGGCCTTACTACGAGGGCGAGGCG
>DATCVR010000274.1:0-1871 GCA_036566745.1 Jiangellaceae bacterium | reverse complement strand
TCGTCGAGGGCGGCCGCACGCTCTGGTCCGGTTCCCTGAGCGACTTCACCGGTGAACACGCCTCACTCGAGGAGGCCTACCTGAGCATGATCGAGGAGGAGATGGCATGCGACAGCTGAAGGACGCGATCCGAGGTGAGGTCGTGCGGCTGACCAGGACCCGGCTGCCCCTGTGGACGCTGGTGGCCGCGGTGGCGTGCGGTGGCCTGCTCACCGGTCTCGTCGCATTGACCGGGCCGGAGAACGCCACTCCGCCGATGCCTGGGTTGGACACTGTCGCGGGCGTGTCCGGAGTCTTGAGCCTCCTCGG
The DNA here is from genome assembly GCA_036566745.1 of Jiangellaceae bacterium. Taxonomy (GTDB): domain Bacteria; phylum Actinomycetota; class Actinomycetes; order Jiangellales; family Jiangellaceae; genus DATCVR01. The sequence continues at coordinate 1,562 of DATCVR010000274.1, read as the reverse complement.
CGTCGCCCTCTTCGTGCCTGCCCTGATCGGCACTGTGGCGATCACCGGCGAATACCGGCATCGGACCGTAGCCACCACCTTCCTCGCGGTGCCGAAGCGCGGTCGGGTGCTGGTGGCCAAGCTGATCGCCTACGGGGGTCTTGGCCTGGCGTACGGGGTGGTCCTGACGCTCTCCGCGGTAGCCGGGATCTATGCAGGGACCTCCGCGCACGGGATCGAGCCGGGGCTCGGGCTCGAGGCCATTCTCGGTACCACGGCGAGGTACGGCGTGGCCGCAGCCATCTACATGCTGCTGGGCGTCGGCATCGGAGCCGTCGCGCGGCACCAGCTGCTCGCGATCGGGATCACGCTGGGTTACTTCTACTTCATGGAGAACCTGATGATGATTCTCCCTGGAGCCAACGTCGTCTATCCCTTCCTTCCTGGTGGAGCCACCGCGGCGCTCACCGGGTCGACCGCGCTGCTGGAGATGATCGCGGCCGAGGCTGGCGTGAGTGGCCCCGTCGTCCAAGCGCCGCTGGTAGGCGCGCTCGTGCTCCTCGGCTACGCCCTGGCCTCCTCGGCCCTGGCCGCTGCCGTGTCGCTGCGCCGCGACGTCGTCTGAGCCTGTTCGACTGACGGAGGCTCGCCGTCAGGGGCTCAGGCGTGGGCGCCCTGGACTTCCTTGGCGGCGGCCTTGATGTCCTCTGCCTCGACCTGCTCGAGGGTGGACTCGACGATGGTCTCCGCCCGCTCGAGGGCCTTGCGGATCTTGATCTCGCCGGGGTCGGAAACCAGGGCGAGCAGGCCAGAATGCCCTGGCGTGATCGCGTTCTCGAGCTTCTGCTCGAGCTCGTGGTTGTGGTGGCGCTGCCGCAGCCTTCCGACGATAGCTCCGGCCCCGCCGGCCACTGCGGCACTGCCGAGGATCGACGGCGGGAAGATCACGCCGAGCGCGACGCCGCCGACGACGCCCCACTTGAGGCCTGACTTCGTGCTGTGGTCGGTTGCCTTCTGGATCTCCAGCCGGCCCTCGGCCGTGCGCCTGACCACGATGACGCCCTCGATCTCGACGCTGCGGCCGTCCTCGACCGACTTGAGGGCCTCGTACGCCTCCCACGCCATGTCCGTGTCACTGAAGTCCGCGATGATGAGGGTGTAGGCGCCGTCGGACACGGACGCCGCGTTCACCTCGAGGTCAGGGTTGTTGGTCTCGTCTGCCATGACATCCGCTCCTTGGTGGTTGAGATTCCACTCTCGAACGGTCATGGCTCGGCGGCATCACCCGCTGCGGGTGGGATGGATGCGCCGCGCTGATCACTGGCCCTGACGCGACTTGCGCCAGAACCCCCACGCCCAGGTGAGAAGCAGGGCTCCCAGGATCGACCCGATCAACCCGGTCGGATGGAGATCGAGGCCGTTGCCGGTCGCGAGGCTGAGCCCCAAGCCACCGACGAAGGAGCCCAGGACGCCCGTCACCGCCGCGGTGGTCCAATCGATCTCCTTCATCGAACGACCGAGAACGAGTTGTGCCACGCCGCCTGCCACGATGCCGAACAGGATGATCGCGATGATGAGCATAT
>DATCVR010000273.1:0-2946 GCA_036566745.1 Jiangellaceae bacterium | reverse complement strand
TGGCCGCCGAGACCGACCTCGGCGCGGTCCTCGGGCATGTCGACGACACCAAGCCCACGTTCCTGGTGCTCGACTCCGTCCAGACCGTCTCCAGCAGCGATGTCGAGGGCGCGGCCGGCGGCGTCACCCAGGTCCGCGAGGTCGCGGCGGCGCTGATCCGCACCGCGAAGGAACGCGGCATCGCCACCATCCTCGTCGGCCACGTCACCAAGGACGGCTCCATCGCCGGCCCGCGCGTCCTCGAGCATCTCGTCGACGTCGTGCTCCAGTTCGAGGGCGACCGCCACTCCCGGCTGCGCATGGTGCGCACGGTCAAGAACCGCTACGGCCCGGCCGACGAGGTCGGCTGCTTCGACCTGTCCGACACCGGCATCACGTCCATGCCCGATCCCACCGGCCTGTTCCTCTCCCGCCACGCCGCACCCGTCCCGGGCACCTGCATCACCGTCACCCTCGAGGGTCGCCGGCCCCTGCTCGGCGAGGTCCAGGCGCTGGTGGCGCCGTCAGCGCTGGCCACTCCCCGCCGGGCCAACAGCGGGCTCGACACCTCGCGCGTCGCCATGGTCCTCGCCGTGCTCGAGCGCCGCGGCGGCGTCCGCATCGGCACCAGCGACGTCTACACCTCCACCGTCGGAGGGGCCCGCCTGTCCGAGCCTGCTTCCGACCTCGCGGTCATGCTCGCCGTCGCCAGCGCCGCCGCCGGGAGGCCCGCCCCCATGGGCATGGTCGCCATGGGTGAGGTCGGGCTCGCCGGCGAGATCCGCCGCGTCACAGGGCTCCAGCGCCGCCTGGCCGAGGCCGAGCGCATGGGCTTCACCAGCGCCCTCGTGCCGGCCGATCCCGGCCAGGTCCCGCCCGGCCTCCGCGTCGTCGAGGTCGCCGACGTCGCCCAGGCGCTCGCGGCGGTCGCCGACTCCGCCGCGATCGCTCCGGTCAGCTGATATCAGCCCGGTCACAAGCCGTGACGATTGCGTCGTGGACCTGCATCATCGAGGTGTCGGCGCGAGCAATACACTGTTTCACCCATCGCCGATAGTCATCCGCCAGACCGACACCACGCGGCCGTAGACTGGCCGCCGACAGACACGACCAGTCACGACGGGGGTCACGTGCCAGCCAGCGAACGAAGCGGCGCCGAGGCGAAGCTTCGCCAGGCGCTCGCCGCGGTGGCTCCCGGCACGGCACTGCGCGAGGGCCTCGAGCGGATCCTGCGTGGACGCACCGGCGCCCTCGTCGTGCTCGGCCACGACAAGACCATCGAGTCGATCAGCACCGGCGGCTTCGTGCTCGACGTCGACTTCAGCGCCACCGGGCTGCGCGAGCTGGCCAAGATGGACGGCGCCATCGTCGTCGACCGCGACTGCACCAAGATCCTCCGCGCGGCCACCCAGCTGGTCCCCGATCCCTCGATCCCCACCACCGAGTCCGGCACCCGCCACCGCACCGCCGAGCGTGTCGCCAAACAGACCAGCTTCCCGGTCATCTCGGTCAGCCAGTCCATGCGGATCGTCGCCATCTACGTCGACGACATCCGTTACGTCCTCGAGGATGCCGGCCAGATCCTCTCCCGGGCCAACCAGGCCCTGGCCACCCTCGAGCGGTACAAGCTCCGCCTCGACGAGGTGTCCGGCACACTGTCCGCGCTCGAGATCGAGGACCTCGTCACGGTCCGCGACGTCGTCGCGGTGGCCCAGCGCCTCGAGATGGTGCGCCGAATCTCCCTCGAGATCGACGGCTACGTCGTCGAGCTCGGCACCGACGGCCGCCTGCTCAGCCTCCAACTCGACGAGCTGGTGGCCGGTGTCGACATCGACCGCGAGCTGGTGATCCGCGACTACCTCCCCACCGGCACCGGACGCCGCCGCCGCGGGGTCGCCGACGCCGTCGCCGATCTCGACGCGCTGTCCTCTACCGACCTCCTCGACCTCGGTGCAGTCGCCCGGGCGTTGGGATTCAGTGGTGGCGACCAGCTCGACGCCGCTGTCAGCCCGCGCGGCTTCCGACTGCTCGCGCGGGTCCCCCGGCTACCGGGCACGGTGGTCGAGCGCCTCGTCGATCACTTCGGCGGCCTGCAGAAGCTGCTGGCGGCCAGCGTCGACGATCTCCAGGCCGTGGACGGTGTGGGCGAGACCCGTGCCCGCAGCGTCCGCGAGGGCCTGTCGCGGCTGGCCGAGTCCAGCATTCTCGAGCGCTACGTCTGAGCCCTCGAGGCACCGAAAACCAGTTGTGCGGCTGGCTGTCGCGTGGGTTCAATGATCACGGACCGGGCCCGCGCGAGGCGGCCCGCGCGAGGCGGCCCGCACGACACCGGGCGGTGCGATTCATGGCTGTGGTGAACACGACCGTCCACCCGTCGTGCCCACTCGAAGGAACCCCGTGTCCAGATCACACACCAGGATGCGGCACGCTCGCCGCGCCGAGAGTTTCCGCTGCCTGAACTGCCGTCTCGACGTCGCTGTCGACGCACCCGGCACGGCTCACCGCAATCACTGCCCCACGTGCCTGTGGAGCCGGCACGTCGATGACGTGCCGGGCGATCGCGCAGCCGATTGTGGCGCCCGGATGGAACCGATCGCGATCACCAGCCGACCCGACGGCGAATGGCTGATCATCCACCGCTGCACTCACTGCGACGTCCTGCACAGCAACCGGATCGCCGGCGACGACAATGCCTTGACGCTGTTCCGGCTGGCGGTGTTACCGCTGGCCAGGCCGCCGTTCCGATGGAACACGTCGCGGCGCTCTGACCATCGGGCCACCCGCGCGTGATCGCTGGGAGGTTCCGGTCGCCCTGGCGGCCAGAACCTTCCAACGATCATCCGGACTCGGCCGCGGACATTGACATGGAACCATGTTCCGTCTAGTTCTGGTGGTTCGTGTCCGCTTGGCCGAGGGAGTCCGATGCGCCCGCTCCGCACCCTGCTGACCAGCCTGACCGCCATCGTC
>DATCVR010000272.1:0-45089 GCA_036566745.1 Jiangellaceae bacterium | reverse complement strand
CAAGTCGTCCGCGAGGGCAACCCAGGGCACCGGCCGGTCCCCGAGAGCCTGAAGCTACCGCCGGCGGAGCTCGACGAGCCGGATTGGACCGATACGTTCCCGGTTACCCGGGACAAGGACCAGCAGGCGCTGAACCGGCGGGCTCGGGAGATCGCCCGTAGGGAGTGGCGCCGGGTGGTGCCGGTACTCAAGCACACCGCCGGCCTGGCCGCGGTGGACGCGAACCTGCTGCAGGACTACTGCATCTGTGTGGCGCGGATCGACCAGTGCGAGCGGGACCTGTCCACCCGGGGGATGCTCATCGAGGGTGAGCGGGGCTGGCAGAAGAACGGGGCGACGACGATCGTCAGCCAGTACCGGGCCCAGGTGAAGGTGTACATCCGCGAGCTTGGCTTGTCGCCGTCGGCCCGGACGGGGATGTCCCCGCCGAAGGACGACGACGATGACGACCCCTTCGACTGACCTTCCCGTACCGCGGGAGGCTCTGCTCGAGCTGGGGCTGACCGAGGAGCAGATCGCCGAAGCGGAGGCGGCCCGGCCGCTGGTGGTGGCATTCCAGGCCGATCAAGTCGAGGGTGCCTGGTTCGACGTCGAGCGGGTCAAGAAGAAGCTCCGGGCGCTGGCGCAGTTCCGTCACACGAAGGGCCGGTGGGCCGGTCGCCGACTGAAGCTCGGCGAGGGCCTGGACCCGTGGCAGATCGTCTGGATCATTGCCCCGGTGTTCGGGTGGGTCCACTACGACGAAGAGGTCGACGAGGTTGTCCGGGTCATCCGGGCAGTGTGGATCGAGGTACCCCGCAAGAACGGCAAGTCGACCATCTCGTCCGGCATCGGCAACACGCTGCTGCTGGCCGACGGGGAGGTCGGAGCCGAGGTCTATGCGGCGGCCGGGGATAAGCAGCAGGCGCGGCGGGTCTTTGATGACGCGAAGAAGATGTGTCTCACCTCCCCGCACGCACGAAGGCGGGTGCGGGCGCTTGCGGACGTGGTGGCCGACAACAAGGCCGGCGGCGTGTTCCGGGTGCTGTCCAAGGTGGCCGAGGCGGCGCATGGCCTGAACGTCTCCGGTGGCGTGATCGACGAGATCCACGTCCACAAGAAGCGGGACCTGGTCGACGCGATCGAAACCGGCACGGGTGCGAGAACCCAGCCACTGATCGTGCTCATCACGACCGCGGATGAGGCGACCGACGGGTCCATCTACGACGAGAAGCACAACTACACCCGCAAGGTCGCGGATCGGATCGTCGAGGACCCGACCCACTACGGCGTGATCTGGGCGGCCGAGCCGACGGACGACCCGTTCGCCGAGGCGACGTGGCGGAAGGCCAACCCGGGGCTTGGGGTGAGTCCGAGCCTGTCGTACCTGCGCAAGGAAGCCCGCAAGGCCCAGTCCACGCCGAGCTACTTCCCCACGTTCTGCCGGCTGCATCTGAACCGGCGAATGCGGGACGCCGCCCGACTGATCGACCTCAACCAGTGGGACGCCTGCGCGGGCATCGTGGACCTGGCGAGACTGAAGGGCCGGCGGGCGTGGGGCGGATTCGACCTGTCCGCCGTGGCCGACTTCACCGCCTGGTGGCTGGGGGTCGAATCCGAGCTCCCCGGCGTCGAGGTCGAGATGCTGTGGCACTACTTCGTCCCCGAGGATCGGGTCGACGAGCTTGAGCGACACCTACAAGTCCCGCTGAGGCGGTGGGTTGACGAGGGCTGGGTCACTGCGACCGAGGGCAACGTCATCGACTACGCCAAGGTCCGGGACATCGCGCTGGCGGACTGCCGGGTGGTGGACATCCGCCGGATCTCCTATGACCGGATGTTCGCCGGCCAGATGGTCCAAGAGATCGACGCGGAACTGAAGGGCGTCGAGGTGGTTCCGGTGGCGCAGACGTATATCGGTCAGTCGCCGTCCATCAAGGAGTTGCAGCGGCTGCTCGGCGTGACAGAGAAGGGCGTCGAGGTCGGCAAGCTGCGCCATGCCGGTGACCCGGTGACCCGGTGGATGGCTTCGGTGGTGGAGACCAAGTCGGACGGTCAGGACAACTACCGACTGGTCAAGCCCGACCGCGGCAAGTCGCAGGCCCGCATCGACGGCATCGCCGCCATGACCACCGGGCTCGATGGATACCTACGCAGGCCGCGCCAGAAGTCCCGCAAGCTCGTCGTCATGAAGTAGAGGGGAGACCGATGGCGCTCCCCGACACTGACCTCGGCTGGGTCGACCACCTGTCCCGCCTGCATGACCGGGAAATCCCGACTCTGCGGGAGTTGGATGACGAGTACGAGCTGCGGGCGCCGAAGTCGTACATGCATCCGGAGATCTTCCGGGAGATTGGCGACCGGCTAAGCCAGGTGGTGATCGCGGCGCCGATGCTCGTCGCGGACTCCGTTGAGGAGCGGTTGGAGCCGGAGGGGTTCCGCCTGCCCGACGAGGACGCCGCCGACGATGACCTTTGGCGGGTGTGGCAGGAGAACAACCTCGACGAGGAGTCGCAGCTCGGCCGGCTCGACGCGCTGGTGATGAAACGTTCCTACCTCACCGTGGGTACCAACGAAGACGACGCGGATACGCCGCTGGTGACCTGTGAGTCGCCGTTGGAGATGTTCGCCGACATCGACCCACGGACCCGCAAGACCAGGGCCGCGCTCCGCCGCTGGGGTGACTACACCGACTCGCTGGTCCGGCTACCGGAGTACTACGCCACCCTGTACCTGCCGGATCGGACCGTCTGGTACGAGCGCGGCCAGAACGCCTGGGTGGAGACCGGCCGGGACGAACACGGCCTGGGTGAGCCGCTGGTTGTGCCGATGCTCAACCGTGGCCGGCTGGCTGACCACTGCGGCCGGTCGGAGCTGTCACCGATCCTGCCGATTGCACACGCCATGAACAAGATCGCGACGGACATGATGGTCGCGGCCGAGTTCGTCGCCCTGCCGCTGCGGGGCATCTTCGGCATCGGACCGGACGACCTCGAGGATGCGGGCGGGAACAAGCTGACCGCGCTGCAGGCCATCATGGGCCGGCTGCTGACGATCCGGGAGACGGATGGGGTCAAGCAGTTCGAGTTCACGTCGGCGAACCTGTCCAACTTCCACGAGACCATCAACCAGCTGGCGAAGCTGGTCGCGTCGCTGGGCGCGCTGCCGCCGCACTTCCTCGGCTTCACCACCGACAACCCTGCATCGGCGGATGCGATCCGGTCGAGCGAGGCCCGGCTGGTGAAGCGGGCCGAGCGGAAACAGACCGCGTTCGGCGGGTCCTACGAAAAGGGCGCGCGGCTGGTGAAGCGGCTACAGGACGGCGACTGGGACCCGCGGTACCGCAGGCTGGAGACGGTGTGGCGGGACGCCTCGACCCCGACGGTGGCGCAGAAGGCGGACGCGGCACAGAAGACCTTCACGACGGGCATCACAACAAAGCGGCAGGCGCGCGAGGATCTGGGCTACACCGACGGGCAGATCCGGCGCATGGAAGCCGACGACGAGGCCGAGGCGCAGCGCGATCCGCTGGCCAACATCGCCCGCGGGCTCAACCAGCCGGTGACTGAGCCGGCGATGCCGGCCAGTGTCGGCCCGTAGCGTCGCCCTCGAGCATTACCGTGCCCGCCAGCGGCTGATCCGGGCTCTGGACCGCGAAGCGGCCCGGCTGTGGGCATCAGTTAACCCGCGGGACGTTGGGCGCTCCTGGCTGGCGGTCATGCCTCGGCTGGTGGTGCTGACCGCCGCTGCCCAGCAGGCGGCGGCGGGAGCTGCGGACGCGTACCTGGACGAGGTGTTGGCGGCACAGTCGCTCGGCACAGCGACCGAGGGTCGGGTGGCCGTCTCCGCCCTGGCGGGGATCGCGTCGGATGGTCGGGCGCTCGCCGACCTGCTAGTCCAACCGGCGATGACCACGCTCGCCGCGCTCGGCTCCGACGTTGCTCCGTCGCGCGCGCTGGCGTCTGGTCAGGCGGCGTTGCGGATGATGGTGTCCACTCAGGTAGCGGACGCTGGCCGGGTTGCGGACGGGCTGGCGATGACCGCCCGACGGGACAGTACCGGCTACGTGCGGATGCTGGTTGGAAAGTCCTGTTCCCGCTGCGTGATCCTCGCCGGGAAGTGGTACCGATGGAACGCCGGGTTCAGGCGACACCCCCGATGTGACTGCATCCACGTACCGGGCCAAGAGAACACGGTCGGGGACCTGCGGACCAACCCGACGGCGTACTTCAACAGCCTGTCCCACGAGGAGCAGAACCGCATCTTCACCAACGCGGGCGCACAGGCGATCCGCGACGGCGCGAACATGAACCAAGTCGTCAACGCGCGACGCGGGCTGTACGAGGCCGGTATCGGGTCGGTGAAGTTCAAGGCCACCCGCGAAGGCGCGACCGTCCGCGGGCTGTTCGGCGGATACGAGATTGACCCGGTAACGGGTCGGCTACGTAAGCGCGGCGCCGCCGAGCTCGAGCGGCGACAGTCCGGGTCCCGGCACATCAGCGCGGCCCGGGTGCCGCGACTTACCCCGGAGCAGATCTACCGCGAGGCCAGCGGCAATCGTGACGAGGCGATCCGGCTACTTCGCCGGTTCGGCTACCTGGTCTAGACGTCCCCCACCGTGAGGGTGGGGCGAACCACAAGGAGTTGGCCGCGATGGCTGACGAACCCACCGAGACGACCGAGAGGGCCGTCGAGGAGAGCGAAACCCCCGAAACCACGGAGACCGCGGCACAGGAACCGGCCAAGCCGGAGGTTCCGCCAGAGGTCAAGCGGGCGCTGAACAAGGCCAACAAGGAGGCCGAGGCGCTACGCCTGAAGCTCAAGGAGTTCGAGGACCGGGACAAAACCGAGGCGCAGAAGCTCACCGAACGTGCCGCCGAAGCCGAGAGGGCCGCGGCGACCAAGGACGCCGAACTACTGCGACTGCGGACCGCACTCAAGCACGGCATCTCCGACGAGGATGCCGAGACGTTCCTCACCGGCTCCGACGAGGAAACGCTGACGAAGCAGGCGGAGCGGCTGGTCGCCCTGAAGGGCACCACCGCCGCGCCACGTACGCCCGCCCCTGATCCGTCACAAGGCACGCGCGGCGGCCAGCCGCCCGACGTGGATTCGCTCATCAAGGAAGCGCAGGCCAAGGGTGACTGGCGAACGGTCATCAGCCTGCAAAACAGCAAGCTCGACAAGAGCAGAACCTAGACGAAGGGCCGGCGCGGGCCGCGCCCGGCAACTGAAGGGAGCAACCAGCCATGGCTGGTATCACCGCGCTCGGCACCACCTACAACCTGCCGAACTACACGGGCATCCTGTTCCAGCTGACCCCGGCTGACACGCCGTTCTTCTCCGCCATCGGCGGCCTGACCGGCGGCGGCCAGTCCACCGACACCGAGTTCGAGTGGGAGGCGTTCGACCTGCGTTCCGCGGGCCAGAACGTCGCACTGGAGGGCCAGGACGCGCCGACCGACCAGAACCGGGTCCGGGCGCAGATCAAGAACGTGACCCAGATCCACCAGGAGACCGTCGGCGTCAGCTACACCAAGCAGGCGGCCGTGGGCCGCAAGGCGGGTCTGGCGAACGAGGCGACCAACCCGATCCGGTCCGAACTGGACTGGCAGACCGAGCAGATGCTCAAGCAGATGGTCCGCGACGTCGAATGGTCGTTCATCAACGGCACCTACCAGCTGCCGGTGGACAACTCGACGCCGCGCAAGACCCGCGGTCTGCTCGCGGCCATCGCAACCAACGTCGCCGACGTGGCCGCTGGCGTCGCCGACAAGTCCGGGTCGGCCGCAACCACCGACATCATCACCCTGGTCGCGCACGGGCTGAACATCGGCGACTCAGTGGTTTTCAAGACGCTCGGCACCACGGTCGGCGTCACCGTGGGCACCAGGTACTACGTGTCGCCGACCAACTTCACCAGCGGCCAGTTCAGCGTGACCACGACCCGCGGCAGCACCACCGTCGTGGACATCACCACCGCCGGCACCGTTACCTGGGCGGCGTACGCACCGCTGACCAAGGCCATGGTGGACGACCTGCTGCAGACCGTGTACGACAACGGCGGCATCACCGAGTCTGCGACCGCCACCCTGCTGTGCGGCTCCGCCCAGCGGCGGAAGGTCACCGCGGCCTACACCGCGGCCGGCTACGTGACCAAGGAACTGGCCGGAAACGTCGGCGGCGTCACTGTCGATCGGATCAACACCGACTTCGGCACCCTCAACATCATGCTCGACCGCCACATGCCCCAGGACACCCTCGCGGTCGTCTCGCTGGAGATGTGCCGCCCGGTGTTCCTGGAGATCCCCAGCAAGGGCCACTTCTTCCAGGAGCCGCTGGCGAAGACCGGCGCCAAGGATCGCAACATGATCTACGGCGAGGTCGGCCTGGAGTACGGCAACGAGCGCGCCCACGGCAAGCTCGTCAACCTGCAGGGCTGAGTCATGGGTTACGTCGTCACGGCAGGATTCGTCACCGTCGAAACCGCCGTCCCGGGTGGGCGGGCGCGCGTGGATATCCCGCGCGGTTCCGTCCTCCCGGGCGACGTGCCCGACGAGGATGTCCAGCGGCTTGTCCGACTCGGACACGTCGCCGAGCAGCCCAAACCAGAGCCGGAGCCGAAGCCGCGCAAGGCCGCGGCACCCAACAAGGCGAAGTAGCGGGAGGGGGTCCGGTGGTTGACCAACTGTGCACGCCGGCGGACCTCGCCTCCGCACTCCAGCAGGACCTAGACGCCTCCACCGCCACGCTGTGGGTGGAGGTCGGTACCGCGGTCGTCCAGGAGGCGGCCGGTCAGCGGATTGTCCAGGTGGTCGGAGACACGGTCGAGCTGTCCGGGACTACGGATTCGTGGCTGGATCTGCCGCAGATCCCTGCCGCCGCGGTCACGTCGGTGACGCTCGACGGGGCAACGCTGTTGGCGGGTTCGCCCGGCGGAGGTGGCAAGAGCTACCGGCGCAAGGGGAATCGGCTGTGGCGCGGCTGCGGCTGGCAGACGTACTGCGGTGAGCCGTCAGACGTGGTCGTGGTCTACACCCACGGCTACGCGGCCGGCGCGCAGGAGTTGCAACTCGCCCGGGGTGCGGTGATCGGCCTGGCGCAGGCGGCCTACAGCAACCCGGCCGGCGGCGCAGTGGCCCGGGAGCAGATCGACGATTATGCGGTGGCGTATGAGGCGATGGCCGCCGCGCTGGAAGCGTCCCCGCATCTGAAGGCGGCGCTGCGGCGCCAGTACGGCCGGCGTGCCGGCCTCGTCCGGATCGGCTGAGGAGGAAACAATGGACCAGGGCCGAGGCCGAGAGGCGCTTGGTGTGTCCGTGAGGTCTGGTCTACCCGAGGGCGGGCACGGCACCACCGCATGGCGGATCGACCGATGGGACGCCGAACAGACCGCATGGGTGCGGCAGCGCGGCGGACTGGTAGCGCCGCAGGGCGTCGACTTCGCCCGGCTGGGTGTTCGGCCGTACAAGGTCTCCGAACACCTCGGCAACGTCATCACCACCGCCGGGTGGACGCGGATGCTGAACCTGCTCATTGGCGCCGGCGGTCAGATCTTCGATGCGGCACATACCCGCATCGGCGCGGGTAACGGCACCACCTCCGCTGGCGGCGGGTCGGTGCCCGCGGTGGCTGCGGATACCGACTTGGCAGCGGCGGCCGGCAGCGGGAACCGTTGGTTCCAGCTCGCGGCCGGCATCGGCGTCGTCGGCGGCACGGTGCCGAAGACCCTGACGATTACCGCCACGTTCGCCTCTGCAGACGGCAACTTCGCTTGGAACGAGTTCGGCATCGACCAGGGCACCGCGTCCGGCAACACCGTTACGGCTACGTTGCTGAACCACGCCACATCGATCGCGCAGGGAACCAAGGTGGCGGGGCAGACGTGGACCGCAACCGCTGTACTGAGCTTCACGTGATCGGGGATTGAGCCATGCGCCAGTACTGGGTCGCTCCGCTGCCGCCGTTCCACACCGCGGACGGGACGGCATACAACACGTCGACCACGCTGACGGACGTGTCGCCTGCGCCGTCGATCGTCATCCCCGCGAACATGTTGGAGGTCGGCTCGCGTCTGGAGTTCTCGGCGTTCGGCCGGTTCTCGAACGTCGCCACCACCCCGACACTGATCCTCGGCATCTACCTGTCCGGCGGCGCCATCGCCGCAGGCAACGCGATCGCGGCAACGTCGGCCATTACGACCTTCACAGCACCGGTGACGAACCGCACGTTCCGGCTGGAAGGCAACGCGCAGGTCCGCGCCGCCGGCAGCGGCACCGCCGCGCAGATCCTCGGCGCGTTGGAGATTTCGAACGTCACCTCGAACGGAACGGACATGGCCCCGGCCACCGCACCGACCGCGTTGGGGTTCGACTCGACCATCGCCAACAAAGTCATGATCGGCGCACAGTGGGGCGCGTCCGCAGCCGGTAACACCCTCACGGTGCACTACTTCGGCGTCCGTCTAGTCAACTAGCCCCGGACCTCGGAGGCGGGGTGTAGTCGATGGCGGCGACGGTCCGCGAGTACCTGGGCACGGTCGGGGTTAACACCACAGTCAGCGTCAACACCGGAGCTGGTACCCAGGTCGGCGACGTCCTGCTGGTGTTCCAGGGCATCGACTTCGGCGACCTCGGCAACCTGGCCTCGCCGTCAGGTACGGCGGGGACGTGGACCCTCAAGCAGAACGACACCCTCGGCAACGGACGTCCCCACGTCAAAGCGTGGTGGCGGTATGTGACGGTCGGTGGGGCGCAAACCGTCAACGTCACCGCGGACACGGTCAACGGCTCTTCGATCCGAGCCCACGTCTATGTGATCCAGGGCGCGGACCAAACCGACCCATTCGACGGTGCGGCCGGGAACGGCGCAACCTCCGCCACCACCTCCCACGTGTGCGCGTCCGTCTCACCCGCCACCTCCGATGCGCTGCTGGTCGGCTGCGTGTCGTCGGAGTCGGGCTCCGGGTACACCGCCCCCGGCTCATTCACCAACCGGGCCGAGCTGGACTCCGGCTTCTCCTCCGGCAAGTCCGGCGAGGAGGCCCTGGTCGCCTCCGGGGCCACCGGCACCCGCACCTTCACCGGCCCCTCGTCCAACTACGCCTCCGTCACCGTCGCCATCAAGGCCGCAGCCGCTGCAGTGGCCGACTCGCCGCAGTTCATCATCCGCGCCCCTGGCCGGATCGCACCTGGGGGCCGGTGGACCCCGTGGCCCGGCACCGCCGATCCCCCTTCAGTCGCCGCGATCCCGCTGGCCGACTCAGGGACCGGCACCGAAGCACTCACCCTGTCCGCAGCGGTACCCCTCACTGAATCGGGCACCGGCGCCGACACGCTTGTTGTGGCCGTATCAATCTCCTTGGCCGACACGGGTACGGGAACCGAAACCCTCAACGCGGGTATCTCCATCCCCCTCGCCGAATCCGGAACCGGCGCGGACGCGGTCACAGTCTCAGCAACGACCACCCTCGCCGAAACCGGGGCCGGCGCGGATGCGGCCACAGTCACCGCAGCCGCCACACTGGCTGATGCTGGCAGCAGCACCCAGGCCCTCTCAGTAACGGCCACCGCTTCGCTGGTGGACAGCGGGACCGGCAACGACGGCCTCACCGCCGGCATCGCCATCCCCCTCGCCGACGCCGGCACTGGTAGCGACGCACTGACCGTCCAGATCGGCGCCGCGCTCGCCGACGCGGGCATCAGTACTCAGGCTCTCGGCGTGGCCGCACTGGCTTCCCTCGCCGACACGGGCGCCTCCGCGCAGCTCCTGACGATCACTGCCACGGCACCGCTCGCTGAGACCGGCGCCGGAACGGAAGCACTGGGCGTCGGGCGGCCGGTGGCGCTCGCCGATGCCGGCAGCGGAAGCGACGCGCTGGCGGTTTCCATCCCGCCGTCCGTCATCATCCGACCCAACACCGGCGCGGTGGCGCGGCCCAACACCGGCTCGGTAACCCGGCCGACGACTGGCACTGTGACCCGCCCCGCTACTGGGACCATCACCCGCCCGAACACCGGCACCATCCCGAGACCGTAGGGGGCGAGCATGTCGGCTGCATCGGTGCTTGCCCGCGGTCGCGCAGCAGCCGAGGCGCTGATGGTGGACGCGTGCCTGATCCGCCGCGTGACCAGCAAGACGAGCGACCCGGAGACGGGGCAGACCGTCAAGACCTACGCCACGGTCTACTCCGGCAAGTGCAGGCTTCAGCAGTCCAATGTCCAGGCCCGGCCGGAGACCGCCGGCGAGGCGTATCTGCTGATGTCGCGCCGCGAGCTCCAGGTGCCCATGTCGGTGACCGGGGTCAAGGTGTCCGACGAGGTAACCGTCACCGCGAGCGTGGATGCGGACCTGGTGGGCCGGGTGTTCCTGGTGCGTGATCTGTTCGCCAAGACGCATGCGACCGCGCGCCGGGTGGGTGTGGAAGAGGTGACCTCGTGACCATCCACGTTGACACGTCGGACCTACAGCGTCTGGTCGCCGATCTGGGCGAGGCGGCGGACATCCTGCCCGACGTGCGTGGCGTCGTGGCGAAGGGCGCGCTGAACATCAAGCAGGACTGGCGTCGCCGCTGGTCCGGTCTCGCGCACGCACCCGCGATCCCGAACGCCATCACCTACGA
The DNA here is from genome assembly GCA_036566745.1 of Jiangellaceae bacterium. Lineage (GTDB taxonomy): Bacteria > Actinomycetota > Actinomycetes > Jiangellales > Jiangellaceae > DATCVR01. The sequence continues at coordinate 34,489 of DATCVR010000272.1, read as the reverse complement.
CACGAAGCTCACCCCGCATTCGGCGGAAGCAGAGATCGGGCCGGACAAGTCGAAGCGCCAGGGCGCGCTCGGGAACCTGCTGGAGTACGGGTCCATCAAGAACGGGCCGATCCCCGGTGGTGCCCCGGCTCTGGCTGAAGAGACGCCGAAGTTCGAGAAGGCGCTGAACGACGTCGCGGTCAAGAAGCTGGGACGGCTGTGACCGACGGGCTCGACCAGGCCGCGGTGAATGCCGGGCTAGACCTGCTGCGCGCCGACCCCGGACTGACCGTCCACGATGGCATCGTCCCGGATGGTCTGGTTCCGCCCTATGTTCTCGCCTATACCAGCGTGGCCCGGCCGACCGACCACCATGCCATCCCGCTGACGGGGCAGTCGCGCGGGTTCACCGTGCGGTGGATTCTGCACTGCGTCGGCGAGGACGCCATCACCGCCCGGGCCACGGCGCAACGGGCACGCACCCAACTTCTCGACGTTCGTCCGACCGTGGTCGGGCTGACATGTAACCCGATCCGGCAGGTGGAAGTCATTCCGCCCGCGCGGGACGAGTCCACCGGCCTGCCGCGCATCGACGCCGTCGAGGTCTACGAGATGTCCGCCTGCCTGTAGGGCCGGCTTCCTGATTTCCGTTCACATTGGAGGTGCGCCGGCATGGCGGCCGTTTCGTCTCAGTCCATTGTCAACACCGGCACCACGCCGGCGCAGATCACGCCGGCCGCATCCGACACCATCGCGCCCGGCCAGTTCGGCGCCATCGGCTGCGTGATTCGGGTCGCCACCACCGGCACGGCGACCGATGTCAACGTCAGCGACCCGGGGTTCACCCCATCGGGCAACGTCGCCGGCGGCACGCCGCAGGCCGGGCGGGTCATCTCATGCCCCGCGACCGGCATACGCACGATCTTCATCCCACCGACGGCTGTCGACCAGTCCGCCGGGTTCGCCACGATCACCTTCTCTGGCGTCCGGACCGGTGTGACCTACGAGTTGTACCGGATCTGAGGCCCGTCATGGATGGATTCACCTGGGTCAAGAACGAGGCGACCGGTGGCACGCCCTGGCAGTGTCCGGACGCGGTGCTTGACGAGATGGCGGAGCTCGGCCACGTGCCGTGCGAGGAGCCGGAATCCGTTGACCCGGCGATGGCGGAGCACCGCGCGCAGGCGGCGAGGCGCGCCGCCGAACAGGCTGCCGCGGAAGCGGCGAAGGAAACCAAGTCCACGAAGGCCGCTGCCGGCGGCAAGGCTGAGAAGGAGTAGCCGCCATGGCGGATGTCTTTCAAGATGGCAATACCCGCGTCTACTACGTCCCGACGATCAGCAACATCCAGTCGCCGACCACGACCGAGCTGAACGCCGGCACCCGGCTGGAAACCACCATGACCCCCGACGGGCTGATGGGATTCGAGGCGGACACGACCCAGATCGACAACTCGTCGCTCGTCTCCAAGTTCACCACCTCGACGGTTGGCCGGATCGCATACTCGGGTACTGCACTGCGGTTCAAGAAGCAGACCGCGGTGGACACCATCTTCAACCTGCTGGTCTACGGCCTGTCCGGCTACGTCGCGATCCGCCGGGGCGTCGACGCGAACACGGCCTGGACCGCGGCCCAGCCGTGCGAGGTGTACCCGGTGACCTTCGGTGAGGCGAAGCGGATCACGCCGGAGCCGAACGCGCTGGAGAAGTACGAGGTGCCGGCTCCGGTCACCTCAACCCCGGCCACCCGCGCCGTCGTCGCATAACGAGCAGGGAGGGCGGGCGTCCCCCAGGACCCGCCCTCCCGTCTTCATTGTCTGGGGGATATCCAGGGGGAATCGATGGAAGAGATCCGTTTTGACACTGGCCTCCTACGCGCGGACCAGCGCGAAGAGGTCACTTCATGGGTCGCAAGTCTCGGTGTTGAGCCAAAAGATGTGCGACCCCAGGTAGCCATCATCCGCGGCGAGAACAGCTACCAGGTACACCTGTCCCGCTTCGTTCGAGACGGCGCGGGGAAGCTGCGCCTGGACGCGGCAGCCAATGAGGTTGTGACCGAGCCGCTCATTATCGACATCGGGACTGATCGAACGTGGCCGCAGTGGCTCAAGCCCATGACTCCCGATGTCACCATGCCGGGTGAGTTCCTGGCCTGGCTGCGACGCGAGATCCGCATTCGCGGCGGGTTCCCGCGGTGAGCAAGGACGTCGAGGCGCTGATCCGCGGCGCCGCGCTGCCAGAGCGGTCCGTCGAGATCTGCATGCACCCCGATTTGGTCGCCGAACATGAGCGGCTGGAACGGGAACTGGACAAGGCGAAGCGCCAGCCACGGGACTCGCTTGCGGCCGGCGGCGCCGAACGGCAGTTGGCCGAGCAGATCCAGAAGCTTGAGGCCGACATGGAAGAGGCCACGGTCGAGTTCAAGCTACGGGCCATGCCCCGGCCGACGTGGAAAGAGTTCGTCGCCGCCCACCCGCCCCGCAAGGACGGGGACAAGGTGGACGAGCGGGACGCCTACATTGGGGTGAACACGGAGACGTTCTTCCCCGCCATCGTGCGGCGCAGCGTCATCCGCCCCGAGTTGGACGACGAGCTGTGGACCCTGCTGCTGGACGAGAAGCTGACGGACCGGCAGTTCGACATGCTGTCCAATGCGGCGTGGGCGCTCAACCGCGGCGAGGTTGATGTGCCTTTCTCGCGCGCCGCCTCCAGGACTCTCGAGACCTCCGAGAGCGAGTAGAGGCGGCGGAACGGCTGGGCATCAGCCTCGCCAGATTCGACGGCCGCGAGTACGCCACCCGGTACGAGTACGACGACACGGGCCGCCTTGTGCGGTCGGTCGCCGAGTCCGAATGGGACGAGCAGCAGCAGGGCTGGATGCTCGCTCTGCAGCTGTACCGGGATGGTTTGTGTCCGTCGTGTGGGCTGCCGCGTGAGGTGTGCATGGACATCGCGAACGATGGCAAGTTCAAGGCGACGCCGATGCGCTGCCACGCCACCGACGCACGGCTCATGGCGGCGGAGCGGGCACACAAGGAGAAGGTCCCGCGGCCGGAAGCGCGGCTCTACGCGGTGGAGTTGAAGGCTTAGGCCCGGGGCGTGATCATGGCGTAGGTCACGGCGGCGACGATCGCCAGCAGGACCAGCCGGGCCGCGCTGGGGGCGTCAAACAGGCCGGCGCAGAACCACGCGACCCAGCCGACGACGACCGAGAGCAAGATCCGGTTGCCCTTGCTGCTCAGGCCCGGCCGCCGGGCACGCTCTCTCGTGGTCATGGCTAGCACGGTACGTGACCGATGCAAGTCGGGGTGTCAGCCATTCGACTGACACCCCGAACCCATGCCTTGCCGAGCCGCACCAGGCCCCGCCCCGCCATGCCTGGCCAGGCCGCACCTCGCTTTGCCGACTGTACACCCGGAGGTGAATCCCCTTGGCCCGCACCGTTTCGGTCAAGTTGGCGGCCGAGGTCTCCGGGTATAAGCGGGGGCTGGGCGACGCACAGAAGACGACAAAGGACTTCTCGGCCACTCTCGGCGAAGCAGCCAAAGCGGGCAAGCTGGACGCGGTTGCGGACCAGGCGGGCCGGGTTGGGCTCGCGCTCGCCGGCATGGCCGCAGGTGTGATCACTGTGCGGGCCCGGTTCGACAAAGAGATGAGTTCGGTCCGCGCGGCCACGCACGCCTCCGCCGTGGAGATGGATCGGCTACGGCAGGCAGCGATTCAGGCCGGTGCGGATACCGTGTTCTCCGCATCCGAGGCCGCACAGGGCATCGAGGAGTTGGCGAAGGCCGGCGTCTCGACCGCGGACATCCTCGGCGGTGGCCTGGCTGGTGCGCTGGACCTTGCCGCGGCGGGGGAGCTGAGCGTCGGCGAGGCGGCCGAAACCGCGGCATCCGCGATGACCCAGTTCAAGCTCAAGGGCCAGGACCTCCCGCACGTGGCCGACCTGCTCGCCGCCGGCGCGGGCAAGGCGCAGGGCTCGGTGCACGACATGAGCCAGGCCCTCAACCAGTCCGGGTTGGTCGCCGCACAGACAGGCCTGACCATCGAGGAGACCACGGGGTCGCTGGCCGCGTTCGCCTCCGCCGGGTTGATGGGTTCGGACAGCGGTACGAGCTTCAAGACGATGTTGCAGCGGCTCGTCGCGCCGTCCAAAGAGGCGAAGACGCTGATGGACGACCTCGGCATCTCCGCCTTCGATGGCGCCGGGAAGTTCGTCGGCATGTCGAAGTTCGCTGGCATCCTGCAAGGCGCCCTGGCGAACCTTACCGACGAGCAGCGCAACGCCGCGCTGGCAACGATCTTCGGCTCCGATGCGATCCGCGCCGCGGCGATCGTGTACCAGAACGGGCAGACCGGAATCCAGGGCTGGATCGATAAGACCAACGATGCTGGGTATGCGGCCGAGACCGCACGGCTGAAGCTGGACAACCTGAGCGGCGATATCCAGGCGCTGCAGGGCAGCCTCGAGACGCTGGCTATCAAGTCCGGCGGGGCCAATGACGGACTGCGGTTCCTGACCAAGGGTGCGACGGCTCTGGTCAACCAGATCGCAGACCTGCCGCCCGGCCTGGGTAGCGCCATCATTGCGCTCGCCGGCGTCTCGGGTGGCGCACTGCTCATGGGTGCGGCATGGGTCAAGGCACGACGCGCGACGGCGGACGCGCTCGATGAACTCCGGAAGGCGGGCCCTACCGGTACCCGAGTCGCCGGGGCGCTGCAACGAACCTCAGTGTGGGCAGGCCGGGCGACCGTGGCGTTCATCGCCCTCGAGGCGGCCAGTGCGTTGTTGCACAAGGTCCAGGAGGATCTGAACCCCCAGATCGACGTCATGGCCAAGGGCCTTGCCTCCTGGGGCTCCGGGGCGAAGCTGTCCGGCGAGGCGGCGCGCGTCCTGGGTACCAACATGGATGACCTGAATCAGGGGTTCAAGTACCTGGCGGACACGGACAACGATCGGCGGAAGGTTGTCCGCTGGGGCCAGGATCTACTGGAGACTGTCGTGCCCGGCCTGGACGGCACCGACCGGTCGCTGACTCGGACCCGCGAGCGGGTGCAGGCTTTCGATGCCGCACTCTCACAGCTCGTCCAGGGCGGCGCGGCCGACCAGGCACGGGTGACCTTCGAGCGGTTCGCCGCGCAGCAGGCCGCCCAGGGCGTCTCCCTCGACGAGGTGAAGGCCAAGTTCCCGCAGTATGCGGCAGCGCTCGAGAATGCGAGCACTTCGGCCGACAAGGCGACCGGGGAAATGAAGCCGGTTGCCGGGGCCATCAACGATGTTGGTGGTGCCGCCGGTGATGCGGCCAAGAAGATGCAGGACATGCTCGACGCCTTCAACCAGTTGTTCGGCATCCAGATGGACATTGACCGGGCGACCATCGCATACAAGCAGGGGATCGCGGATATCGCCAAGGAGTTCAAGGGCGCCACCGACCAGATCGTGGAGAACAACAAGAAGAGCGGCGAATGGAACCAGCTCGCCCGGGACAACCGCGGCGCCATCCTCGACCAGGTCGATGCGATCAAGGGTCTACGTGAGGCGGAGATTGCCAACACCGGCGACGTAGTGAAGGGCAACGCCAACTACGACAAGCGGCTGGTCGCACTGGGAAAGCAGCTGATCGCAGCGGGGGCGAACGAGGAAGCCGTCTGGGACCTGATCAACGCCTATCGGAACGTTCCAAAGAAGGCAGAGACCGCGGTGGCCGCGCCCGGCGCGCCGGAGTCGAAGAAGAAGGTGGAGGACTTCAACTTCGTCATCCGCACGCTGCCGAACGGCAAGGTGGTCACCTTCACCGCGAAGACCGCGGCTGCATACGACGCAGCGCAGAGGCTGCGGAAGTACCTGCGCAACATCCCCGACGAGGTCGTGAACATCGCGCTGCGGGTCACCGGGTCGAAGAACGCCAGCGCAGCCGCCGCCGCAATCGGCAAGCAGTACGCCAACGCCCAGGGCGGGGTCATCAACACGACCGGGGCCGGGTTTAGGGAGATGGCCGAGGGCGGCATGATCGCCACCGGCCCGACGGTGCTGTTCGGTGAGAGGCAGACGAAGCGGGAACTGTACCTGCCAGAAGAGGGCATCTCCCAGGGTCGGGCGTTGGGTCTGCTGAACGTGGGCGCGGCCTGGCATGGGGCGCAGGTGGTTCCGCGGGGAGCGCCGATGTCGGCGATGCGTCCGATCGTCGTCAACGTGATCGCGAGCCCGGGTGACGGTCACCGGCTCACGGCCGAGCTGATGAAGACGATTCGGTTCGAGGTGCAGACCGGCTTCGGCGGGGACGCGCAGAAGGCGTTCGCCTGATGGCGCCGAAGGTTGAGCTGAACATCGGCGGCACGTGGACTGATGTGACCGACCCGGATGTGCGCAAGGGCGACAGTGGTCTGTCGATCACCCGCGGCCGGGGCGACTACCAGTCGCAGGTGCCGTATGGCCGGCTCACCGCGCGGCTGGCATCGCCGACGGGGAAGTACTCCAACCGCAATCCGCTGTCTCCCTACTTCGGACAGCTGAAGCGCAACATCCCCATCCGGGTTGGTGCGGACCCAATGGCGGACACGTTCACCCGCACGGTGGTGGATGGGTGGGGTACGTCGTCGTCGGGACATGCGTGGACGATCGCTGCGGGCACAGCGTCCAACTTCGACGTCAACGGAAGCGTGGGGACGGTCGTCCCAACCGCTTCCCGGCACGTCGCCGTCCTACCGAACCGGTACGGCGAAGTAGACGTGTTGTGCAAGATGCGGTTCGGCGCGCTGACCGGTGGCCCCCTGTTCGGCATCGTGACCAACTGGCAGAGCATCACCAACCACTACGGCTTCATTGTCGACTCGTCCCTGAACCAGGCATTCATCCTGAAGGTGGTTGGGGGAACCTCGGTCAACGTCGCCGTTGTCGCCTTCACGCCGTCGGCCGGTGTCGACTACTGGATACGCGCCAGCTCCGGGAAACGACTGCGGATGAAGGTGTGGCAGGACGGAAGCCCCGAACCAGACACGTGGACGCGCGACATCTGGCCAGTCCTTCCCTCGACCCCCACATTGCTCCCGGCCGCGAAGGTTGGGCTGATCGCCCAGTTCGGCACCTCTGTCACCGTCTCCTTCGACTCCCTGACGGTGGACTCGTACCGGTTCCACGGTGAGGTGTCGGCGTGGCCGCCGCGCAAGGCGGACAACGGCGACGACGTCACAGTCCCCATCCAAGCTTCGGGGATTCTGCGGCGGCTCACCCGCTCTGCGCCGGCTGTGCAGTCGCCGATGCGCCGCGAGGCGACCAAGCCCTCTGTCCAGCAGTACACGGTGGCGCTGTGGCCATGCGAGGACGGGACCACCGCCACCACGCTCGCCTCCACCGTCCCCGGCGTTACGCCGCTCAAGTTCACCGGCCCCGTCTCCCCGGGACAGGACACCAGCATCCCTGGGGCAAAGGCGTTGCCGGTGTTCGGCACGCTGGGTGGGTTCGACGGGGTTGTCCCCAAAACACCATCCACCACCGGCAAGGTCTTCTACCGCATCATCCTCGACGTCCCCGACTCCCCGTCCACGGCGGACGACACCAACGTCCTCAACGTGTACTGCACCGGCGGGAACATCGTCGCCATCCGCATCTACTACCGCACCGGCTCGAGTGGGTCATTTGACGTCCGTGCCATGACGTCGACCGGCACAGTCATCGACTCCACCGTCCTGGCGGCGGCCGGCATCAACGGCAAACGGTTCTACTTCTCGGTTGAGGCCGTCCAGAACGGCGCCAACGCCGACACGGTGTGCGGGTCCAACTTCATCTCCGACGACAACCAGTCGGTGACCTCGTTCGTCCAGTCCAAGTCGTGGGCCGGGGTGACGGTGGGCCGGGCATACCGGGTCAACGCCGGGTCGATGGACGGGTGGGGGTTCGGGTTCGTCGGCGTCGGCAACAACCAGGCGTTCATGTTTTCCATGGCCACTGCGTTGGTGGGCAACTCCGGCGAGCTGGCGGGGAACCGGGCCATCCGCATCGCGGCCGAGGCTGGCATCGCGCTGCAGGTCGTCGGGGACCCGGCGGACACGCCCCCCATGGGGCCGCAGGTCGACGGGTCCTCGTTGGACGTGCTGCGCTCCTGCGAAGCTGTCGACAGCGGCGTGCTGTACGAGAGCCGCAACGAACTCGGGTTGACCCTCCGAACCCGGGTGTCGATGCAGAACCAGACCGGACCCAGCCTGGACTACGCCGGCGGGCAGGTCACCACCCTGGACCCCACCGAGGATGACCAGGGGCTTGCCAACGACGTCATCGCCTCGCGGATCAACGGCTCGTCGGCCCGGGCCACACTGGACGAGGGGCCGCTGTCCACGCAGGACCCACCCAACGGGGTCGGCCGGTACGAGGGCGGCCCACCGTCAGCGCTGAACTTCCGCACCGACGACCAGCTGCCGGACCGGGCCGGCTGGGAACTGCTGCAGGGCACATGGGACGAGCAGCGCCTACAGGCCGTCGGCACCAAGATGTACACGCCGGAGGTGCAAGCCGATCCGGACCTGCGCGCGCAGCTGGCCGCACTGGACACAGGCGACGTGTTCACCGTCACCAGCCCGCCGGCCTGGCTGGGTCCGGACCCGACGGGGCAGATGGTGCAGGGTTACACCGAGACGCTGGGCGACGGTGGGCCGGACCTGTGGTCCATCGACTGGAACACCACACCCGCCGGGCCGTGGACGGTGGCCGAAGCGGACGGCGACCCAAGGGTAGACACCGACGGCTCCGCACTGGCCGCCGCAGCAACCAGCGGGGCAACGTCGCTGCTGGTGGCGCCGACCGACCCGGACTTCGACCTGTGGGTTTCCGGCACCACGGTCACGAATACAACCGACTTCCCGGTGGATATCACAGTGGGCGGGGAACGGATGACCGTCACCGCCATCGCCGACGGAGTAGCCGACACGTTCACCCGGTCTGTGTCCAACGGCTGGGGCACAGCCACATCTGGGCAGGCATGGACAGTCACGGCCACGGCGTCGGACTACTCCGCCACCGGCACGGTTGGGCGAATCGCCACCACCACCATCAACAGTCTCTACCTGGCCACGGTCGACTGCGGGTCGACAGATCAGGCAGTGTTCGTGTCGGAGACCCTGCCCGTAGTCCCAACCGGGGCAGGTTTCACCCTGCGATGTGTTGCACGGTTCACCGACGCGTCCAACTTCTACAACGCCACTGTGACGGTGGCGGTCGGTGGCGCCGCAACGGTGCAGTTGACGAAGAACGTTGCCGGGGTCGGTTCTATCATCGCCTCCGCCGTCTCCGTTGGAACACATGCCGCCGGCAATCAGTGGATGGTCGTCTTGCAGGTGATCGGGTCGACGGTGCGTGCTAAGGCGTGGAACGCATCCCAGTCCGGACCTGTCCCGGTGTGGCAGGTGACCGCAACAGACACGGACCTGACGGGGGGTACCCGTGCCGGCTGTGGGGTGCGCCGCGAAACGGGCAACACCGACGGCACCCAAAATGTGGACTTCGACGGCTTCGGCCTGTCCGTACCGCAGCTGTTCACCGTGACGAGAAGCGTCAACGGGATCGTCAAGGCGCAGACCGCCGGAACGGCGGTCAACGTGTTCGAGCCGGCGTATGCGCCGCTGTAGGAGGTTACGGTGCCGCTGATTCTCGCGGGGATGAAACTGACCCCGGCACGGCTGAACAACATCTCCCCCGGGTGGCGGACCGAGGTCACCGTGGACCAGCCCAACACGGCCAACAACAACACCCCCCTGTTCAACGTCACCGAACTGGTGATGGCGGTCGATTCGGGAACGGTGTACCGGTTCCACCTGTACCTCAAGTACACGGCCACCATCGTGGCCAACTTCAGGATGGGGTTGACCGGCCCATCGGGGGCAAGCCTGAACGACTGGATGTTCTTCGCCACCAACCCGACATCAGGCCAACCGTCGGGTGGGGCTGTCTCGGGGCTGAACGCGAAGGGCACCGGCACCCCGGCCGTGTTCGTGGGCATCGGCACCATCACCACCGGCGGCTCCTCCGGAAACATCCAAGTCCAGGCGGCGAAAAACACCGCCGAGGCGTCCACCCTGACCATCGTCAAGGGGTCCTACATGGAGCTGGAGGAGATCGTGTGACACAGTCTCCCGAGTTCCCCGAGCTGCGCTGGGTGCCGCCGCGGGCGTGGAACGCCGGCCGCGCAGCCGGGCAGCCAACGGTCGTGGTCATCCACTCCACCGAAGGGTCCGAAGGCACACACAGTGCGGAGGACGGGGCGGCGTACGACCAGCGGCGCACCGACGGAACGTCGACGCACTTCTTCGTCGACGCGGACTCGGTCATCCAGTGTGTGAAGACAACCGACCGGGCCAACCACGCACGCGCCACCGGCAACAAGATCGGTGTCGGGTTCGAGTTGTGTGGCCGGGCCGGGCAAACGTCGGCGCAGTGGCACGACGCCGCTTCGCTGCCGATGCTGCGCCTGGCCGCCAAGTATGTGGCGAAGGTGTGCCGCAAGTACTCCATCCCCGTGCGCCGGCTCACGGTGGCGCAGCTGCGCGCCGGGGGGAAGGGCATCTGCGGGCACGTCGACATCACCGACGCCTTCGGCGAGTCCACACACACCGACCCGGGAACCGGGTTCCCGTGGACCGAATTCCTGGCCATGGTTCAGGCCGAAATGAAGGGGGACGACATGACACCGGAGCAGGCGACCAGCCTCACCCACACCGAGAAGATGGTGGGCAGCATGTACGCGGAGGTCCGCGCCGCGTTGGCCGGGCTGCGGGCGCAGGTGGGTGCGATCGCGGCCGAGGTGAACATTGACCCGGTCGAGTTGGCTGCGGTCGCCGACGCGGCCAGGCAGGCGTCGGAGGCCGGCACGGCGGCGGCGCTCGCCGAGAGCGTGGACGACTGGGCCGACCGGATCGCGGCGAAGGTGCCCAGCGCCAGCCGGGACGAGTTGGTGGCGGCGGTGCGTGAGGTGTTCGCCGACGCCGGTGAGGCCAACGTTGGCTGATGAGTCCACCCAGGACGCTTACGACCGGGGTGCTGCCGCCGGCCGCATCGACGCACGACTCGCCGGCCACGACAAACACTTCGAGTCCATCAACGGCAGCCTCGCGGACATGGTCAGGGAGATGCACGAGCTGACGTTGGCGGTGCAGCGTCTCGGCGACCAGGCGGTGTCCCGTGACGCCACCGTCGTCACGACGGCCGCCGCGTTGAAGGACGCGGAGGAGGCGCGGCGCGGGAAGGCGGAACAGTCATGGTCGCCGTGGGAGAAGGTGTTCGCTGTGCTGGCCGCGCTGGCGGCCGCGGTTGGCATCTACCTGGCGTTGACGCGTTAGCACCACCCCGTGGCCTGGACCCCGCCGCGGGCAGCACGGTTGAACCTAGGCGCGGGGGAAGATGATCCGTGACGTACTGCTCGGGCTGTTCGGTCTCGTGTGGGCGGTGGTCGTAGTGACCACACAGATCCGTACCGGCCAGGTGCCGGCCGAACTGTGGGCGGTCCTCGGCATCGGTGTGGGCGGGCTACTGGCCGCGTTCCGCACCGACGACCGGCTGGGCCGGGCGCGCCGCCGGCCGGCCGGCGGCAACGACGTGGAGGACGACGTATGAGCTACGCCGTCGAGGCGACGGTCTACCTTGTGGGCGGCCTGATCCTGGCCTACCTTTCGGTGCGCCTGCTGCGGGCCCGGCTGGAACGTGAACGCCAGTGAGGAGCCTGCCGAAGTGGTGGCGGCGAGTCCTGCCGGTCCTGCTGGTAATCGTGTCGCTGCTCGCGGTGGTGCAGGCGTACCGGACGACGCAGGCACAACGCTCGTTCGTCCGCTGCCAGGCCACCTACAACGAGGTCAACAACGAACGCACCCGAGCCCTGGCCGAAGCGACCGAGCGGGAACGGCATGCGGACCGGCGAGTCCAGGAGGCAAACGCCGCGCTGTGGCTCAACCCGAACCTCGCCACACGTAAGCCGGGTGAGCCGATCAACCCGTCGGTGTTGGCCGCCTTCCGGGAACTTCAGGCGGCGTTGCAGAACTGGCAAACGGTGACCGCCGAGGCCGACGAGGAACGCAGGGACCATCCGGTGCCGCCAGCGCCGAGCGAACTGTGCGGGAAGGCGGGCAGCAGCTAATGACGCACCCACCGGGTGCCGACCTTCCGCCACGCCGGATCAGCAGGCACACCCCGGTTGGTCCACTCGGCGGGTTCCTCCCGCCACTCACCGGAGGACAGAACCCGGCCAAGCGCCTCCCTGGCCGCTTCTTCGGTGTGGTAGGCGGTTGCGCCGGCCCGGGTCAGCTCCACCCACCACCGGCCGTCCGGCAGTTGTCCCAGCGTGACGGCGCACGTGTTCCAGCCCTGCGCCCACCCGGTCCGCCACTGTTCGATGGCGCGTTTCCCGTATTCGTGCAGCAGGTCGACCGGCTCACCGTCCACCGCTCCACCCTAAGTCGTGCCCGGGGTCGCAGGGGTTCGGCCCCGGGCGCTCAACCCCCAACCCCCCTGAAGGAGAACCCGATGAAGTTCGAGCCCGTACGTTGGCTTACCGCCACGGTGGCGATCCTGACCGCGCTGCTCGGCACCACCGCCCTCACCGACGTGCTCCCGAAGCAGGCCGTCGGCTGGTTGGGTCTCGCGATCGCCGTACTGACCGCCGTCCTCGGTGCGATGGCGCGTGGCGCGGTGACACCGCTGGCTCAGCCGGAGGACGCCGAAGGCCGGCAGCTGGTGCCGCGGTCGTGAAGACCGCGTTGCGCAAGCGCGGATCCGAGCGCCGGGAGGTCCAGCGCACAGTCTCCGCGCTGATGGACGAAGCACCGGCATGGCGTGACTGGTTCGCCTGGCAACTGCGGCTGCTCGACCTGGAGTACGACCCGGGCCATTGGATCACGATGGAGTCGATCCGATGAGGACCGCGCTGCGGTGGACGTTCTTCGCCCTCGGCCTCGCACTTGGGGTGACCGAGCTGGTCGCTCTACTAAACGGCCAGGCCTCGGACACCGCCAGCGAATTCGTCTGGTCGCTGCCGCTGTGGGCTCGGATCGTGGTCGCGCTCGGCTGCGCCTGGTTGAGCGTCCACTTCGGCTTCAAGGTGCTGCCGCGTCCCGGCAAACGTCGTACTGACGTGCGAGAATGAGGTGGCCCCGGCGTGCGCTAACACCCGGGGCCTGACGGAACACCTACCTTGGAGGTGCCCGCATGGGCGATGGTACGTGCTCGATCGACGGCTGCGGTAGACCGCATCGTTCCCGCGGTTATTGCGAGAAGCACTACCGCCGCGTATGGAAGCACGGCACGCCGGACCTGGTCCGTCCAGGAACGTTCGGCGAGCCGGGTCCATCAGCCCCGAACTGGGTCGGCAATTCAGCCGGGTACTCGGCGGTTCACCTGCGGTTGAAGCAGGAGCGTGGCCGCGCCGCACTCCATCAATGCCGGCACTGTCAGCGGCGAGCTGAGGAATGGGCCTATGACCACGAGGACCCAAATCCCAGACGAGAGGCTCGGTCCGGAAGGCCATACAGCGCAAATCTCGACCGATACTTCCCGCTGTGCAAGTCGTGCCACGGCCTGTTCGACGGACAGTTCGCCGAACCGGCGACTACTTGCCAGCGAGGACATCCGTGGAACGAAGAGAACACCAGAATCCTCACGGACGGGCGCCGGCGGTGCCGGGCATGCATGAAGCAGCGGACTCGTGAACGATGGCGACTAAAGCGACAGGATTCGAAGCCCTGACGTTCGAGCGGGCAGTGCGTAGGGCCGCGATCATCGGGAAGGTGCGCCGCATCTACCGGCGCCGCGCCCTGTCGCGCGTTTCGCCCGGCTGGTGGTGCCGGTAGACTGACCTACGAGTGGTAGTCGCGCGGCTGATCACTGCGCGATGAAGCCACTCCCTCGCCCTGATCCGGCGAGGGGACCTGTAGCTCAGCGGAAAGAGCGTCCGCCTTATGGCGGGAGGCCGGCGGTTCGAGTCCGTCCAGAGTCCACCAACGCGAAGCGCCCCCGTTCTCCCATGAGGAGAGCGGGGGCGCCCTTCGTCGTGTCTGGGGTCAGCGTCGGCTGCGGTCGGCGAGCAGCCGGTCCCGGGCCTCCGCCGCCGCCTTCGCGGGCGGGCACGTCCCCGTCGGATACTGCCAGCCGCGAAGGTTGCAGGTCGCCTTGCAGTAGCCGGTGCCGTCGTCGCCGTGCCGTTCCAGGGTGTACTCGATGTCGGGTGCGCCGTAGAAGACGTATCCGCCGGGTCCGGAGTTGCCGGGGACGAGGCGGGACCGGTCAGGGTTCCAGTCGGCGAAGTCACCAGAGCTGATCATGCGATTGCCTGCCAGGCGTACAGTGCGCCGACGACCGCACCGCCGGCCAGGATGCAGCCGACGATGGAGAACACGGCCGCCCACACCGGGGCCATGCGGTCGTCGGGGTGATGCTCGGGCTTGTTGTGGTCCGGGCATCGGTCGTAGTTGTGGACCCCGCAGGTGCAGCGCCGGGGGATCACTGGACGACCTCGCCGTCCTGGTTCACCACCGGCGTCCACTCCAGCTCCGGCTCAAGGGCGGGCTGGGTTTCGGCGAGCCACCGGTTCAGCGCGAGCACCCAGACGAACGCGGTGACGGTCTGCTGCCAGAGCATGTCCACCTCCCGTTGGGGCGCGGCGGCCGGAAAACCCGGATTGGGTGGGCCGGTACGCCGGCCGCCGCGCTGGGTCCGGGACGGAGGGTCCCGGGGGTTGGGGACGCTTCGTGCCCTCAGTGCCAACCGCGGAACATTGGCGTCCCTCGTCTGCTAACATAGGTCACGTAGTGAGGTACGTCAACTACGGTCTTGAAGTGGAGAGACGGATCATGGTCAGATGGAGGTGCCAACCGTGGAGATGACCGTGCCCCGTCTGACCTATCGCGAGATCGCCGACGACCTGACCGCCCGCATCCGCTCCGGCGAATACCCACCCGGAGCGGAGCTGCCGTCATACTCGAAACTCGCCGACCTGTACACCGTTTCCGTGTCTACCGCGCAGCGCGCCGTCAGCCTGTTACACGACCGGGGGCTGATCGTCGGCGAGCGGGGACGCGGCATCTACGTCGCCGGAGGGGAGGCGTGATGGGACCCGAGGACCGGGCCATGGTGGGGCGCTGGCTCAACCACGCCAGCGCACAGGCGCGCACCGTGGAGCGGCACCTCGCCGCCGAGCGGGCCGCGGCCGCATTGACCAGCCCCGAGCTGCGCGAGCGGGTCCGTCAGGCAGTTCTCCATCCGGACCGGGAGTCGTGATGGAGCTGGTTCGCGGCGTGTTCGTGAAGGAGAAGACCTGATGAGCGAGATCAGCGATCGAATCCGCGAGTACGCCGACATTCTCGCCCGGCACCCGGCCGGCACCATCCCGGCCGCCGACGTGCTGTGGAAGCTGCGGCAGATTCTCGGCGACCCGAACGCAGGTGTATCGGACGCACCGGTCAACAGCGGTGCCGACGTGCGGCTGCGCTCGGTCCAGATGTGTGGCGCCTTCCAGCCGCCAGCCCAGTACCAGCGGGCGGTGTACCGCTGCACAGAGCCGGATGACCACGAGGGATCGCATCTAGCAGAGATCGACGGCGAGACGGTTGGGGTATGGCCGCGACAGACGAGGGACCGGGCGTGATGGAGCTGGTGGAGTGTGATGGCCTGTGCGTGTACGGCGCCGACATCGGTGTGCCGTCGGCCGGGGTGGCCTACGCGCATCCGGGCTGCCCGCTGCATGATCCTGACGACGTGTGCGAGTGCGGGAATCCGGACCGGTGCTCGTCGCCGACCCACGGCCAGATCACGATGGCCGAGGCCCTACAGATTCGCCACGCGCAGCGCCGGGAGTCGTGATGGAGCTGGTGGAGTTCCTACGACCGTGACGGTTCGGGGCATGTGGCTGTTTGTCCGTCATTTGACAATCGGCGGGGCTGCCTGAGCGTGACGGAGAGTCTACCGTCTGCGAAATGCGAGTGATCGTGTACGCACCCCCAGTGAGGGGGGTGGCCAGGACCGGCCGCGCCGTCGCCCGCGAGGTACGCGCCCAAGGCCACGAAGTTACCGGCACCACCGACAGCCCATCCCTCGCCCACGCCGCCTACGAATCCGGTGAGGTGGACCGCATCGCCGGCCGCCAAAGGCACCTATTCGACCTGGCCAACCAGTACACGTTCACCCGCACACCGTGGGCGTTGGCGGTGGACCGGCCAGGACGGCGGTCGCAGGCCGCGGCGTGGCTGGTGCCGCTGCTCGGATTCGAGTGGGTTCGCCGCCACCCGGGATGGGCGACCACGGCAGGGCTGGTGTCTGCGGCAGCGTTCGCCTTGCTGCTGCTGCCGGACAGCCAGCCGAGGCCGACGGTGCAACCGCCGGTGCCGTCGAGCTCGGCGAGTTCCCCGCCGGGCCGCAGTTCTCCGCCGACCCGTCCGTCGCCAACCCGGCCGCCGGCGACGGGAGGCCGCGCTGGGAGCGTTACCACGCGGGCTGCCGTAGCGGGTGGTGAGGGTGCCGGTGAGGTTGCACCGCCGGCCACGTCGCCCTCGGCCGCCCGGCTACCGGTCACGTCCACGCCACCGCCCGCCTCGCCGTCGCCGAGTGTCGACGCGGCGTGCGTCCTGCGGCTGCGGCTCCTAGGGGTAGACGTTCGGCTATGCGCACATCAGCCGTAGGTATTGATCAACCGGTTGAACATGGCCATCCCGCCGATGGCATGGGGGTCCGGAATCGCCTGCAATAGCCAGAGGCCCCCGGACCCTGGGCGCACCGAATTCCGGATCACCACTCACTAAGCCCTGGGGGACACCGTGGTCACCACCACCGACAACACGCAGCCCATCACCGCCACAACATCCCAGGTCGCCCGATGGTGCGCCATCGGCGCAGGCCTACTCGGCGCCTTCCTCACCGGCATCCTCCTCGCCACCTCGATCGGCGACTACGGGTTCGGGCTGACCCGCACCGGCTGGGACCTGGCCCGCGGCGGCACCATCTTCTGCGGCATCATCGCCATGCTCTCCGGGTTGACCTGGTGGGGGGTGGAGCAGGTCGTTGGGCGGCTCGGTGAACGGGCCGACCGTAACCGGGATGCGACGCTGGCCATGGCGTACCGGCTGGAGCAGGTCCTCGCCGAGCAGGTTTCGCTGCGGGCACAGGTCGCGACGCGGGCGGTCGCCGCGGTGAAGCCGTCGCCGTACGACCACGAGGAGAAGGCGGCGGAGCCCGGACTTGATCCGGCGTCGGTGCAGGCGTTGCGGCGGATCAACGGCCGGCTGAACCCGTAGGCCGTGCGTCAGGCGAGATGCCGCATGAGGTCGTTGTAGGCCCGGCCCCGCGTCCAGCCGTGGCCGCAGCGCGTTCCACGCGACTCGTGCTCGGCCAGGTAGCCGTTGAAGTAGCTCTTCAGCGCACGCCACTGCCGGTGCCGGGCACGCACCAAAACGGACTGGCGCAGGTCGAAGCGCAGCCGACGCCACCGGGCGCCCAGCGGTTCGGGCGAGTGCACGAACCGGCGTAGGTCGGCTAGTAGGCCAACCGCGTAGATGTCAACCTCGGTCATGGTGCCAGGGTACCTATACGGAAGTGGTTGATCTCCAACGTCAGACGTGCGTCATGATCTTGTGACGTCAGCCGACATCCACCGACACCCAGCCACACAAAGCCCCAGGTCGGAGCCAATGACAGGCCCCTGACCTGGGGCTTGTTCAGACCTGGTGATGGTCCTTAATCCGCCTAGATCTACACGCTTTCGATGCAGGTCAGGGGCTTGTGCGCCGATCTTGGTTAGGCGGTATGCGTCGCACGTGCGTCACAGGTTCGCCGTACGCTTACTGCGTGACCCCGTACTACGCCGACGCAAGCGTGACCCTGTATCGCGGGGAAGCCTTGGCGGTGCTGCGTGAGCTGCCGGACGCCAGCGTGGACGCGGTCATCACGGACCCGCCGTACTCGTCGGGCGGTCAGTTCCGAGGCGACCGAGCCAAGCGGACCGGCGAGAAGTACGTCAACGAAAACATGGCGACCCTTCGCAGCCTTAACGACTTCACCGGAGACAACCGGGACCAGCGAGGGTTCGAGTACTGGTGCGCGCTGTGGCTAGGCGAGTGCCTGCGGGTGACCCGTCCAGGTGGGCTGCTCATGCTGTTTACCGACTGGCGGCAGCTTCCGGCCCTCACCGACTCGGTGCAAGCTGGCGGCTGGGTCTGGCGCGGGATTATTCCGTGGAACAAGCCCAATGCCCGGGTATTCGCTGGCAGGATCACCAACGCCTGCGAGTACGTGGTCTGGGGCAGTCATGGACAACTCCCGAATCCCCTAGACGGCGGTGCGGGCTTCCCGGGCTTCTACGTGGTCAGCAGCCCCCGTGAGCGGGAACACCAAGCGCAGAAGCCGCTCGATGTAATGCGCGGCCTTATGGCTCCGGTCCCTACCGACGGGCTCGTGCTCGACCCGTTTGCCGGGTCCGGCACTACAGGAGTCGCTGCGGTGATCGAGGGCCGTCGGTTCGTTGGCGTCGAACTCACCGAGCACTACGCGCAGGTCGCCGTCGACCGGCTGCGGACGGCCGCCATGCAGCCCGGCACCGGCGAGCAGGCGGACATCTTCGCGGAGTTAGCGCGCGGCTGACTTCTTCCACACGGCGCGGATCTCGTCGTGTGCGTCAGGGGATAGATGACTGTATCTTTCCGTGGTCCGGTACGACTCGTGCCCCAGCAGCTTCTGCACCCGGTACAGGTCCACCCCGTCCATCACCAACCAGCTGGCCGCGGTGTGGCGTAGGGCGTGCGGGGGATAGTTCGGCACCCCGGCGGCTTCGACGGCCGCGTACCAGGCCCGGTGCCACTCCGCATGCCACGGATGTTTGGAGCCCGGTCCGGCGAACACCATCTCCGCCCGGCTACGGCCCTTCATCAGCCGCGACATCCCATCCATGATCCAGTCCGGTACGGGGACCGTCCGGTGCGACTTCTTCGACTTCGGATACTCCCGCAGCCCGTAGACCGTCCACACCCGGGAGATCTCGATCTCCTTGCGCAACCAGTTCACCCGGTCCCCGCCCAGCCCCGCCATCTCCCCGTACCGGGGGCCGACATACGCGGCCAGGTCCGCCATCACCTGCCACCGGTAGTCCAGCTTGAGGCTGCCCATCGCGGCCAGGATGGCGGCATGCTCCTGGCGGGTGTAGTACACCACCCGCGCCGGTGGGATGGTCGGCAGACTCAGCCGCAGGAACGGGTTACCCATCACGATCGGTGGGGTGTCCGCGGTGGCCGCCCGGTACAGGCAGGTCATCACGTTGACGATGCCCTGCACTGTCGCCGGGGCAAGGTAGGGTGCTTCGTCCTCGTCGAGGATTCTGCGCCCACCCCACCGGGCGCGGGGCGTCGCCTCGAGCTCCCGGACCCAGCCCTGCGCCTCCATCCGGGTGATGGAGTCCATCGGCCAGGAGCCCCACTTCGGCAGGCAGTGGGTACGCCACCGGCCTTCGATCTTCTGCCGGGTTGTCGCGGCCACCACGTGCGCTTTGGACCACCGCTGGTAGAACTCGTCCACCGTGATGTGCCCGGCCCGGGGGTCGCGTAGGTCGCCGCGGGCGTACTGGGCTTCCAGGGCCTTCGCCCATTCGGCGACGACCTTCTTCAGCGGGTCGGTCTTGGTGAGCCGCTGCCCGGACGGGTGGCGCACCGTGGCCTGCCACCGGCCGGAGGGAAGCTTGCGGATGTACGGCATGGGATGGCTCCGATCAGCCCGTGCGGCGCCGTCTCCCCGGTGGCTCCTCGGGCAGGTTCGCAAGGTACTGCAGAGTGGCGCGGATGGTGGCCTTCTCGGCCGCCGAGACTTTGGGGTCTGCGAGGCGCCGCGCGAGCAGAACGAGGTCTGGATCTAGGGCTGGTTCCTTCACCGGCCTGGCGGGTGGTCGCGCGGTTGGCCGTAGGCCGGCGGCGGCCAGTGCCTCATCGACGTCGAGGCCGAACAGGTGGGCGAAGCGGGCGACCATGTCGGCGTCTTCTGGCCGGTTGGCGCCCGTCTCCCATCGGGCGATGGTGGCGCGGTCGACGCCGAGCCGGCGCGCCAGCTCGGTCTTGGTCATGCCGACGCGTTCGCGGGCCGCCTGGACATATGTGGCCCACGTGTCGCGGCGAGATGAGGCAGGCACGCCCACACGGTAGATGACCCTCTGGGGCATTTCCGCAGGTGAGAGCGCCGTTGCTACACAGATGCCACAGCCTGGCTCCTCCCGGAGGCGCCATTTTCGGAGGGTATCGCGGACCCCTCGGCCACGTTGCATGAGTGAAACGGTAACCGGGCATCGTCACCTGTGAAATCAACCGTTCGTACGATGCCGCGACACTAGTGCAACTCGCCTCGCCGCGCGTACAGTCCGGTGCATGAGTGCAGCACCTGAACGCGACACTCGTGCCGCATCCCCGGTCCGGTTGCGCGCCGACATCTTCGACGAACTTACCGCCAAACGCGGCGCGACGAGCGACCCCGAGCGAGCGCAGCTCGTCGGTATCAGCAAGGCGACACTGTTCCGCTGGCGCAACCGCCGGTTCACGCCGAGCCTCGAGCAGGCCATGGCCGTCGCCGAGCAACTCGGCACCACCGTCGATGACCTGTTCGAGCGGGTGGCGTGATGGGCAGCCCAACCAACCCTCCGCCGGGTGGGCCAAGCAGTCCGACACCGCCGCCCGGCCCGAAGTCCGGCGAGGCACTGCTCCCCGTGTCCGAGGTTGCGCAGCTGTGGCGCTGCACCCGCGACCACGTCTACAGCCTCATCGCCGCCGGCGAACTCCGGGTCGTGAACATCGCCAAAGGCCGCGCCAAGACCCGCATCCCCGAATCCGCGCTCGCTGAGTACGTGCGACGCAACGAGCGCCGCGCCACGAGAGGACGGGCAGCATGATCCGCCGTCTCGCCCTCGTCCTCCTCGCCGCTGTCCTGCTGTCCCTGACCGGCTGCGGGAAGCGGACCAGCGGAGACCCCAACCCGTCCCCGTCGCCCACCCGCCAGCACACCCAGACCTGCTCCACACCCGGCCCGACCGATGGTCCGTCGCCGACGTGGTCCTTCCGATGCGAGGTGAAGCCGTGAAGCGCTACGTCCAGTACCTCGCTACAGCGTCGTTCGTGATCGAGGTCGATGTTCCGGAGGACACCCCGGCCGACCAGGTGACCGCGAAGGCGCGCGAGCTGGCCGACGAGAAGTGCCCGGAGGTCGAGCCCGGCTCGCTGTGCTGGCAGTGCGCCCGCGATTGGGACCTGAGCGACGCCGAGCAAGACACAAGCGAAGACGGGGTTTGGTCGTGAGCGCCCGCCGTGTGACCCAAGCCCTGGCCCTGATCCGCCACGTCGCCCACGGCTGCCTGATGGCCATCGGCCTGTGGACGTGGGTCTTCAACGGGGTGCAGCTATGACCAGCCCGTGGCCTGACCCGAAACCGGGGCCCGGCTACCCGACACCGCCACACCCATCCCCACGCAAGACGGCGGGCCGCACGCCCGCGACCCGCCGCTGATAACCCCGACTGGATTGGGAGTCGAGATCATGACACAGCCTACCGAACCCGACGTGACCCGAGGCTTCACCCTGCGCGAGACCATTGGCTACCTGGTTTTCCGCGCCGTGGACATCGGGGACAACTCACGCGACGCCGCCTTGCGTGTCGCTGACGACATCTTGGCCGCGGTCGCCGCGCATGACCCGGACGACCTGAACCACGACGGCCACGGCAACCCGGTGCCCGTCCCGCAGCCCGGAGTGTTCCACGGCTCCATGGACCCGCCGGCCATGACCGGTGCGGAAGCCCTCGACGCCGCCCGCACCGGCGAGGAGTGGGCAGCCGCCGCCGGCAACATCATCGGCGCCTACGCCAAGCTCGCCCAGGCATCCCGGGATGAGGCCGACCGCGAGGACGCCGAGCACGTTGTACGCATCTCATTCAACTCCGGCAAGTTCCTTGTGAAATGCGAGGCCGGTGACCTGTTCGATGTCGCAGAGACGCTGGACGCGGCCAACGAGACGAGGGCCGCGCACGAGGGCGGCGAGTCATGAGCGACATGGTTGAGCGTCGCCTCGTCGAATACGAGCAGGCCCGCAACGCCCGCTACGCCAAACTCGCCAGCGACATCTACTACCAGGTGACGGCGAACCACCTGTCGTCCGGTGGTGCAGTGGTGGAGATTCGCCGCCTCCTCGTCGAGTTCTTCACCGGGGGTGCGGCATCCCCCGGTCCGCCGGTGGTGATGGGGTCGGCGGATTTTGCCTCCCCGAAGCGGTGGGGGTGGACGCTGTGAGCCTCGACACCGAAGCCATCAAGGCCCGCGCAGAGTTCTCCTCCGACCCGTTCTACGCGGAAGACGTTGACGACCTGCTGGCCGAAGTGGAACGGCTCAACAGGCTGATCGATGCAGTGCATGACGAACTGCTTCAAGGCGGCCAGAATCACGAGTACCGGTGGCGGCAGGCCGTGACGCTGCTTGAGCCTCGCCGGCTAGCGCGCCAGACCGGCGGTGTGTCGTGACCCGGCTGTGGCGGCTGGCCCGCCGACCCCGGTACCGCGGCAACCACCGCCCCGGCGCACGACCGGCCAAACCCGCCGACCACCTCATCCCCGCCGAGTGGCAAACGCGGTCGTCCGAGCATGTCCTCATCGGGCCGGCACTGTCCCCACTGGAGGACTTCTTCCCGACCGTTGTGTTGCCGATGCCGCAGCCGGTGTCCCCGGCACCGGTCAACCCGGCCGCACTACACGACTGGGCGGTGGCGGGGTGATGCCTTGGTGGATTTGGGCCGGCATCGGCTACGCCGTGGCGGCGTCTATCGGCTCGGCGTTGGCGTTCTGGGCCGCTGGCCGTGTTGGCGCGTGGCACGAGGACGCCTACGACTCGATGGTGGATGTGGTGTCCGACCCAGAACTGGACCGGCCGGACTGCGACTGCGAGGACTGCGAAGACGAACGTGACCTACAGGTTGAGGAAGCCGTACTGCGGGCGCAGATGGACTACTCGTCCTACCGGTTCGGATACCGGCTGCCGGGTGAGCGGGACGTCGCCGCCCGGCAGGCAGCCGAACTCAACCAGGAGAAGCAGCGATGACGTTTCCGGTCCGTGTCGAAGTCGCCGAAGGGTTGCTGGCCAAGATGGAGCAGCTGCGGGCGGAGAACGCCGAACTGCGGATGCTGCTGGGCTGGATCGAGCAGTCTCACACCCTCCCTCACGTGA
Organism: Jiangellaceae bacterium; assembly: GCA_036566745.1. GTDB lineage: Bacteria > Actinomycetota > Actinomycetes > Jiangellales > Jiangellaceae > DATCVR01. The sequence goes on along the minus strand of DATCVR010000272.1, from coordinate 11,313 downwards.
AGAACCTCATCGCCGAGTTCAAGAAGGCACCCGACTTCCCGGCACACAAGAACGGGGAACACCGGTGACCGAGAACCTGGCTGCCGCGCTTGCGCAGTTGCAGACCGAACTGCCAGAGGTTGGGAAAGGCAACACGGCCGAGGTGCAGACGAAGACCGGCGGCAAGTACAAGTACCAGTACGCCGACCTGGCGGACGTGTCGAAGGCCATCCTTCCCCGGCTCGGCGCGCTGGGGCTGTCCTGGGTCACCCGGCCCACCCTCAACGGTGAGGGCAAGTTCGTGTTGGCGTACGAGCTGCTGCACACTTCGGGGGAGTCGAAGGCGGGGGAGTATCCGCTGCAGTTGGGGACGCCGCAGGAGATGGGTTCCGCCATCACCTACGCCCGCCGGTATGCGCTGTGTTCGGTGACGGGTGTTGCGCCGGAGTCGGACGACGACGACGCAGCGCACGCCTCGAGGCGGGCCCACGACGAGTGGGAAGCGGCGAAGCCAGCCACCGATGCGCAGACAGCCCTGTACGAGGTGCTGAAGGCCGAGGTTGCGGGTGCGACCGCGGAGACCATGGGCGCTGTCGGCGCGAAGGCTAAGTCTCTCCGGTCGAAGGGCGAACTCACCCCGATGCAGTACGAGCGGCTGGACAAGCAGGCCGCCGCGCGGCTGGTCGAGCTGGGAGGTGCGGCATGAGAGAACGCTGCCCCCGGGACGGCAAGGCCCTGAACGGCTCCGGTGAATGCGCACACTGCGGCAAGTCGTATCCGGCGATGGTGGGTACGCCGATGACCCGGGGCGAAGTTCGGAAGCTGGTGCGTCGGGTGCGGCTCATGTCCGGCTCCTGCAAAGGCCGACGGCACGACGAATGCAAGGTGTCCACCTGCGAATGCTTTTGTCATCCAGGGGAGGAGACCTGATGCCAGCACGCATACCTGAGGAAGAGCTGGCCAGTCGAATCCTGGCTCGTACCTCTCCCGAGGGGGACTGCCTCGTCTGGCGGGGCTGCCGTACAGAGCGCGGGTACGGCAGAGTCCGCTTCCGCGGCAAGGCGGACTGGGTCCACCGCGTCATCTGGATCTTGACCGTTGGCGATATCCCTGCCGGCTTGACGATCGACCACCTCTGCTACAACCCGCCATGTGTGAACGTCAAGCACATGCGCGTGGTCAGCCGGCAGGTGAATAGCCAAGGGAGCAGCGGCTCCCGGGTCACCGGCGAACTCCGCAGAGCAAAGACCCATTGCAAGAACGGACACGAGTACACACCGGAAAACACATTGGTCCGGACCGTCGGCAGAAACCCCGGCACTCGGGTGTGCCGTGCCTGCAACGCCGAGTACGACAAGCAGAGTAAGGCCAAGCGGCAGCGGTATGCCGCGCACCTGCGCCGGGAGGCGAACCAGCTCGAGCACCAGTTGGTGCAGCGTGGCACTGACTATGGCCGCGATGTGCTGGCCCGTGCGGAGGAGCTTCGCAGCCGGGCGGACGACTGGTACCAGGACGGTGCGTCATGACGCTTCGCCGTACCGCGATGACACGCCGGCACCGCAACACCGGACCCGACGCGGCAACCACGCTGACCGTCGTCGTCCGCTCCGGTGGACGGTGCGAAATCTGCGGCTGGTGGGACGACTACTGCCAGATCCACCACCGCCGGCCACGCGCCATGGGCGGCACCGACCGGGAAGACACCAACTCTCCGGCGAACCTGCTGCGCGCGTGCATCACCTGCCACCAGAGGATTGAGTCCCGCCGCGGTGAGGCGCTGCACAACGGCTGGCTGGTGTCCCAATACGACAACCCGGCAACCGTGCCAGTCCTCATTACTGGAAATTGCTGGAAGTACCTGACTGAGGAAGGCGAGTACACCGACGACCCACCGGGGGAGCGATGAGCAAGGAGACCTTCCGCGTTCTGGTGACCGGCTCCCGGAAGTGGAAAGACCAGGACACCATCCGCAAGACGCTAGACATCGTCGCCGAACAGGCACTACGTGCCGGCTGCAGCCAGGTCGTTGTGGTGCACGGCTGCGCACCGGGTGCCGACATCATGGCCGACTACTGGGCGCGTAACCGCCGCCAACTCTGGCCACTGACCGCCGAACGGCACCCTGCCGACTGGCGCCAGTACGGCAAGGCCGCTGGCATCCGTCGCAACAGGGAGATGGTCAAGGCCGGCGCGGACGTGTGTTTGGCGTTCGTCCTCGACGACTCCAAGGGCGCCACCCAATGCGGCGAGTTGGCGGAGCGGGAAGGCATCCCCACCCGATGGTTCAAGCAGTACTCAACCAACCCACCAGGAGAGACCGATGGCCGAGAAGGCAACTAAGAAACTTGTTCTGCACATCGAGGTGCCCGGCGTCTACGCCGACGACCTACCGCAGTCCGCCGCTTTCATGTCCGAGCCGGACGAGCCGTCGGCGGAGGACTACCTGTACGTGGTCACCGAGGAATGGATGCGCGAAGAGGTTGGGCTGACCATCGTCACGCTTCCCGGCGAGAAGTCCACCAGCGACGACTTTGAGGTGCACGCCTACACGGGTCGCATCGTCGGCGCCGAGGTTCGCGATGCCGCCGCGTAAGAAGCCAACCCACTGGGACAAGATCAGCCGCCGGCAGGTGCTCGGAACCTACCGGCCCCCGGACCCCTCGCCCCGCGGTGCCGAGCCTGGACCTCCGCCGCGGGACGGGGCCCGGGAACTGATCAACCCTAACGAGTGGGCGCTGGTGGTGTGTATCTCGGTGGACGGGAAGGCGGAGGTGCACGGCCGCCGCACCCGGAAGGCGGGGAAGGCGCTGCGGATGGTTGCCGCCGCGACGGAAGCGTGGGAGGAGCAGTGACCATACGGTCCGACGAGAAGGACTGGCGGTCCTTCGGTGCCTGCCGGGAGTACGACGCCGACCTGTGGTTCCCCGACTCCGGTATCGGCCGCGGCGGGAAAGGCCCGGCGACAGTGAAAGCTATCGCCATCTGCTACGGCTGCGACGTCCGCCGGAAGTGCCTGAACTGGGCAATCGAAACCGACCAGCGGTTCGGCATTTGGGGTGCCCGGACAGCGGAGGAGCGGCGCTACATCCAGAGCCGGAGGCGGCAGCAGTGATGGATGTGGAGGAGCTGGAGCGGCTGGCCCAGGAGCTTGTGTTGCGGGTACGCGACGACGGCCCGGATGACGTCAACATCTGGCTGTCGACGACTGTGCCGAACTCGCATGAGCTGTACCGGCTGGCGTTCGTGTTGGCGTGTGCGGTGCCGGACGACCGGTCGTGGAAGGCGCTTACCGCATGGACATTGTTCGACCGGCCCGTGGTACAGCCCGAGCCGCCGAAGCCTGAGCCGAAGGTGCGGAAGTGGGACCCGTCGAAGTTGTCCCCGTGCGGGACCTGGGGTGCGTATCAGCGGCACCGGAACCGGCGCGAGGACGCCTGCGACGACTGCAAGCGTGCGGCCCGCGAGTACTACCGGGATCTACGGCAGCGGAAGCGGCAGGCAGTGGCGTGATGTGGTGGTGGGGGTGCGTTGATTGCCTGGAGACCGGAACCGCCGTTGATGGCTGGGATTTCGGCCAGCAGTACATGCTCCATCACGCCGAGAAACACCGTCCACAGTGCCTCGTACAGGTGTCGGGTGTGAGAGAATATGGGGCGAGCCGGGATGGGTTCAGCATCCCGGCTCGCGACGAAACTCCTAGCCTCTCACAGCCACAGGAGCCCGCCATGCATGAGTCTAGCCGTGTGCACCCAGAGTGCGCAGCCCCCCACTCGGGCAGTCGCCCGTGAGCGTCCGCGTCATGACCTGGGTTTGGCAGCACAGCCGCTCAAAGAAGACCGAGCGACTGGTCCTGCTCGCTATCGCCGACTGCGCGAGCGACGACGGGGCGAATGCCTACCCGAGCATGTCGGAGCTGATTCGGAAGACCGGCCTTTCCGAGCGGGGCGTCCAATATGCGGTAAGGAATCTCGTCGGTCTCGGCGAGCTATTCGTAGGTGCCAATGACGGTCCGCGCGGCTGCAACCGGTACCGCGTCATCATGTCCGGCCCGGCCGACACCCCAACCCCCGCACAGCTTGCACCCCGCACAGCTTGCACCCCGAACGTGATGCAGGGTGCACAGCCTTCGCCCCCCGAACACGCTGCACCCCAACCCCCGAACGACGTGCGGGGGACCCCCGAACGGGCTGCACCCGGAACCGTCCTTGAACCGTCAGTAGAACCGTCCGTAAGAACTAAGACCACTGGACGCACACGCGGCAGCCGCATCCCCGACGACTTCCGAGCCACACCGGAGATGGTCGCCTGGGCTCGCGAGAACACCCCGCTTGTCGGCACAGCTGAGACCGACGCATTCGTCGACTACTTCCGTGGCGCACCGGGCCAAAAGGGAGTCAAGACCGATTGGCCGGCGACGTGGCGGAATTGGATGCGCCGCGCACAGTCCGATCGCGAATCTCGCAATGGTCGAAGCTCGTCAAATAGCAAACCGCATCAGGCGTACCGGAATCCCGCCGACATGTCCGTCTACGAAGAAGGGCTCTGACCGTGACCACCATCCCGGACCTTGCCGGACTGCGGAAGCTCGCAGCCGAGCCATGCCCGCACGACGGGACCCCGGTCAACTGCACCGCCTGCGCCGGGGACGCCAAAGCCGGCACCCAAGAGGAGGCACGACGGTGGGCGGCCATCCGCGCCACGGCCGAATGTGACAAGCGGTTCCCACGCCGGTACGTCCACGCCATCGCCGATCACCCCGACGTGCTGGGCTGGGTCACCCGGTTCGTCGCCGACCCGAAGGAGTCCCCGTCGCTGCTGGTCGTCGGCCCGACCGGCGTCGGGAAGACGTGGCAGGCGTACGGCGCGCTGCGTGCCGCGGTCGTGGCCACGTCCCGCAGGTGGGAGGCGTCCACCTTCGCCGACTTCACCGCCGCACTCCGGCCGGGCGGGAAGGACCCCGAAGGCACGCTGCGCGCGTACCGCCGAGCCGACCTGATGCTCATCGACGACCTGGGCGCGGCCAAGCATTCCGAATGGGTGGAGGAGACCACGTACCGGCTCATCAACGGCCGGTACGAGGACATGAAGCCGACCATCTTCACCACCAACCTGCCGCTCGCCGACCTGCGCGAGGGCGTCGGCGACCGCATCGCGTCACGGTTGGTCGAGATCTGTACCCGCGTTGTTCTGACCGGTGGCGACCGTCGGCGGGCGAGCGCGTGACCCCGTACTACGCCGACGACCAAGTAACCCTGTACCTGGGGGACTGCCGCGAGGCCACAGAGTGGCTGCAGGCCGACGTGCTCGTCACCGACCCGCCTTACGGCATCGGCTGGACGGCGACGTCCTACAACGGGAACAGGACCGAGGGCGGGATCGAGGGCGACCAAGACACCGCTGCCCGAGACTTTGCACTGGCTGCATTCGGCGATGGCAAGCCGTGCTTGGTGTTCGGATGCCCACCGGCGGAATCCCCCAAGGGAACCCGACAGGTGCTGATCTGGGCCAAGCCCCCTGATGCAGGCTTCCGGCACTGCCTCGCAGGTTGGCGCCGGGACTGGGAAGCGATTTACCTTGTGGGTTCCGCTTGGCAAATGGAGCCTGCGGCTCGCTCGGCTGTATTGCGTTCCAATGCAAGGTCACTCGCCATCTACACAAAGCGGGGGCACCCACACACCAAGCCAGTTGACCTGATGGAACAACTCATCGACGCCTGCCCGCCGGGCGTCATCGCTGACCCCTTCGCCGGCTCCGGTTCAACCCTGGTCGCCGCCCGCAATCTCGGCCGCCGCGCTATCGGCGTAGAGCTGGAGGAGCGGTACTGCGAAGTCGCGGCCCGCCGGTTGGCGCAGGACGTGTTGCCGCTGGGGGCGTCATGACCGCGACGTTGGCGGCAGCTGCGCCGCGGCACACCACCCACACCCGCCTACCGCCAAGCACGGGAATAACTCACCGAAAGGACCGGCTGATGCCCGCGTTCACCAATGCACCTCACGCCCGGGCTCGCTGGAGCTGGCCGATTGCATACTCGGCCAGCGTCGCCGATCCCCCTAGGTGGCTGCGGCCGGTGCTCTTGAGGAGCAGTTGCGGTCACCTGCTCGGTGTCGGTCTGGTGTGGCACCGCCAGCGCTACGTCGCCTGGAAGCGGTGCAGCAGATGACCATTCGACGGATCATGTCCGCGCAACTCCCCCCCGACTATTTGGCCGCGAAGGAACAGCTTCAAGAACGCGGCGAGGAGCAGACGTGACCGCGTACGTGGTTCGCGGTGACGCCCGCGCCCTGCCCCTACCTGACGCGTCGGTGGACCTGGTTGTCACGTCGCCGCCGTATTTCGCCCTGCGCTCGTACACGGACGGTGGGGAGCACTACGCCGGGCAGATCGGTTCGGAGGCGACCCCGCAGGAGTACATTGCCGCGTTGGTGGAGTGCACCCGGGAGTGGGTGCGGGTGTTGAAGCCGGCCGGGTCGATCTGGGTCAACCTCGGCGACAAGTACGCCGGCAGCGACGGAACGAGCGGCGGCAGCAAACGGTGCCGTCGGCGGCGGGCAGAAGCGCAACGCCCTATCTGCCCGATCCGGACTGCGTGCGCCCGGCCGCCAGAAGTCGCTGCTGCTGTTGCCGGAGCGGTACCGCATCGCCGCCGTCGACACGTTGGGCCTGATCGCCCGCGCCGTCGTCATCTGGTCCAAGCCCAACGGGCTGCCGGAGAGTGTCACCGACCGGGTGCGGCGGTCGCATGAGGACTGGGTGCACCTGGTCAAGCTGCCCCGCTACTACGCGGCCGTAGACACCATCCGCCAGCCGCACGCGCGCAGCTGGACGACGGGACGCAACGGCGGCACTAGGCCCGCCGTCGTGGCCAGCAGCAGCCAGTACGACGGACTGGCTGACGCTGGGCCGAACCCGCTCGGCGCGCTACCCGGGTCGGTGTGGACGGTCCCGACCGAGCCGCTGACCGTCCCGGCGGAGCTGGGTGTGGACCACTTCGCCGCGTTCCCCACCGAATGGCCACGGCGCATCATCCAGGGCTGGTCCCCGTCGGGGATCTGCGCCGCCTGCGGCGAAGGACGCCGACCATTGGTCGAGCGGGAGTACGAACACCGACAGAACCGCTTCGCGAACAGGTTCACGGACGGCCTGGCTGCCATGGGCACGCACGGTAAAGGCCGGCCGGGTTCATCTGCTGCGCCGGATCTCAAGCTGTCGGCATCGATCGTCGGTGAGGTGTGTGCCTGCCCCGAACCCACCGCAGCCACCCACCCCGCCGTCGTCCTGGACCCGTGCGGCGGCACCGGCACCGTCGCCCTCGTCGCCCACGCGCTCGGCCGCACCGGCATCACCGTCGACCGCAGCGCCGACTACTCCCGCCTAGCCCAATGGCGCACCACCGACCCAGGCCAACTAGCCAAAGTCCTCGGCGTACCCAAACCCCCGCCACAGCTCGACGGGCAGGCCGGCCTGTTCGAGGTCGCGTCATGACCGACGCCTACCGGGAAGCGAAACAACAACTCACCGAAAGGACCCACGATGTCTGACCCGATGTGGCGCCGACCCAGCCGATGCGACTCCGGCACCTGCCCCGAGATCAAGATCTACCCCAACGCTGTGTTCCTGCGGAACAGTCAGCACCCGGGGGTGGTGTTGCCGTTCACCCCGGAGGAGTGGGGTCCGCTGGTCGCCGCGTTCAAGGCCGGCGAATACGACCTGCCGGCGGTCACCCATGGCTGAGCCTTCCTGGACCCCCGAAGACCCGCTTGTCGCGGCTAACACGATGCCCAATCTCTGCATCAGCACGCCACATCCCGACGGCGGAGCGACCACACGTATCTGGTGTGTCACGGCGGAGGCGGCCGAGCGAATCGCGGACATGCTCGGCGAAGCTCACGTGATGCAGCTCGTCACCGGCGAACAGATGGCGGCCATGCAGCCGATCATTAGCGAGATCCCAGCCGTTTTCGGGGAGGCGACCGGCCAATGAGCGCCTGGACCCCCGAAGACGTCGAACGCGCAGCAGCAGCGGCAGCAGGGGTCGCCTGGTCAAGTTGGGATGAGTACCGCGACTCGTTCCCCGCGATGGCCGCAGAGGCGCGACGAATCGGCAAGCTGGTCGTGGCTGCTCTGGCTGAGGCAGGCCGGCTCCGCGAAACCGGAGCGCGCGAGCAGTGGCGCGTCAGTGCTACCAGCCCGGCCGGCGGTCGGACCTACCGCTACACGGTGGATACCGAAGCGACGGCACGTGCTGACGTTGCCGAAGCCCCGCGGTGGCGGTGCAGTATCGAGCGCCGCTGGGTTGGTCCGTGGCTGCCCGTGGAGGCCACCGACACCCCGCCCGCACACACACCCGGAGACGAACAATGAGACGACCGGTCACACGCTTGTTCCTGGCTGCCGCCATGGCGGTGGCGATGATGGGCGCCGAAGACCCCGGCTGCGACAGGGCGAACGGCCGCACCCCACACTCGGCCGAACATGACCCGAAGCCGCTCGTCCCGGAAGAGTCGCAGAAGCCGAAGAAGAAATACACATTCCGAGTCACGTTCGACACCACACCACACGTACACACGGCGTACGAATGGCACATCGGAAAACACACCAACAACGGCAGATTCTACCTAGACAAGAAATTCGAGACCCGCGACGGCGAAGACGGCACGGTCTACCCGGGCGAAAAGGTCAAGGTAACTGCCAGCGTGCCCAGCAAAACCATCCTGGAATGCTTCATCCTCTACGTCCCAGACCCCAGCAAGCCTAGAATGACCCGGGTCCGCTCCCACTACATCGACGACAAATACCCTTACCAGTGCGACTTGAAGTGGACCGTCACGGACCACGAGGAAAACATCCCGAGTCTCGGCTAAGGAGTTGACAATGAAGATCCAGGCAACCCTGAGGGATGGCCAGCGGGAGATCGGCGAAGTCTACATTTCGCTCGTAACGCCGGACGATCCGCAGCCGGACGACATGTGTGAGTGCGCCTGGCTGATCAACCTTGACGGCAAGCCGGCGCAGACTTCAACCGACAGGGGCCTCATCCGGTACCGGTTTGGCGATGGTGAGTGGGCGGCGGTCGCGGCAGTGATCGACAAGGCCGGCTACGGGACAGGCCCGGCGTGACCCACAACCTCCGCGGCCTACGTTGTGTCGTTTCAACCTGCCGCGCCTTCGGCAGGCACGCCTCGGACTGCGAAGACCCCGAGTGCCGCGGATGCGTCCCACGCCTCGCAGTCGACGGGGCGATCATCTGCGACCTACACCTTCGCAAGCTCGCCGAGGACGCGATAGAGGCCGCCCGACTACACAGCGAGCTGCTGCAGGTGCTCACCGGCTCCACCGGCTTGGGGGAGAAGGTCAGCAGCAGCAAGGACCCCAACATCACCCTCAACGACGCCGCGGCGGATGCCCGCATCGCGATCCGGGCAACGCTGGTCTCCTGGTGCCGCATGGTGTCCGAGGAGCGCGGCATCTCGCTCCCGCCGGACAACATGCGCGCCATCGGCGCCTACCTCGCCAAGCACGCCGAATGGCTCGCCGCCCACCCCGCCGCCGCGGAAGCCGTCGCCGAACTCCACGACCTGGCCCACGGCGAGGCAAGGCGGATCGCCTACCCCGGAGGCGGCCGGCGGTTCCCCATCGAACTCCCCGACGGCATGTACGCCACATGCCCCGAGAAGACCGCCCAGGACGAGCAGGAGGCGCTGGAACCCTGCCCCGGGACTCTCTGGACCATCCTGCGCCGGGACTCATCCCTGCTGCCGTCTGAGGTCGTCTGCAACCACGACGAGACGCACCGCTGGCCCACGTCGCGCTGGCTGAAGCTCGGCGCCCAGCTGCTTGGCCGGAGTGCGGCATGATGGACATAGGGAGGACCCGATGATCGTCGCAAGCTTGGGTAACCGTGACTGCGGCAACCTGCCCGATGACAAGCGCAACGAACTCCTCGACTGGGTTCGCAGCCTGAACGTCCGACCCGAAGATGTCAGGCCCGAACTGACGATCGAGCAGGACGGGCGCAACTACCGCCTCCACCTGACGCGCATAGTCCGCGATGCGGCCGGCAAGGCGCAGCTCGACCCGCTCGAGCCCAACGCCATAGCGAAGGAACCGCTAACCGTGGACCTTGGCAGCAAGCCGACCTGGCCGGACTGGCTCAACCATCCACTCATGCACCCCGACCGCGCACTACTGGCTCGCCTCGACGATGCGGTAGGCCGGATCACCGGGCAATGAGCTACGCCCCGAACAATCTCGACGACTATCGGCCGGCACGGTGCATGAACTGCGACCGCCCCCCCGAGGTCGAATGGGTCGACACCAGCACCTACATCCGGGAGTCGCGTACACCGGGCCGGCACTTCTGCCCAACGTCGGGCTGCACCTACACCCCGCGAACGGCACCCGAGGTGCTGGCTGAGCGTGGGCGCTGCTCACTCGCCGAGGTAAACGCTGTCTGGGAGGAGGTGTTCGGATGATCGCCCACGTCCCGGGCTACCTCTGCGCAGCCGACGTCGCATTGGCCCTTGGCGTGGACCCCAAGGCCGTACACCGGCTCGCCCACCGCCACTTCTGGCGCAGGCGGAAGCGCACCGGCCACCGTGAGGTCTACTACTGCGCAGAGGACATCATGGCGACACGCGTCAAGGACGCTTGACAAAGCCGATCACCATGTGGGAGTTTCACGACGGTAGCTGGAGTAGGTCTCCAGCCCGTTCCCGGAGGTGACCATGACCCTCCAGTTGTTCCTCTACCTACTCGCCCTGGTCCTACTCGTCGTCGCCGCATTCGGGGTCAACCTGCCCCGCGTGCACCTCGGCTGGGCAGGGCTGGCGCTCTGGCTATTCGCCGCGGCGATCCTCCCCGCCATCGACTGAGCAATTGCCCCGGGCACTGAAGACCTGCTCGACCCCTGGCTGTCCCAACCTCGTGCCCGTCGGACAGTCCCGATGCGAGGACCCATGCCAGCGTGAGGCCGAGCAGCGCAGGGGTACCGCCACCCAGCGAGGCTACGGCCACACCCACCGGACCCGCTTCCGCCGCGGTGTACTGCGACGCGACCCGCTCTGCATATGCGCAGACCAGGACCATGGACACGGACCCCGCTGCCTTGCCCCCTCCACAGTGGCAGACCACTACCCACGTAGCAGGCGTGAGCTCGAGGCCGCAGGACTGGACGCAGACGACCCGGCCCATGGCCGAGGCCTATGCAAGACGTGTCATGACCACCACACAGCACGTACGCAGCCCGGTGGGTGGCACGCAGCACGGTGACTCAGGGTTACGGATGGGTGGGGGAGGACCCCCAAGCCCCAGGACACCAGGACCGCCGGGGAGGGC
>DATCVR010000271.1:0-2945 GCA_036566745.1 Jiangellaceae bacterium | reverse complement strand
CTGAGCATGCGCTCCGGGCTCGGTCGGTTCTGCACCGGGGCCGCGTTCGTGATCATCGCGACCCCGATGACGAGCCTGCCGCTGCTGGCGATCCCGGCGTTCGTTCTGGCGCCGTGGATCGCCGTGGCGATCACTGAGGAGCCGGCGCCTCAGTGCTAAACGGCTAAGAGATCAGGCGTGACCGGATCCTCAGCCACTTGAGTATCCGTGCGGATGTACCTTCCGCATTGTTCAGCCAGGCTCGATAGGTGAGCAGACCGGACCCCACCTGGTATGGCAACGTCATCCGTTCGTACGTCGCGTGGCTGATCGCTGGGGCGTTGGCCCTAGCGGCAGCTTGGCCTATGTGGCACCAGTCGCAGACCGATTCGGGATTGGTCGGGTTCGGCGCGTTCGTGTGGTCCTTCATCGTGCTTCTGGTCGTCGGGATCGTGGCCGGTGTGGTGCTGAACCGCGTCCTCGCTTTGCCGTGCGCGAGTGGCTTGGTCACGCTGGGGTCCTTGGGGCTGGCGTCCTTGGCCATTCTTGTCGATGACCGGCTGGCGTGGACCGTGTTCGTTCTTTCTCCTGGCGTCGGCGCAGCAGTGGCCGCAATTCCGGCGGCGTCGAGTCCCACCGTCGAGCGGATCTGCGTGGCGGTCTATGCGGCCTTGCTGCTGTTGGTGGTGGCTGGCCTCACCTGGGGGTGATGCCCCGCCGTCCGATCAGCCGGGGACGGGGTCCTTGGCCAGTCGGACGGGTCAACTGTTGAGCGTGCCCTGGGTAGTTATCGGCTCTTGGCACTCGCTGCAGCGCTGGGGCGCATCGGCAGCGCCGAGCGCTTCCGCGTCCTCGAGACCCGCCGCGACTGACGACCTCCAGAATTGGAGTGTCAAACGTTCGCGCGTCCTGAAGACTCGCGCCCATGGGGTTGATCTTCGACGAGGTCGCGGGGGAACTACCTCTGGTGGAGCGCGTGTGGGCGGCACGATTCGACGCCGAGGTCAGCTTTGCGTCGGTGGCGAAGGCGTCCACGATGCTCTCGTTCGCGGGCAATGATGCAGGCTGGTCCATGTATGTTCACGGCCCGGAGACAAAGGCCTCCAACCTGACCTGTCCGAAGGGCTGGGAGTTCTTCGGCGTCGAGCTCGAGGTCGGTGCCCATCTTCCGCTGTTCCCGTCCGCCGCTGTCGCCGATCTGCGTGACGCCCAGCTTCCGACCGTGGCAGAGGGCCGGATCCTTCTGGACAACCGCGACTGGGAGATGCCGACCGTGGACAACGTCGACGTGTTCGTGGCGAGGCTGGTACGCGCCGGACTGCTGGTCACCGACCGGCTGGTCGAGGAGATCCACCAGGACCGACGGCCGCGCGCCGTCTCGGAGCGGACCGCCCAGATCCGGTTTCGTCGGGCAGTAGGCATATCGCGCCGGAAGGTCGCCAGCATCGAGCGTGCGCGGTCCACCGCACAGTTCCTCATGACAGGTGGAACGACCGCCGAGGCGATCTCGGTCGGCGGCTACTACGACCAGCCGCAGCTCACGCGGGCGATGCGGTGGGCAACCGGCCACACTCCGAGCCAGCTGAGATCCGATCCCAGGTTCCTCGCGTTCTGAGCCGTGGGCCCGGTTCGGTTCGATACAAGACCGGCAGGTCACCGGAGTGTTTGGGTCTGCTCATGCGAAAACTGATCGAGTACACCCACGTCTCCCTCGACGGCAGGTTCGACGGTGATGACTTCTGGGCAGGGCAGATGAAGATCGTGCCGAGCGACGGCCAGATCGACTACGCGGTCCGACTCCTGGATCGCGCGGTCGGCATGGTGCTCGGCCGCGTGACCTACGAAGGGTTCGCCGCATCGTGGCCCTCCAGGAGCGGCGAGCTGGCCGACAGGTTCAACTCGCTGCCGAAGTACGTCGCGTCCAGGACGCTCACCGAGACCACCTGGAACGCCGAGGTGCTTCCCGGTGACGCCATCGAGGCCGTCGCCGCCCTCAAGGAGTCGGGCGAGGGCTCGTTGGTGAAGTACGGCAACGGTCCCCTGAGCCGAGCACTCATCGAGGCAGGTCTGCTGGACGAGCTCCACGTGAGCCTCTCCCCGTTCGTCGCGGGCTCTGGTGAGTCGCTGCTGGCGGGGCTCGCCACCACCGACATGGATCTGCAGAAGGTCACCGACCTCGCGAACGGTGCTGTGGTGCTCACCTACGCGCTCGGTCGGTAGCGGCAGCTCGGATGTCCTAGCCGGCGAGGCGGCGGCCTCGATCGGCGCCGTCGGATCGGGCCACACAGATTCCGCCGAGTCGGCGCGTCATGACGAGCCGACTCGGCGAGATTCTTCGTCAGGATGCGCCGACTCGGCGGTTGGCGGGTCAGGCGGGGACGGGGTCCTTGGCCAGTCGGACGGGGAGGCGGTCGAGGCTGTAGACGACGGAGAGGTCGCGCCAGCCGAGGTCGCCGGGGTCGTCGGTGGCCATGGCGAGGTCGGGGAAGCGGCGGGCTAGGCCGGTGAGGGCGGCGCGGAGCTCCATGCGAGCCAGCTCGGCGCCGACGCAGCGGTGCATGCCGTGGCCGAAGGCGAAGTGCATGGTGTCGGCGTTGCGGAGGTCGAACTGCTCCGGCTTCGGCATGACCGCGGGGTCGCGGTTGGCGCCGGTGAGGCTGACCAGGACGACGGCGCCCTTCTTGACCGGCAGGCCGAAGAGGTCGTGGTCCTCGCGGGCGAACCGCGGGAACGCGAGCTGCACCGGGCACAGGTAGCGGAGCAGCTCCTCGACGACCTTGTCGACCTCGGCCCTGTCGCCGGAGCGGAGGATCTCGTACGCCTCGGGGTTCTGCATCAGGACGTAGGCGCCCATGGAGAGCATCGAGGCGGAGGTCTCGTAGCCGCCGAGGAAGACGCCGTCGGCGAGACCGCCGAGCTCGACGTCGTCGTACTCCGAGCCCTTGTTGCGGATGATCTCGCCGATC
>DATCVR010000270.1:0-2428 GCA_036566745.1 Jiangellaceae bacterium | reverse complement strand
CAGCCCCACGCGTTGAATGCATCGTCGGACTGCATCATGGCCAGCAGCCACAGCACCCCGGTGGCGAGCAGGTTGCCCAGCGGTACGCCCGCCTGGACCCAGGACGACCAGAACCCGCGGTGGGTGTCCTTGCCGTGCTCGTCGACCATCAGGACCGCGCCACCCCACTCGCCCCCGACGGCGAACCCCTGCAGGAGTCGGCACGCCAGCAGGAGTAGAGGCGCAGCCAGCCCGATGGTGGCGTACGTCGGCAGCAGCCCGATCGCGATGGTGGACAGGCCCATCATCATGAGCGAGAAGACGAGCATCTTCTTTCGGCCGACCTTGTCGCCGAAGTGGCCGAAGACGATGCCGCCGAGCGGCCGGGCGACGAAGCCCAGCGCGTAGGTGCCGAAGGCGAGCAGGGTTGCCGTGACCGGCTCGGACTCGGGGAAGAACAGCTTGCCGAACACGAGCGCGGCCGCGGAGCCGTAGAGGAAGAAGTCGTACCACTCGACGGCGGTGCCGACCAGGGAGGCGAAGACGATTCTGACGACGCTGACCGGCCGCCTGCTCATCGGGGGCGAACTCACGTCAGGGGTGTTGAGGTTGGACATGTGACTCTCTTTTCGAGGGCGGGTGGGAGTAGGTCGGTCAGATCCGTTGGATGAGCGGGCCGCTCACGGCTCATCGAGGACGATCACCTGGCGTACGGCGTCGCCGTTCGCGAGTGCGTCCATGGCGTCATTGATGTCATCGAGCCGGATCCGACTGATCAGCTTTTCGACAGGCAGGCGTCCGCTTCGCCACCACTGGACGAAGCGCGGGATGTCGCGTGAGGGCACGGCCCAGCCGAGGTAGCAGCCGAGGACTGTGCGCGACTCCATGGTCAGCGTGAGCGGTGAGATCTCGCTACGCGCCTCTGCTCGGGGAAGCCCGACGGTGACGGTGCGGCCGCCCGGCGCGGTGGCGGCGTACGCGGTTTCGAAGGCACGGGCGTCACCAGCGCACTCGAGGACATGGGACGCCTTGATGCCGAGCTTGGCCACTTCCGTAGCGGTGTAGACGGCGTCGGCCCCCAGCTCGCGGGCGAGCTGCAGCTTGTCGAGATTGTTGTCCACTGCGATCACTTCGCCGGCGTCCTGCGCGAGCGCAGCCAGCAGTGCTGCCATGCCGACACCGCCGAGGCCGACGATCATGACGCTGTCGCCGGCGGCCGGCTGAACAGCGTTGAGCAGGGCTCCGCCGCCAGTCAGTACGGCGCAGCCGAGGATTGCGGCCACGTCGGGAGGTACGTCGTCATCCACGGGCACCACCGAGGCACGGTCGACGACGGCATGGGTGGCAAAGGCCGAGACGCCGAGGTGGTGGTGCACCGCTTCGCCGTCCCGGTTGAGCCGCTGGGCGCCGGACAAGAGAGTGCCGGCGGCATTGGTGGCCGAGCCACGTTCGCAGGGCATCCGGCCATTCGTGTCGCAGCCAGAGCACTCCTGGCATCGCGGCAGGAACACCATCACGACCCTCTGGCCGATGCGGAGATCCCCGACGTCGGCACCGACCGCCTCGACGCGCCCGGCCGCCTCGTGACCTAGCAGCATTGGTACCGGCCGTGGGCGATTTCCCTCCACAACCGAGAGGTCGGAGTGGCACACGCCCGCAGCCTCGATCCGCACCCGCACTTCGGAGGGCCCCGGAGGAGCGAGGTCGAGCTCGGTGATGGTGATCGGGCGCGACTGCGCATAGGGGCGCTGACGTCCAAGCTCTTCCAGCACGGCTCCGGTGATCCGCATGTGTGCCTCCTCGGCTTCTTTGGTGATGCCGGTCACGCTAATCCCGCACCAATCGCCGGCACTATGGGCACGGCTCCATGTGCATGGGAGGCTTATGTGCATGGAAGCCATGTCTTCGCGGTCCCGAGAGGACCTGCTCAGGGTCCTTCTGGACACCGCGGCCGACCTCACCGCGCTTCGAGACGTCGAGGCAGTGCTCCAGGCGATCGTTCGCCGGACCCGCGCGATCGTCGGTTCAGACATGGCGTACGTGAGCCTGAACGACGCCGGACGGCGAGAGACCTACATTCGCGCATCCGAAGGTGTGGCCACCGCTGCGTACCGGACGATCCGGATGCCGCTCGGCACCGGGGTGCTGGGCCAGGTGGCCACCGGACTTGCGCCGTACCAGACGGCTGACTACCTCACCGACGACACCATCAAGCACCTGCCCGAGGTCGACGAGGTGGTCCGGGCCGAAGGCGTTTACGCGATCATGGGGGTTCCGCTGACCGTGGTCGGCCGCGTGATCGGGGCACTCGTCGTCGCCGAGCGCCGCCCTCGGAGCTTCAGCGCCGAAGAGGTCGACATCGTGGACTCGATCGGCACCCACGCCGCGGTCGCGCTCGACAACTCGATGCGGTTCGAGGCGACCGAGCGGCTCGCTGAGGACCTGGGGC
>DATCVR010000269.1:0-1636 GCA_036566745.1 Jiangellaceae bacterium | reverse complement strand
CGCCGAGGTCGCGAAGCTGGACACCGCCGGCGATCCGGGTCTGCGGCGGCGTACGGAGAGGTCGGCGGCCGCCCTCGAGCGGCTCTCGGACATCCGCGCGGCCGCCCGGGCGGGGAACAGGGCCGGCAAGCTGGTGGCCGTTGAGCTGTACACCAACGCGGTCAACGGGCTCTTCGACCTCGCCGCCGAGCTGCCTTCGTTCCGGGACGACGAGCTGGCCAAGCAGGCGCGGAACCTGGAGCTGATCGGATCCGTCTCCGAGGTGCTCGGTTTCGAGCGGAGGATCATGGCGAACGCCTTGCGGAACGAGCGGATCAGCGCGCAGGGCATCGCCGATCTCAGCGCGGCCCAGGACTCCTGGGCGACCCACTCGGAGTCGATCTATGCGCGCGCCGATCCGGCGACGCGGCAGCGGCTCGACAGGATCTCGGGCCGGTCGTTCGAGTTCGGGTCGTACGCGGTCACGTCCCAGCGTGCCGTCATCCGGGTGCTCAACGCCCGTGACGTCGAGGACGTCGTCAGGCAGCTGGAGGACAGCGCCGACGGCAGGCCCGTGGACCAGCTCTGGCTGGCCGATGCGGCCAGCTATGTCCAGGACCTCAAGGAGGTGGTCGTCGATGCCGCCAGCCGTCTCGCCGACGACATCCAGCGTGAGCACAGGGACGCCCAGAACCAGACGATCGCCTGGGGAGTCTTCACCGGCATCGCGCTGGCCGTGCTGGCTGGTCTCGGGGTCGCGCTGCTCCGCGCGCGAGGGCGATCAGTTGATGCGTAAACCGGCGACGATAGCAAAGATCGGCGGACTTCATCGGTGCGTACACGAGACGCACGGGGTGTGAGTCCGACAACATATGCGCATGCGAACGCGCCCCCCGATCGCAGGCCGATACCGCCTGCACCGACTGCTTGGCCGCGGCGGGATGGGCGAGGTCTGGCAGGCGGCCGACATCAGGCTCGAACGCTGGGTCGCCGTGAAGGTCGTGGAGACCTCTGCCGACCCCAAGGTGACCGAGCGCTTCCGACGTGAGGCGCTCTCGACGACGGCGG
Source organism: Jiangellaceae bacterium (assembly GCA_036566745.1). Lineage (GTDB taxonomy): Bacteria > Actinomycetota > Actinomycetes > Jiangellales > Jiangellaceae > DATCVR01. Next base: position 589 of record DATCVR010000269.1, on the reverse strand, counting down.
CCAGCCACCCGGGCACCGTGCAGGTGCACGACGTCGGCGTCGAGCAGACGACCGAGTACGGCAGCATCGTCTACCTCGTCATGGAGCTGCTTCCCGGCCCGACGCTGGCCGACCGGCTCGAGAAGCAGGGGCGGTTCACCGTCGAGGAGGCGAGCGAGGCGATGGTCCAGGTCGCTCGTACGCTCACCGCGGTCCACTCCTCCGGCATCATCCACCGCGACATCAAGCCGTCCAACCTCGTCTACGACGGCGACGGCCGGATCCGGGTGCTCGACTTCGGCATCGCTCAGCTGGCCAGCCACCAGGCCGAGCGGCTCACCTCGACCCGCCACGTGATGGGGAGCCTGCCCTACATCTCGCCCGAGCAGGCCGCCGACAACGTGGTCGGCCCACCGAGCGACATCTACGCGCTCGGCTGCGTGTACTTCGAGCTGCTCACCGGACGCGCTCCGTACGCCGGCTCCGAGCCGGTCTCGATGATCTATCAGCACGTGACCGCGCCGGTCCCGCACGTCAACGACGTGGTCACCGTGCCGTCCCATGTCGACGAGTTCGTGGCGTCGATGATGGACAAGGACCCCTCCCGGCG
>DATCVR010000268.1:0-8234 GCA_036566745.1 Jiangellaceae bacterium | reverse complement strand
GGGGTTCGCTCGGCGCTGGCCCGCTCGGCGGCGACCAGCTCGCGCACGGCCGGCGCCACCTCACCCGCGAACCGGCGGATCAGGCCGGGGTCGTCGCCCGTGAGGATGAACGCGCTGATGCCGTGCTCGATCGTCAGCTCGGCCAGCCGCTCGGGCTGGAGATACGACGGCGAGATGTTGTAAAGCCGCCGGATGTCCGACGGCGAGCGGCCGGCCTCGAGGGCGGCCTCGTCGATGACCGCGTTCATGCCCGGCAGGTCAGCGGGGTTCGCGTAGCCCATGCTCGGCAGCCAGCCGTCGGCGAGTCGGCCGGTCAGGCGCAGCATGCGCGGCTTGTAGGCGCCGAGCCAGATGCCGACGTCGTGCGCGGGCGCCGGGCCGGGATGCGCGCCCGCGACGTCGTAGAACTCGCCCCTGAGCCGGATCGATCCGCCCTCAGGCGACCACACCGCCCGGATGATCCCGATGCCTTCTTCGAGCGCCGAGACGCCCTGGCCGACGGTGAGCCGCGGCCCGCCGACAGCGGCGATGCCGTCCCAGAACGCGCCTGCACCCAGCCCCAGCTCGGCGCGGCCGCCGCTGAGCAGGTCGAGGCTGGCCACGCTGCGGGCGAGCACGACCGGAGGCCGCAACGGCAGGTTGGCCACGTTCGGCAGCACCCGGACGTGCCGCGTCCGGGCCGCGATGACCGACAACAGCGTCCACGTGTCGAGGAACGACGCCTGGTACGGGTGGTCCTGGACGGTGACGAGGTCGAGCCCCATTTGGTCCGCCAGCTCGGCCAGGGCGACCACCCGCTCGGCCTGGTCGGCCACCGGGGTCAGGAAGGTGCCGAAGAGCAGGTCGTGCCCATAGTCGGTCATCGGGAGCTCCACCTCGTCCGTGCTGCCGCGAATTGTTCTGTCCGACAGATCATATGCACAGAAGACTATCTGTGCCACGACATGGTGGGCCGCCGTCGGCTACCCTCGGGACATGGACACCTCGGACCTCGGCTGGGCGCTGGGCATGGTGTTCCGCTCGTACCTCAAGGCGGTCGAGGCGGTCTTCGCCGAGCTGCCCGGCGGCCCGCGCGGCCACCAGATCCTCGCGGCGGCGGTTCACGACACGCCGCGTCACCAGCTCGCCCTCGCTCAACACCTCGGCATCGATCGCACGGTGATGACCTACCTGCTCGACGACCTCGTCGAGGCCGGCCTGGTCGAGCGTCAGCCCGATCCGGCGGACCGGCGAGCCCGGCGCATCGTCGCCACCACGCGTGGCCGGCAGGTTCAGCGCAGGCTCGAACGACACCTCGTGGCCGCCGAAGACCACCTGCTGGCGACCCTCGACGAAGCCGACCGCGCCACGTTCCGGACGCTGTTGCAGCAGGTCGCCCGCCAGGTCCATCTCCTCGACCCGGTGTCCAGCACCTGCGAGGTGGTCGAGGAGATCCGCTCGGCGCAGCAGGTCGATGCCGAGAATCTTCGTCCGGCGTAGTGAATGCCCGGGCGGCGGAGCCTCTCTACGGGTGCAGGTAGCGCCGATCGTCAGGTCGCGGTGCTCGCACCCGCGCCGGCCCGCTCGTCGTAGCCACAGGCGGCGACGATGGTGGCAGCCACGGAGGTACGCAGGTAGAGCACTCGTCGGCCGTGGCGCCAGCTGGTCACCAGCCCGCCGCGGCGCAGGATTGCCAGGTGTGCGCTGATCGTCGGTGCGCTCAGGCCGAGGGCTCGGGCCAGGTCGGTGGTCGATCGCGGCAGCGACAGGCTGACCAGGATCTCGGCCCGGCTCCTGCCGAGAAGGGCACCCAGGGCGTCCTCCTCGCCGGCGTCCGGACCGCCGTCCTGCCACAGTGCGCCGATGCCGCGCGCGCCGTAGGTGAGGCTCGGCTCGCCCGCCAAGCCCAGCTCGACCCACAGGTGCGGCCACACGAACACGCAGGGCACCAGCGTCAGGCCGCCACCGTCGACGTCGTCCTCGGTAGGGCTGGCGATCCGGATCGCATGATCGGTCATGTCGATCGACGGATGCAGGTCCGCCATCAGCTCCGCAATGCCGCCCCTGGCCAGCTGGTTGACCCGGTAGGCGACATCGGCGTCGAGAATCGCCCGCAACCGCGGCCAGTACGGCTCGACGGCGACGTGCCAGTAGTGATCGAGCGCGTCGGCCACCCGCTGCGGTCCGTCCGCTCCGCGGTCGAGGAGCCGGCGCGCGGCGGGCGAGAGGCCCGCCGCGCGCCAGGCTTGCCCCAGCTCGTCGCCGAAATGCTGCAACGGCCAGGTGGCGACGAGGTGCAACTGCTCCTCGATGGTCGTCGCCGTGCTGGTCGCCCCGACGAACAGGAACTCCGCGACGTGGCCTCCGGGCGGGACCACCGCGCGAAGCAACTCGCCGTCCACCCGGGGCAGGTCGGGCCGCACTCGCTCGTACCAGCCGCGATGAAGAGGGTGGACGCTGCCGGAGTTGACGATGTAGAGGCTCTTGGCAGTCTCGGCCAGCGGCGAGTACGCGAACCGCATACGCGCGAGAACGGCGGAACTGAGCCTCAGCTGGATCATCCTGCCAGGGTCTCGCACATGTTCTCGATGGTGCCGCTCTGCTCGGTGAACTCGCGCGACCCGTCGGCGTGGACGACGTACAGGTTGGACCCCGACGGGATGTACACCCCGGCCGGGTAGGACGGGTTGCCCGCGCGGATCACCGCGAGACCGTTGCCCTGGAACAGCCAGTCGCTCCCGCCTGCCTCGTGGAAGGTGGCACGCAGCGTGCCGGAGACGTCGCGCCGGCGAGAGTCACCGGTGTCGACGTTCGTGAAGAGGACGCCCAGCGCGCCCTGGAACTCCTGCACCTTGGGCGTGCCGTCAGCGAAGGTCTCGACCACGCGGGTGAGCTCGTGGTCGTACACGACGTCGGCCTGGAGCTCGAAGGAGCAGCTCGTGCCGGCGGGAAGGTTGAACGACGGCGTGCGGAGCGGCTCCCAGCCGGAGTTGCCTCCTGCGTCGGCCGAAGCTGCCGTGGTCGACGTCGTTGCCACGGCCATGACCGCGCCGAGTGCGTCCAGCGCCTTGAAGAGTGGACGCATCGCTGCTCCTAGATCCTCGCGTGGTCCCCGCAGGGCTGCCCACATCGTGCGCAGGGTCCAGGCGCACCGGCCACGATTCGGTCTGGGCCTAATCGTGGCAGTCGCATCGTTCGTCAGAACAAGCGAGCGGAGGGGTCGTCGAGGCCGCGCAAGGCGTCGTAGTCGACCGTGACGCAGGTGATGCCGCGGTCGGTGGCGAGCGTGCGCGCCTGGGGTTTGATCTCCTGAGCGGCGAACACCCCGCGCACCGGCGCCAGGTGGGGGTCGCGGTTGAGCAGCTCGAGATAGCGGGTCAGCTGTTCGACACCGTCGATCTCGCCGCGCCGCTTGATCTCGACGGCCACCGCCGCGCCCGCGTCGTCACGGCAGAGCAGGTCCACCGGACCGATCGGGGTGGGGTACTCGCGGCGCACCAGTCGCCAGCCCTCACCGAAGGTGTCGACGTGGTCGGCCAGCAGCTCCTGGAGGTGCGCCTCGACACCGTCCTTGACCAGCCCCGGGTCGACACCGAGCTCGTGGCTGGAGTCGTGGATGACGTCGTCGAGGGTGATGACGAGCTTCTCGCCGCCCGGGTTGGTGACCGTCCAGACGTGGTCGTCCTCGGCGAGCTTGCACGGTGGGCTCATCCAGTTCAGCGGCTTGTAGGCGCGGTCGTCGGCGTGGATGGAGACCGAGCCGTCGGCCTTGACGAGGATCAGCCGGGTGGCCATGGGCAGGTGGGCGGTGAGCCGTCCGGCGTAGTCGACCTGACAGCGAGCGATGACGAGACGCACGAGCGATGACGCTACCGGTGCAGGGCGGCGGCCAGCTCACCGCGGTGGTCGGCGAACCAGGAGTGAGCGCGGGTGATCAACTCGCCGGCGCCGGCGCTCCACATCCGCGCCCAGCCTCCGCCGTCGTGCTCGGCGCGGAACCTCATCAGGTGCCACGAGCGGGTGAACCGGAGGTCGGCGACGTCGAGCAGGCGATCGCACTGAGCGGCATCGAGGCCGTAGGCGTCGGCGAAGACGCGCAAGCGGCGGCCGGAGTCGAGGTCGCGAAGCACCGGGTCGCCGATCGGCGGGTGGGCTCAGCGGCGCCCAGTAGCGCAGCGTGGTGGCGACGTCGAGCAGGCGGGTGGTGGGCCCGGCCAGGTCGAAGTCGACGATGCCGACCGGGCTGCCGCCGCGGAAGATGACGTTCTCGAAGGTGAGGTCGTTGTGGCCGACGACATCGGGCTCGTCGAAGGCCGGAGGCACGTCCGGAAGATCGGGCGGAGCCTCCCAGTGGACGCCCGGCGGCAGGACGAGGCCGGCTGACCGGTCATGCAGCTCACGCTGGATCGTCGCGATGGCCGCCAGTGCGTGCTCGGTGACCGCTCATGGATACAGCGGTCGCCCGCCCATCTCGCCGTCGAGGTAGGTGAGGATCTCGCGACCGTGGCAGTCGAAGCCGAGGAAGCGCGGCGCGTAGGCGAATCCGGCGCGGCCGAGATGGTCGAGGTAGGCGTGGACGGCAGCGCAGCCGGGTGCGGGACGGCGGCGCACCGTGGCGCCCTTGCGGACGACACCGTCGCTGACGTCACCACCGAGCAGGGAGATCTCGGCTTCGTCGTCGGGCGCGAGGCCGACGTCGTCCGTCCCGAGATCGGTCTCACGATCGGTCTCACGATCGGTCTCACGATCGGTCTCGCCGGCGGTCTCGCGATCGGTCTCGCGATCGGTCTCGCGATCGGTCTCGTGGTCGGCGTCCATCCGGCGAGCTTAGGTCGGCGGGACGTCGCGACGACCTCCACGCTGCGGCCCTCCGCATCAGGTGTAGACCGCTTCGACGGACCACTCACCGGCCTCCACCCTGACCAGCCAGGCCCGGCCGTCTTCGGTGACGAGCTGGAACCTGGCGAACCGGCGCCCGCGCCCGGCATTCCACCAGTGCTCCCACACCGGCCAGGGGCCGGTCCATGCCGTGACCAGCATCGAGTCGTCGCCGTGGAGCACCAGCCGGTGCGGAGCGGCCGAGGCCACGGACCGGCCGGTGACCACCACAGGAACGCCCTGGGCATCGAGCACTCCGGCCCGGAGCGGACGTGGATGGACGATCGAGGGCGCGGGCACGGGCACCTGCCCCGGCCAGGGCCGATCGGCGGACAGCGCGGGCGTCACCGTGTCACCCCACGGCACCCGAACCACCCACTCGCCCGGCCCACGGCCGCCGGCGCGCAGCGGGGTGGTGACAGCCGTGTGGCCGAGCATGACCTGGATGCGCGTGGCCGCTCGGGCCACCTCGTCGCTCACCCGGCCCTGACCCCACAGCACCAGCTGGCGGCCGGCGTCGACGACCACGTGGTCAGGCCCCAGCCGCAGGTGGGTCAGGCTGCCGGCGAGCTGGCCGGCGGTGCGCCAGGCGTCGAGCTGCCAGCGCACCCGCTCGGCCACCGCGAGACCCGAGAGCAGGCCGTCGTGCCGCCACAACCGCGAGCGGGTCTGGCCGTCGTCGGTGGTGGCCTCGACCTCGACCCGGACACAGGACAGCCCCCGACCCGCCAGGACGTCGTGCATCTGGTCGGCCAGACCCTTGGCGGCGAAGACGACCGGCTCGGACTGGTCGACCGGCGGATCGAACTCGATCTCGACGGAGAGATCCTCCCCGGGCGGGCGGGTGGCCGGCGGGCGAGCTTCGAGACCGGAGGCCAGCCGATGCGCCGTCACACCGTCGGATCCGAAGCGGGCCAGCACGTCCTTGGCCGAAAGCGCGGCGAGGTCACGCAGGGTGCGCACGCCGAGGCGGATCAGCAGCCCGGCGAGCTCCGGCCGTTCGAGCGCGGCGACCGGATGGGGACCGAGGAACTCCGGCGTGGCGGTCGACGGCACCACGCGAATCCCCTCGCCGCCATCGACCCAGGCCGCTCGGGCGGCCAGATCGGCGGCGAACGTCCCCTCGGCCACGCCGACGGCGCACGCGACACCCGTGCCCAGTACGGCGTCGCGGACCACCGCGGCCACCGACTCCTCTCCGCCGTAGTAGCGGCTGGGCCCGCGGGCCGGCACGGCGGCCAGGCCGGGCCGGACCACCTCGACCCGCGGGCAGATCTCCTCGACGGCCGTCACGACGTGTTCGAACAACCGTGCCTGGGCCTCGGGATCGTCGTCGTGGACGACGACCTCGGGACAGAAACGCTGGGCGTCGCGCAACCGCTGCTCGCGGCGGACACCCACGGCCCGCGCCGCCGCCGTGCACGCCGAGACCCGCCCGGACGCGACCACGACCGCCGGCACCGACGGGTCGACCCCCACGGTGGCCAGCGGCCAGTCGGGGCACCACACCACCATGACCCTGGCCATCACCCCACCTCGACCGCGACGAGATCGGCGCTGCTGACCGTGCCGTCGGAGCCAGGCAGCCACAGCCACGCCGACCGTGGACGACCACCGCCACCACGCCCCTCGGCCGCCACCTTCACCCGGCGGCCCTGCACGTGCCCGTGGCCCTGCCCGACCCCGGTCCACAACGCCGAGGCCACCCGTAACCGCACCATCGCCCCCTCCCACCCTCCGGCCACCACCAGGCAGGCACCGGAGCGCCGGGCCAGCGCCGCCAGCCTGCGCACCACACCCGACGGCGGACGGACGGGCGGGCGGACGAGCACGACGTCGACCGCCTCGAGCAACGTGGCCACGACGTCGGCCCAGCGCTCCTTCGGCTCGTCGACCAGGAGCAGTCGTTCGAGATCGCACCCCATGCCCGCGGCGGCCACGACCCCGCACTCGGGCATGCCGACCACGCCACACCAGGAACCTGCCGCCGACGCCTCGGCCAGCAGCGAGAGCGCGAGAGCCCCGGCACCGTCGACCTCGACCACCTGCCCGCGCCGCAGCCCGGGGATCAACGAGCGCAGCGCCGGCAGGACAGGCAACGGCTCGGCCTCTCGCGCCGGAACCGCCACCCGGCTGGACACCCGGGCGAGCGCCGCTTCGGCGTGTTCGAGCGGGGCGACCGTCATGTCCACAAGTATCGAACGTGTGTTCGACAGGCGTCAAGCCGGTCTGCCACCATGGGGCCATGGCAGAACGCGCGGACACCCCCACCCCGGTCGACGTCCGCAGAGCGGCGTCGGACGACCTCGACGAGGTCGCTCACGTTCTCGCCACCGCCTTCGCCACCGACCCCATGATGACCTTCATGGTGCCGGCCGAGCGCCACCACAAAAGGCTCGTCCGGCTCTTCGCCATGGAGGCGGCTCTCGCACCCGACCACATCTGGGTCGCCGTCGACGACGCGCAGATCGTCGGTGCGGCGCTCTGGGAGCCGCCCGGCGCTCGGCGACCCGGAGTCCTCACCCTGCCGCGCACCTTCTCCGACCTCGTGTACGTCTTCGGCACCTCGCTCCTCGCCGCCGGACGCTCCTTCCGCGTCATCAGCCGAGCTCATCCCACCCGGCCGCCCCACTGGTACCTCCAGACCCTCGGCGCCCTCCATCCCGGCCGCGGCATCGGCAGTGCCCTCCTCCGCCACGGCCTGGCCGGGGCCGACGCCGCTCGGCTGCCGGTGTTCCTCGAGTCGTCCTCCCCGGCCAACGTCCCCCTGTACCAGCGGCACGGCTTCCACCAGATCGGGCAGACCGTCCTTCCCGGCGGCGGCCCCACCCTCGTACCCATGTGGCGTGGCCCAGCCCCCGACCACACCGATCCCCGCCGTTAAGGTCGCTGACGTGGCTTTCGACTCCTCGGTCCCCCCGCCCTACCCGCCTGCTCCTCGTGGCGACGACGCCGACGTCCTCCACGGCATCACGGTGCCCGACCCCTTCCGGGCGCTCGAGGATCCCGCCGATCCGGACACGCTCACCTGGTCCAAGGCACAGGCCGACCTCCTCGCCGACCACCGTGAGCGCTGGACCGCGCGGGCGACGTTCCACCGCCGGCTGACCGACCTCCTCCGATCCGGGTCCATCGGCGCGCCCGTCTGGCGGGGCCACCACGCCTTCCACACCCGCCGCGCGCCCGACCAGCAGCACGCCGTCCTGGTCACCGTCGACCCGTCCGGCGCCGAGCGTGTCCTGGTCGACCCGTCGGCGCTCGACCCGTCCGGCAGCACCACCCTCGACGCCTGGCAGCCCTCCAAGGACGGCCGTCTGCTCGCCTATCAGCTGTCCGAAGGCGGCACCGAGGAGTCGGTCCTGCGGGTTCTCGACGTC
>DATCVR010000267.1:0-2953 GCA_036566745.1 Jiangellaceae bacterium | reverse complement strand
TGTCCGGTTCGTGGCAGGCTGGAGCCGCATCACCGGCTGACCACAGGAGACACACGTGCTGCGCTGGACCGACCTGGCCCAGGTTCCCGAGGGGTTCGGGCCGTCGGTCGTCACCATCGGCAACTTCGACGGCGTCCACCGCGGGCATCGGCAGGTGCTCTCCCGGATGGTCGACGACGCCCGGGCCGCGGGCGCCCAGGCCGTGGTGGTGACCTTCGACCCTCACCCGAGCCGGGTGCACCGGCCCGACGCCGCGCCCGAGCTCATCACCGGGCTCGCCGACCGCCTCGACCTGCTGGCCGAGACCGGCGTCGACGCCGTGCTGGTCCAGCACTACACCCTCGAGTTCGCGCAGCAGAGCCCGGAGGAGTTCGTGCGGACCTACCTCGTCGACGGCCTGCATGCCAGCACGGTCGTCGTGGGCCGCGACGTCCGGTTCGGCTGGGGCAACGCGGGCGATCTCGGCACCATGATCGAGCTCGGCGCCCGCCACGGGTTCGCCGTCGAGGTGATCGAGGACGCCCATCTGGCCGCACACGAGGGCGAGGCGCGCCGGTGGTCCTCCACCTGGGTGCGTGAGCTGCTGGCCCGGGGCGACGTCACGGCCGCGGCCGAGATCCTCGGGCGCCCCCACCGCGTGCGCGGGATGGTCGTGCGCGGCGCGGCGCGCGGGCGGGCGCTGGGCTTTCCCACGGCCAACCTCGCCGCGGACAGCGAGGGGTTCGTCCCGGCCGACGGCGTGTACGCCGGCTGGCTCACCAGGGTCGGCGGCGGCGGCGTCTCGGGCGAGGGGCGGATGCCCGCGGCGATCTCGATCGGCACCAACCCGACGTTCGACGGCGTGACCCGCACCGTCGAGGCGTACGTCCTCGACCGCACCGATCTCGACCTCTACGACGACGTCGTGGTGCTCGAGTTCGTGGACCACCTCCGCCCGACGCTCCGATTCGACTCCATCGAGGCGCTCATCGAGACGATGCACGACGACGTCGATCGGGCCCGCAAGATCCTCGTCCCCTGACCCTGGCGCCCAGGGTGCGGATTACGTCCCAGCAGGGGGCCACTGGTACCCTGGGCCTGCCGTCAGAACGGCCGCGGATCACCACTGCCCCGGTGGACAAGCCCGGGAGCGCCGCGCAACGACCACAAGGAGTTCCGTGCCGACCGACACTGCCACGAAGCAGACCATCATCGCCGAGCATGCTCGCGCCGAAGGCGACACGGGCTCGCCCGAGGTCCAGGTCGCGCTGCTCACGCATCGCATCAACCACCTCACCGAGCACCTCAAGGAGCACAAGCACGACCACCACAGCCGCCGCGGGCTGCTGTTGCTGGTCGGCCAGCGCCGCCGGTTGCTCAACTACCTGAGCAAGGCCGACATCACCCGCTACCGAGCGCTGATCGAGAAGCTCGGCCTGCGTCGGTGATCTCACGTCGGGGGAGCGGTCTCCCACCCCGGGAGCCGCTCCTTCGGCGCATCTCCGCCAGGTACCACAACTGAACATCGCTACCTACCCGACGAGGGTGGCCGGCCAGGAGCACGACGCAGCCGCCGGTCCTCGGTAGTGGCTCCCGGAGCCTGAAACCCCGGGTGCTTCCATCGAAGACCGGTACCACGACACCGCCTCCGGCCGTGACCTCCCACGACACCAGGAGGATGACCCGTGACGGGTCCAGACATCCACAGCACCGAAGCCGTCATCGACAACGGCCGTTTCGGCACTCGCACCATCCGTTTCGAGACCGGGCAGCTCGCCCGCCAGGCCGCCGGCTCCGCCGTGGCCTACCTCGACGACGAGACCATGCTGCTCTCGGCCACCACGGCCTCCAAGCAGCCCAAGGACCACCTCGACTTCTTCCCGCTGACCATCGACGTCGAAGAGCGCATGTACGCCGCGGGACGCATCCCCGGTTCGTTCTTCCGTCGCGAGGGCCGGCCCAGCGAAGAGGCGATCCTGACCTGCCGGCTCACCGACCGTCCGTTGCGTCCGTCCTTCGCCAAGGGCCTGCGCAACGAGATCCAGGTCGTCGTCACGGTCATGTCGCTGCACCCCGACCACCTCTACGACGTCGTGGCCATCAACGCCGCGTCGGCGTCCACGCAGCTCGCCGGCCTGCCGTTCAGCGGCCCGATCGGCGCCGTGCGGGTCGCGCTGATCGAGGACCAGTGGGTGGCCTTCCCCCACCACTCCCAGCTCTCCGACGCGGTCTTCGACATGGTCGTGGCCGGCCGGTCGCTCGACGACGGCGACGTCGCGATCATGATGGTCGAGGCCGAGGCCACCGCCGACACCTGGAACCACGTGCAGAGCGGCCGCACGGCGCCCACCGAGGACGTCGTCGCGGCGGGCCTCGAGGCCGCCAAGCCGTTCATCACCGCGCTGGTGAACGCCCAGAAGGAGCTGGCCGCCAAGGCCGCCAAGCCCACCGCCGACTTCCCGATCTTCCTCGACTACACCGACGACGTGTTCGCCGCGGTCGAGAACCAGGCGCGTGACGCTCTCGGCAAGGCGCTGACCATCGCGTCCAAGGCCGAGCGCGAGGCTCGCCTCGACGAGATCAAGGACGAGGTCAAGGGTGCGCTCTCGGAGTCGTTCGAGGGCCGCGAGAAGGAGATCAGCGCTGCGTTCCGGTCGCTGACCAAGACGGTCGTGCGCGAGCGCGTCCTGCGCGACGAGGTCCGCATCGACGGGCGCGGGCTCACCGACATCCGCACGCTGTCGGCCGAGGTCGGCCCGGTGCCGCGGGCGCACGGCTCGGCGATCTTCGAGCGTGGCGAGACCCAGATCCTCGGCGTGAGCACGCTCAACATGCTCAGCCTCGAGCAGAAGCTCGACACCCTCTCGCCCGAGAAGTCCAAGCGCTACATGCACAACTACAACTTCCCGCCCTACTCGACCGGCGAGACCGGCCGCGTGGGTTCGCCGAAGCGTCGCGAGATCGGCCACGGCGC
>DATCVR010000266.1:0-4014 GCA_036566745.1 Jiangellaceae bacterium | reverse complement strand
CATCGCCCACCGCCTCTCCACCGTCCGCGACGCCGACCAGATCCTCGTCGTCGACAACGGCCACATCACCGAACGCGGCACCCACGACCAACTCCTCACCCACAACGGCACCTACGCCGAGCTCTACCGCACCCAGTTCGCCCCTCAGGAGTCGGCGCTGACACCTGCCCTGGCAAGCTGAGACGATCAGGGATGCCGGATCCGACCGGTGCCGCCCGAGCCGCACGCCACAGGAGGCCGCTCATGCTGGTGACGACCACGACGTTGATCGACGGACGCCGCATCGCCGACTACCGCGGCCTCGTGACGGGCGAGGCGATCCTCGGCGCGAACGTCTTCCGCGACATGTTCGCCGGCATCCGCGACATCGTCGGGGGCAGGTCCGCGGCGTACGAACGCGAGCTGCGCAAGGCCAAGGACATCGCGGTCCAGGAGATGATCGAGCAGGCCACCGGCCTGGGAGCCAACGCCGTCATCGGGGTCGACCTCGATTACGAGACGGTCGGCGAGGGCAGCATGCTCATGGTCAGCGCCAGCGGCACCGCCGTCGTCGTCGAGTAGCACCGCCGGCACGGCCGCGCAGACCGCGCGGCCGCCGCAACGACCCGGCGGGAACATCCCGCGGGCCGCCCACTGTTCTCCGGATGCCGACGAGAGAGGACGTGCCGTGAGCGTCGAGATCCGGACCACCCGCCTGGCCTACGAGGCCTACATCGACGGCACCCGAGTCGGCGAGCTGGCCTACTCGCGGTCGGGCACCACCGTGACGGCGCTGCACACCGAGGTCGAGCCGGCCGCCGAGGGCAAGGGCGTGGGTTCGGCGCTGGCTCGAGCGCTCATCGACGACATCCGAGCCCGGGGCGACAAGCTGGTCCCGCTCTGCCTGTTCGTGAAGTCCTACCTCGACCGGCACCCCGAGTTCGACGATCTGCGCGTCGCCACGCGTTGACGCGCGAGCTCCAGCTCCACCTGGGTGGCCTCGACCGAAACGTGACCGCGAGCAGTGGCCTGTGACATTCGACCCGTAAGACGGTCGTTTACGTTCTCCTGGCGGTTAGGTTAGCCTTTCCTCCGTGCATGCACCGATCGTCACCTCCCACGAGACACCCGCGCCCGGCCTGCGCGGCATCGACCTGCACCTGGGCTACCACGGGACACAGGTCGTCGACGGTGCGTCGATCCGGATGAACCACGGCGAGGTCACGGCGCTCGTCGGCCCGAACGGCAGCGGCAAGTCCACGCTGCTGCGCTCGCTCGCGCGCCTCCACGCACCCACGTCCGGCGAGGTCATCCTGGACGACGACGAGTCGGCGCTCGCGATGCACCCCAAGACGTTCGCACGCCGGGTCAGCCTGCTGGCCCAGAGCCGTCCCACGCCCACCGGTATCAGCGTGCGCGACGTCGTGGGCTACGGCCGGCACCCGTATCGCGGCCGGTGGCGCTCCGCCGACCCCGAGGGCAACGACGCCATCGCCTGGGCGATGTCGGTCACCGGCGTCGACGGCATGGCCGCCCGCGGCGTCGACGAGTTGTCCGGCGGCGAGCTCCAGCGGGTCTGGCTGGCCACCGCCCTCGCCCAGAAGACCTCGGTGTTGCTGCTCGACGAGCCCACCACCTTCCTCGACCTGCACTACCAGGTCGAACTCCTCGACCTGATCCGCGATCTCGCCGACGACCACGGCGTGGCCGTCGGCGTCGTCCTGCACGATCTCAACCAGGCCGCCGAGGTCGCCGACCACGTCGTCCTCCTCGAGAAAGGCACGGTCGTCGCCCACGGACGCCCCCATGACGTCCTGACCGCAGAGAACCTCTCGCGCACCTACGGCATACGCATCGACGTCCGGATCGACCCGGACACCCACCTGCTGGTGACCCAGCCGGTCGGCCGGCACACCCATCGCAGTCGCCGGCCCGTCTGAGCGCTCCGCCCCCGCCCCCGTACCCATCCATCAGAGGACACCCATGACATCGTTCCGCTCTGTGGCCCCCGTGGGCCTGCTCGCCGCCGCTCTCGTGATGACCGCGTGTGGCACCACCGAGGACCCCACCGAGCCGTCCGCCGACGAAACCGCTGCCTCTGGGCCCGTCACGATCACGGACGCGCGGGGTGAAGAGGTCGTCCTGGAGAACGGTCCCGCCACGAAGGTGGTCGCGCTGGAGTGGATGGAGGCGGAGAACCTCGTGACCCTCGGCGTCATGCCCGTCGGCGTCGCCGACACCGCCGGCTACTCGACCTGGGTCACGGCCGCTCCGCTCGACGACTCCGTGCAGGACGTGGGCACGCGTGGCGAGCCGAGCATCGACTCGATCGTCGCCCTCGAGCCGGATCTCGTGATCATGGAGGACGACCGCGGCGAAGGCCTCGTCCAGCAGCTGGAGGAGTACGCGCCTGTGGTGGTCATCGAGGGCAGCGACGCCACCGGCGGCAACATCGAGCAGATGAAGACCAACTTCACGACCATCGCCCAGGCGGTCGGCAAGGAGGACGAGGCCGAGCAGGTCCTCGAGGACTTCGACGCCACCGTCGACGACGTCAAGGCACAGATCGAGGAGGCCGGGGCCGCCGGTCAGGGCTTCGCGCTGGTCGACGGCTGGACCGAGGGCAGCACCGTCAGCATCCGGCCGTTCGGCAAGGGCTCGCTCTTCTCCGACCTCGCGGAGGCCGTGGGGCTGGAGAACAAGTGGACCGGCGAGGTCGACCCGCAGTGGGGCCTGGGCCAGACCGACGTCGAGGGCCTGACCGCCCTCGGTGACGTGCAGTTCTTCTACCACGCGGCCGGCGAGGACACCTGGCCCGACGCGCTGGCCCAGAACCCGATCTGGACGGCGCTGCCGTTCGTCCAGAGCGGTCAGCTGCACCCGCTCGCCCCCGGTACGTGGACCTTCGGTGGGCCGGCCTCGAGCGAGCAGTTCGTCGAGCAGCTCGCGACGGCTCTGGCCTCTTGAGCCAGCTCACCCGTTCGGCGGCGCCGGAGCCGGTCCAGGCTCCGGCGCCGCCGATCCGGCGGGCCCGGGTCACGCTCGCCGCGCTGGGCGGCGCGGTCGCGATCGTCCTGATCAGCCTCGTCCACCTGACCCAAGGCACGTCGACCATCGGCGCGGGCGACCTGATCAGGCTGCCGTTCGACTGGAATCAGCACACCTGGAACATCCTGGTCGGCTCGCGGCTGCCTCGGCTCGTCGCGGGCATCGTGGTCGGGCTGGCGCTGGGAGCCGCCGGAGCCATCCTGCAGTCGGTGGCCCGCAACACCCTCGCCTCCCCCGACACCCTGGGGGTGAACGCAGGAGCCCATGTCGCGATCACGGCGGCCGCCGCCTTCGGCATCGCGCTGCCGGCACTGGCCGGTGGCGCGCTCACGTTCGTGGGCGGCCTGCTGGCGGCCGGATTCGTCATGATGCTCTCGGCCGGCGGCGCGACGGGGCCGACGCGACTGATCCTGGCCGGCTCGGCGACCGCCCTGGCGCTCAACTCGGTCACGATGCTGCTGTTGTTGCTGTTCGAGGAGAGCACCAAGGGCCTGTTCGCCTGGGGCAACGGCACGCTGGTCCAGATCGGCCTGGGTACCACCGCGCAGATGACGCCGGTGATCGTGGCCGGCATCGTCGCCGCGATCCTGCTCGGTCACCGGCTGGACATCATGGCGCTGGGCGACGACACCGCCACCGTGCTGGGCGTGAACGTGCGGCGTACCCGGGTCATGGTCGTGACGCTGTCCGTGCTGCTGTCGGCGGCCGCCGTGACGGTGGCCGGCCCGATCGGGTTCGTGGGCCTGTGCGCTCCCGCGATCGTCCGGCTCGTGGCGCCGATGGTGCCGGGCATCCTGCGCCACCGCGTGCTCATTCCGCTCTCGGCCGTGGCGGGCGTGCTCATCGTGGTGGGCTCGGACGTCCTGCTGCGGCTCGTGCTGGGTGGCCAGGGCGGCGTCGAGGTGCCCACGGGTGTCGTCACCAGCCTCTTCGGAGCCGCGGTGCTCGTGTGGCTGGCCCGCCGCCACCGTGACTCCGGACCGACCC
>DATCVR010000265.1:0-21037 GCA_036566745.1 Jiangellaceae bacterium | reverse complement strand
GCCGGGCGCAGGCCGGCGCCCGCCCCCCAGAGCCAGCGCTCGGGGTTCCGGGCCGGGCTCGAGGAGTTCAGCTATCCGCTGCTCGTCCGCCTGACGAAGGCGCCCAAGGCGCTGTTGGGGCTGGTCACCGCCGCCATCCTGCTGGGCGGGCTGCTCGCACCGGCGCCGTGGGGGCCGATGCTGCTCGGGCTGGTCGTGCTGTTCCTGGCGTGGTTGCTGACGCTGGCGTGGCCCCGGCTGGACGGGCGGGCCCGGGCGGTGCGGACGGTGATCGTGGCCGCGCTGGCGGCTCTGGTCGTAGCGCAGGCGGCCGGCCTGCTCTGACCCGCCATTTCACCTGCTGACCTGCCGTCCTGATGCCGCGTCAGCCCTCCTTCGACACCGCCGCGCATCGCGGGCAGGTGCCAAAGATCTCGAGGGTGTGCGACACGTCGACGTAGCCGTTCTCCTGCGCGATGGTCTTGGTCCAGCGCTCGACCGCGGGCCCGGCGATCTCGACCGTGGCGCCGCAGGAGCGGCAGACCAGATGATGGTGGTGCTCGTCGGCGGCGCACCGCCGGTACGCGGCCTCTCCGCCGTCGGCCCGCAGCACGTCGACCCGGCCGTCGTCGGCCATGGCCTGAAGGGTGCGGTAGACCGTGGCCAGCCCGACGCCCGCGCCGCGCGACCTCAGCACCGCGTGGAGCTCCTGGGCGCTGATGAAGTCGGTGGTCTCGTCCAGCACGTCGTCGACGGCGGCGCGCTGGCGCGTGCGGCGCTGCTCCTTGACCTGGTGCTCGGGTGCCGGCACGTGGTTTCGCCTCCTGGCCTTGCCGTGATCGAACGTGTTTGCGATGGATTCTCAGTCTAGGGTCTGGCCCCCAGGATTACCCACCTCGTGCACCGTGGTGCACCGTCCGCCCGAGAGCGCCCCGTTTTGACAATGGTTGTCGGTCGTTATGAGAATGGGTCTCATGAACCTGCGAACTCGCGCGCTCCTGCTCCCGCTGGCGGCCGCCACGGGCCTCACGCTGGCCGCGTGCGGCTCGGACGGGGCCGGCGCGTCGAGTGACGGGCCCACAGTGGTCACGTCGTTCTACCCGCTCGCGTTCGTCGCCGAACGTGTCGCGGGCGATCACGCCCGGATCGAGAACCTGACCCAGGCCGGGGCCGAGCCGCACGACCTCGAGCTCGCCGCGCGTCAGGTCGGCCAGATCGTCGACGCCGACCTCGTGGTGTTCCTGCACGGCTTCCAGCCCTCGGTCGACGCGGCCATCGAGCAGAACGCCGAGGGGTCCGCCCTCGACGCCGGTGAGCTGGTCGAGCTCATCCCCGAGGGCACCGAGGACGAGGACCACGCCGACGAGCCCGCGGGCGATTCGCACGAGGGTCACGACCACGGCGACCTCGAGGGCGACCCCCACATCTGGCTCGACCCGGCCAACATGGTGGCGATCACCGAGGCAGTCGCCGGACGGCTGGCCGAGCTCGACCCCGATCACGCCGACGACTTCCAGGCCAACGCCGACGCGCTCGTCGCCGACCTCGAGGCCGTCGACGCCGAGTACGAGGCCGGCCTGGCCCAGTGCGAGCGCCGCGTCTTCATCACCAGCCACGCCGCGTTCGGCTACCTCGCCCATCGCTACGACCTCGACCAGGTGGGCATCTCCGGCATCGACCCGGACGCCGAGCCCTCCCCCGAACGCCTCGCCGAGGTGCACGACGTCGTGGCCCACGAAGGCGTGACGACGATCTTCTACGAGCGCCTCGTGAGCCCGAAGGTAGCCGAGACGCTGGCCTCGGACCTCGGCGTGGAGGCAGCGGTCCTCGACCCGATCGAAGGGCTGACGGACGACACCTCCGACCAGGACTACCTGACTCTCATGCGAGCCAATCTCGCGGCGCTCGCGCAGGCCAGCGGGTGCTCATGAGCGCCCTTGTAGGTTGGACCCTCGCGTCGGCCGGTGTGGGCGAGCGACACCGGACCGCCGGCGAGGCGGAGCGAGGAGGCGAGGGCGCGGCATGATCGGCGACTCCACCGATGCGGTGATCGAGGCCCGCGGCGTCCACGTCGCGCTGGCCGACCGCGCCGTCCTCCACGGCGTCGACCTGACCGTGCGGCGGGGCGAGGTCGTCACCCTCCTCGGGGCCAACGGATCGGGAAAATCCACCCTCGTCCGCGCCGTCGTCGGGCTGGTCCCGGTCACCAGCGGCGAGATCTCGCTGTTCGGCAGGCCTCGGCGCACGTTCCGCGAGTGGCACCGGATCGGCTACGTGCCCCAGCGCGCCACGGTGGCCGGGGGCGTGCCCGCGACGGTCGCCGAGATCGTGGCGTCCGGCCGGCTCTCCCGGCGCCGCCCGTTCCGGACCTCCTCCCGCGCCGACCGGGACGCCGTCGAGCGGGCGATCGAGCTGGTCGGGCTGGCCGACCGCGCCGGCGACAGCATCACCGAGCTGTCCGGTGGGCAACAGCAGCGAGTGTTGATCGCGCGGGCCGCCGCGAGCGATCCCGACGTGCTGGTGCTCGACGAGCCGAACGCCGGCGTCGACCAGCGCAGCCAGCAGGCCTTCGCCCGGGCGTTGCGCACGTTCGTCGCCTCCGGGCGCACCGTCCTGCTCGTGTTGCACGAGCTCGGCCCGCTGGCCACCTTGATCAACCGCGGTGTGGTGCTCGACGCGGGCCGGGTGGTCCACGACGGCCCGCTGCCCATGCCCGCCGCCGCCGTCGGCGTGGCGGACGACCACCACCACGCGGACGACTCGACGGGACTGTTCGGATGAGCCTGCTCACGTACGACTTCATGCAGCGGGCGCTCATCGCGGCGCTGCTGACCGGGCTGGCCGCGCCGGCCGTGGGCACGTACCTCGTCCAGCGGCGGCTGGCCCTGATGGGGGACGGCATCGGGCACGTCGCCCTGACCGGCGTCGCACTCGGCCTGCTGACCGGCTGGGCGCCGGTGTGGACTGCCGTGGTGGTCGCGATCGCCGGGGCCGTCGTGATCGAGATCGTCCGCTCGAGGGGGAAGGCGAGCGCCGACGTCGCGCTCGCGATGCTGTTCTACGGCGGCATCGCCGGCGGCGTGCTGATCACCGGCCTGGCCGGCAGCACCGCCGCCACCCTGAACACCTACCTGTTCGGCTCGATCACCACGGTGTCCTCGGGTGACCTGTGGGTCGTGGCGGTGCTCGCCGTCGTGGTGCTCGCCCTGGCCATCGGGCTGGCGCCACAGCTCTTCGCGATCTGCCAGGACGAGGAGTTCGCGCGGGTCACCGGCATCCCGGTCCGGCTCTACAACATCATGATCGCGGTGATGGCGGCGGTCACGGTGACCGTGGCGATGCGTACCGTCGGGCTGCTGCTGGTCAGCGCGCTGATGGTGGTGCCGGTGGCCACGTCACAGCAGCTCACGCGGGGTTTCCGGGCCACGTTCGTGCTCGCGCTCATCCTCGGCGTGGTGCCCTCGCTGGCCGGCGTGGTGTTCTCGTATTACGTCGACGTCGCGCCCGGCGCCAGCATCGTGGTGATCGCGCTGGCCGGGTTCGTGGTGGCCTGGCCGATCGGCGGACTGCTGCGGCGCCGCCGGCTCGCCCGGGCCGTCAACGGCGAGG
This sequence comes from Jiangellaceae bacterium, assembly GCA_036566745.1. GTDB lineage: Bacteria > Actinomycetota > Actinomycetes > Jiangellales > Jiangellaceae > DATCVR01. Next base: position 17,449 of record DATCVR010000265.1, on the reverse strand, counting down.
ACCCACGGGTGACCGGCGCCCACGTCACCACCGAGACCCACCCCCACCACCACGACGACCAGTGCGGGCATCCGGCGGTGCTCCACGGCGACCACACCGACTACCTCCACGACGGCCACCTGCACGCGGCCCACGGTCGCCACTACGACGAGCACTGACCCACGCCTAGGCTCGTCTCATCGATCCGATCTCGGACGGGAGCGCGCCGATGAGTCGTTCGTACGTGGTGACCGGCGGGGGCCGCGGGATCGGGCGTGCCGTGGTCGAACGGCTCCTCCGCGACGACGGCACGGTGGTGGCGGTCGAGCTCGATCCCGCCGCGCTGACCTGGACGGCCGCCCATCCGGCCGGACCACGGTTGATCGCGCTGACCGGGAACGCCGCCGACGAGTCGATCACCGAGCGGGCCGCGGACCTCGCGGAGGCCGCGGCTCCCCTCGCGGGCTGGGTCAACAACGCCGCGGTCTTCCGTGACGCCTCGATCGACTCGACGCCCGCGTCGCGGATCGTCGAGCTGATCACCCTGAACGTGGCGCCGGCGGTGGCCGGCTCCGCCACAGCGGTCCGCCGGTTCCTCACGGCCCGCACCGGTGGGGCGATCGTCAATGTCTCCACCCACCAGGCCCGGCAGGCGGTGCCCGGCAGCCTCCCGTACGCCACCGCCAAGGCCGCGATCGAGGGGCTGACCCGCGCCACGGCCGTCGAGTACGGCTCGCGCGGCGTCCGCGTCAACGCCGTGGCCCTCGGCTCGATCTCCACCGAGCGCTACGAGACGTTCCTCGCCCGGCACCCGGCAGACCAGGCCGCGCGGATCGAGGCCGAGATGCGGGAGATCCACCCCGTCGGACGGGTCGGGCGCACCGACGAGGTCGCCGCCGTGGTGGCGTTCCTGCTCTCCGACGGCGCGAGCTTCCTCACCGGCGCCACCGTTCCGGTCGACGGCGGACGCTCCGTGCTCGCTCGCGATCCCGAGGCGGCTGCGCCACCCGAGCTGCCTGGGTAGGGCCGCCGGTGGCTACGATCCAGGCATGCCGACGCTGACCGTCACGTCGCGCAACGCCCGCTTCCAGCAGTGGCATGCGCTGCTGACCAATCGCCAGAAGCGCCACCGCACCGGCGAGTTCCTGGTGCAGGGCGTGCGGCCGATCACCCTCGCGGTCGAGCACGGCTGGACGGTCCGGGCGCTGGTCCGTCCACAGGACGGCCGCCGCTCGCGGTGGGCCTCCGACCTGCTGGAACGCGTCGACACCGAGCACGTCGTGATGGCGCCGGAGCTGCTCCGCGAGCTGGGCGAGAAGGTCGACGAGACACCCGAGCTGATCGCCGTGGTCGAGCTGCCGCCCGATCGGCTCGACCGCATCGCACCCGCCCCGGACCTGCTCGTCGTGGTGTTCGACCGCCCGGCGAGCCCGGGAAATCTCGGCACGCTGATCCGCTCCGCCGACGCGTTCGGGGCGCACGGCGTCGTGGTCACCGGTCATGCCTGCGACGTCTACGATCCCAAGTCGGTCCGGTCGAGCACCGGTTCGCTGTTCGCCCTGCCCGTGGTGCGGGCCGACAGCACCGACGACGTCGCCGACTGGGCCCGCCGGAGGTCGGCCACCGTGGTGGGCACCGACGAGACCGGCACCGTGGACGTCTCCGCCCACGACCTCACCGCACCGACCGTGCTTGTCGTCGGCAACGAGACCAGCGGGATGAGTCAGGCCTGGCGGCACGCCTGCGACACGATCGTGCGGATACCCATCGGCGGTGCGGCCAGCTCGCTGAACGCGGCGTCGGCGGCGACCGTCGTGCTCTACGAGGCCGCCCGCCAGCGCCAGGCGCGCTCGTGAGCCTGGCGCTGCTGCGCGCCGTCACGGTGTGACGTTCGGTTCCGCTCCCCCGTATCGCCGATCGCGGCGGGCGTAGGTCTCGATCGCCTCCCAGAGGTGGCGACGGTCGAAGTCGGGCCAGAGCGTGTTGAGGAAGACCATCTCGGCGTAGGCGGCCTGCCACAGCATGAAGTTGGAGGTGCGCTGCTCGCCCGAGGACCGCACGAACAGGTCGACGTCGGGCAGGTCGGGGTTGTAGAGGTAGCGCGCGAGGGTGCGCTCGGAGACCTTGGCGGGCTTGACCCGGCCGGCCGCGACGTCGGCTGCCAGGGCCTTGGCGGCGTCGCCGATCTCGGCCCGGCCGCCGTAGTTGACGCAGAACTGCAGCGTGATGACGTCGTTGTCGCGAGTGCGGCGCTCGGCCTCGGCCAGCTCGTCGATCACGCTCTTCCACAGCCGGGGGCGCCGCCCGGCCCAGCGGATCCGGACCCCGAGCGCGTCAAGCTCGTCGCGGCGGCGGTGGATGACGTCGCGGTTGAAGCCCATGAGGAAACGCACTTCGTCGGGCGAGCGGCGCCAGTTCTCGGTGGAGAAGGCGTAGGCCGACAGGCACCGGACGCCGATCTCGACCGCGCCGTGGATCACGTCGAGCAGCGCCGCCTCGCCCGCCTCGTGCCCACGGGTGCGGGGCAGCCCACGAGCTCCGGCCCACCGGCCGTTGCCGTCCATGACGAGCGCGACGTGCTCGGGAACGAGGTCGCGCGGGACCGGAGGAGGCGTGGCGCCGGACGGATGGGGGGACGGGGGCGCGTAGGTCTTCTTCCTCACACCCGCTCCACCAGGGGAAGCGAACGCAGGCCGCGCTCGAGGTGCCATTGGAGGAACGCGGCCGTGATGCCGCTGGCCTCTCGCCGGCATCGTGGCTCGCTGGCGTCGGCCACCGGCCAGTCGCCGCTGAGCAGCGCCGCGAGCAGCGTGAGGGTGTCGGGCGACGGCGCGACCGTGCCCGATGGCCGGCAGGCCGGGCAGACCATGCCACCGGCCTGCACCGAGAAGAGCCGGTGTGGTCCCGGCGCGTCGCACCGGGCGCAGTCGACGAAGCTCGGGGCGAACCCCGCGATCGAGAGCCCGCGCAGCAGGTAGGCGTCGAGCACCAGCCCCGGCGAGTGGGCGGCCCCGGCGAGCGCGCGCATCGCCCCCACCAGCAGCAGGTAGTGCTGGACGGCCGGCTCGCGCTCCTCCGAGGTGAGGCGTTCGGCCGTCTCCAGGATCGCCGTGCCCGCGGTGTAGCGGCCGTAGTCGTCGGTGATGCTCATGCCGTAGGGGTCGATCGTCTCGGCCTGGGTGACGACGTCGAGCGAGCGGCCGGTGGCGAACTGGGCGTCGACGTGCATGAACGGCTCGAGCCGCGACCCGAAACGGCTGGTGGTGCGGCGCACCCCCTTGGCCACCGCGCGGACCCGGCCATGACCCCGGGTGAGCAGCGTGACGATGCGGTCGGCCTCGCCCAGTTTCTGGGTACGCAGGACGACCCCTTCGTCGCGATAGAGGGTCATCCGTGCTCCTGACCTGCGTTCGTGGGCGCTGGACACCATTCTGGTCGGTCGGTGCGCATTCGGCGAACCCGACACGGCCGGGAACCCATCCTCGCGGGCCGAGCTGTCCATGCTCGGCCAGCCCGGCTCGTCAGGAGCAAGATGGGCAGGGGCTGAGGTGAGGAGCCGAAGGTGGACGTTCACGAGGTCATCACACAGGCACAGCACGCCTTCACCGTGCGGCGAGTGTTCGGCGAGCCGTACGAGAAGGACGGCGTGACGATCATCCCGGCGGCGAGGATCTCTGGCGGTGCCGGAGGAGGCGACGGCGAGCACCCGGAACAGGGGGCCGGCTCCGGCAGCGGATTCGGCCTGACCGCGCGACCGGTCGGAGCATTCGTCGTGCGCGGCGACCACGTCACCTGGCGCCCCGCGGTCGACGTGAACCAGATCGTGCTGGGGGCCCAGTTCGTGGCCGTGGTCGTCGTGTTCACGATCCGCGCCCTTGCCAGGGCGAGGCAGCGGGCCCAGGACCAGGGCGGCGCGGCCAGGCGTGGTCTTCTCCGGTCAGGCGCTCGCGGACGTTGAGATCGCGCCCCTACCCGAGGTCGCGCAGGGCGTCCTCGATGCCGCGGTGGAAGGTCGGATAGGCGTAGATCATGTGCCGTAGCGTGTCGACCGGCACCCGGGCGTGGACCGCGACGGCCAGCGCCGAGAGCACCTCGCCGCCGGTGGGTCCGGCCGAGGTGGCGCCCACCAGGATGCCTCGCTCGGTGTCGGCCACCAGTTTGATCACGCCCTCGTTGCCGGCCTTGTGGATCCAGCCGCGCGCCGAGGACGGCACCTGCGCCAGCCCGACAGCGACGTTCAGGCCGGCGTCCCGCGCCTGGGCCTCGGTGAGACCCACGGCGCCGATCTCGGGATCGGTGAACGTGACGCGCGGGATGGCGTGGTACGAGGCGCTCGGCCCGTCCGGACCGAGGATGTCGCGGATGACCACGCCGGCCTGGTACATGGCCATGTGGGTGAAGGCGCCGTGGCCGGTGACGTCGCCGACGGCCCAGAGCTGCTCGCCCACGCGCAGGTGCTCGTCGACTGGCACCGACGACGCCTTCGGGTCGAGGCCCACGGTGTCGACGCCGAGCGGGCGAAGGTCGGAGCGGCGTCCGACGGCGACGAGGAGGCGTTCGGCCCGCAGCTCGCTCCCGGCCGAGACCACGAAGCCGTCGCCGTCGTGGGCCACGTGGGTGACGCGGCTGTCGATGTGCACGCTGATGCCGTCGGCCTCGAGGGCGGCGCGGGCGAGCTCGGAGGACTCGGGCTCCTCCTGGGGTATCAGCCGACCGGCCGCCTCCACCACGGTGACGTCCGTGCCGAACCGGGCGTAGGCCTGCGCCAGCTCGACACCGATGGCACCGCCGCCGAGCACGATCATCGACGCGGGGAGGGTCTTGGCCTCGATCGCCTCGCGGTTGGTCCAGTACGGCGTGTCGGCCAGTCCGTCGATCGGCGGCACCGCGGCGATGGTGCCGGTGGCGAGCACGACGCCCCGGCGCGCCTCGTACCGCGTGCCGTCGACCTCGACGGCTCCGGGTCCGGCCAGCCGGCCCTTGCCGCGGACGAAGATGCCGCCCTTGCCGGTGAAGCGGTCGACGGCCACCTGGTCGTTCCAGTTGTCGGTGGCCTCGTCGCGGATCCGCTCGGCCACCGGCGCCCAGTCCGGGCTGACCTCGGCGTGTCCGGCCATCCCGTCGACCCGACGCGCCTCGGTGAGCAGGTTGGCGGCCCGGATCATCATCTTGCTCGGCACGCACCCCCAGTACGGGCACTCGCCGCCCACCAGGCGGTTCTCGATGCCGACCACCGTGAGCCCGGCCTCGGCCAGCTTCCCGCCGACCTCCTCACCACCGACGCCCAGCCCGAGAACGACGACATCCACGGTCTCGGTCATGCGCAACTCCCCGCGTCAGATCTCGCGAACCCTCGACACCACGCCGGAACGCGGTGATGGCAGTCAATCATCCACACATCGTCACGTGGCGGACGGCCGGGCACGCTCAGGACGGCAGGTCGTCCCCGGCCTGCTCTCGCACCAGGTACTCGGCGTACCAGTCCGGCCAGTCCGGATCCGGCCGGCCGGTCCGCTTCTCGTGCTCGCCGTGCGCGGCCGCCGCCCGCCGCAAGGCGCTGGCCAGCTCATTCGCGGACTCGAAGGTCGTGGGCATGGGATGTCCTCTCGTGGTCCGGCGTCGCGGGCGGTCGCGGCGTGGGCTCGTTCACCTGCCGACGTAGGCCGCGAGGTGTTCGCCGGTGAGGGTGGAGCGGGCATCGGCAAGTGCCCGCGGTGTTCCTTCAAAGACCATCCGGCCGCCGTCGTGACCGGCGCCGGGGCCGAGGTCGATGATCCAGTCGGCGTGGGCCATGACCGCCTGGTGGTGCTCGATGACGATGACTGACTTGCCGGAGTCGACGAGCCGGTCCAGCAGGCCGAGCAGCTGCTCGACGTCGGCGAGGTGCAGGCCGGTGGTCGGCTCGTCGAGCACGTAGACGTCGCCCTTCTCGCCCATGCGGGTCGCCAGCTTGAGCCGCTGCCGCTCGCCGCCGGACAGCGTGGTGAGCGGCTGGCCGAGGCTGAGGTAGCCGAGCCCGACGTCGGCGAGCCGGTCGAGGATCGTGTGCGCGGCGGCGTTCCTGGACTCACCCTCGGCGAAGAACGCCTCGGCCTCGGCCACCGGCATCGCGAGGACCTCGCTGATGTCCCGTCCGCCGAACGTGTACTCGAGCACCGCGGCTTGGAACCGCTTGCCCTCGCACTCCTCGCAGGTGGTGGCGACGCCGGCCATCATGCCCAGGTCGGTGTAGATGACGCCGGCGCCGTTGCAGGTGGGGCAGGCGCCCTCGGAGTTGGCGCTGAACAGTGCCGGCTTCACGCCGTTGGCCTTGGCGAACGCCTTGCGGATCGGATCGAGCAGTCCGGTGTACGTCGCCGGGTTGCTCCGCCGCGAACCGCGGATCGCGCTCTGGTCGATCGACACCACCCCGTCGCGGCGGGACACCGAGCCGTGGATCAGCGAGCTCTTGCCCGAGCCGGCCACCCCGGTGACCACCACCAGCACGCCGAGCGGGATGTCGACGTCGACGTCGCGCAGGTTGTTCGCCGTGGCGCCGCGGATCTCGAGGGTGCCGGCCGGCGTGCGGACCGTCTCCTTGAGGACGGCGCGGTCGTCGAGATGGCGGCCGGTGAGGGTGCGGCCGGCCCGCAGCTCCTCGACGGTGCCCTCGAACACCACCTCGCCACCGGCCGTCCCGGCGCCGGGGCCGAGGTCGACGACGTGGTCGGCGATCGCGATGGCCTCCGGCTTGTGCTCGACGACCAGCACGGTGTTGCCCTTGTCCCGCAGTTGCAGCAGGAGGTCGTTCATCCGCTGGATGTCGTGGGGGTGCAGGCCGATCGTGGGCTCGTCGAAGACGTAGGTGACGTCGGTGAGCGACGAGCCGAGGTGGCGGATCATCTTGGTGCGCTGTGCCTCCCCTCCGGACAGCGTGCCCGACGGCCGGTCGAGCGAGAGGTACCCCAGCCCGATCTCGGCGAACGAGTCGAGGAGGTGTTGCAGCCCGGCGAGCAGCGGCGCCACCGACGGCTCGTCGAGGCTCCGGACCCAGTCGGCCAGGTCGCTGATCTGCATCGAGCAGACGTCGGCGATGTTCTTGCCGTTGATCTTCGAGGACCGGGCCTCCTTGCTGAGCCGGGTGCCGTCGCACTCGGGACAGGCGGTGAACGTCACGGCCCGCTCCACGAAGGCGCGGATGTGCGGCTGCATGGCGTCGACGTCCTTGGAGAGCATCGACTTCTGGATCTTGGGGATCACCCCCTCGTGGGTGAGGTTGATGCCCTCGACCTTGATCTTGGTCGGCTCGCGGTAGAGCAGGTCGTGGAGCTCCTTCTTGGTGAACTTCTTGATCGGCTTGGCCATGTCGAAGAAGCCGGAGCCGCTGAAGATGCGGCCGTACCAGCCGTCCATGGTGTAGCCGGGGATCGTCAGCGCACCCTCGCCGAGCGACTTGCTGTCGTCGTACAGCGCGGACAGGTCGAAGTCGGTGACCGAGCCCATGCCCTCGCAGCGCGGGCACATGCCGCCGAGTCGGGTGAAGGTCGCCTTCTCGGCCTTCGTCTTGCCGCCGCGCTCGATAGTGATCGCGCCGCTGGCCTTCACCGAGGGCATGTTGAACGAGTACGCGTTGGGCGAGCCGATGTGGGGCTGCCCGAGCCTGCTGAAGAGAATGCGCAGCATCGCGTTGGCGTCGGTCGCGGTGCCGACGGTCGAGCGGGGGTTGGCGCCCATCCGCTCCTGGTCGACGATGATGGCCGTCGTCAGCCCGTCGAGCAGGTCGACGTCGGGCCGCGCCAACGTGGGCATGAAGCCCTGGACGAAGGCGCTGTAGGTCTCGTTGATCATCCGCTGTGACTCCGCGGCGATCGTGTCGAACACCAGTGAGCTCTTGCCCGACCCGGAGACGCCGGTGAACACGGTCAGCCGGCGTTTCGGGATCTCGACGCTGACGTCCTTGAGGTTGTTCTCGCGCGCGCCGTGCACGCGGATCAGATCGTGGCTGTCGGCAACGTGCAGCGCGGGCGACTGGGTGTCCGCCCTCGTGGCCATGCTCATGGTGTCTCCATCTGTCACGCGGGCCGCCCTCGCGGTCTCCGTCGGCGTCGCCTGGCTCGATCCAATCATCGTCGGGTTCCTCGTGGGCCGTGGAACCTCCGGGCCTCGGCGGGCCCGGTCCTCAGCCGACCGCCTTCGTCACGAGCTCGCCGATCCGTGCCTCGTCAGCGGCGGTCAACGTCGTCAGCGCGAAGGAGGTCGGCCACATCGTGCCGTCGTCGAGGTTCGCGTCGTCGTTGAAGCCGAACGTCGCGTATCTCGAATTGAACTTCTGGGCGGGTTGGAAGAAGCAGATGACCTTTCCGCCCTTGGCGTACGCGGGCATGCCGTACCAGGTCTTCGGCTCGAGGTCCGGCGCGCTGGCGGTGATGACCTCATGGAGCCGCTCGGCCATGGTGCGATCCGGCTCCGCCATCTCGGCGATCTTCGCGAGCACGGCGCTCTCACCGTCCGGCGTGGCAGCGCGCGTGCTGCGGCGCTTGTCCGCCTTCAGCTCACGGGCGCGCTCCTTCATCGCGGCCTTTTCCTCGTCCGTGAATCCCGGGTTCGTCTTGTCGCTCGGGGTGGTGCTCTCGGCAGACTTCTGCGGGTCGTTCATCGCAGGATTCCTCTCTGTGAGTCGTGATGAGGATGGCCCTCGTGCTGGGAAAGCTGCCCTCATCGGTCCTCGAGCAGTCCGAGGACGTTGCCATCGGGGTCGACGACGGTGGCCACCAGACGGCCGCCACCGACGTCGTGCGCGGGCTCCTGCACGGTCGCGCCCGCGGCGGTCACCTCGGCCAGCTTCGCCTCGATGTCCGGCACGTGCCAGTACGCCACTGGCGAGGTCATGCTCTGCGATCCCCCGCTCGGCACCAGGCCGATCTGCTGCCCCGCTGCCTCGAAGCCGACATAGTAGGACGACTCGGTCTGCGGTGGCACGCCGAGCAGGGCGGCGTACATCTCCGTGGCCTTCGCGAGGTCGGACACGGGGTGCAGCACGGTCTTGATTCCCTCGGTGGTCGAGCCGGTCATGGTCACTCCTGACGTCGTGGGTCGAATCGACCCGGGGCGAGTACGTGCCGCCACGCTAATCGGGGCTCGGCGAGCGGCGCTTCTCGATTCCTGACCGGTCTGGCGCCTGCCTCCGCCGGACGACTCACCCGCTCCGCTGCCTCCGGCGTCGAGCCAGCAGGACGCCCGCGACGACACCGAGCACGACGGTGGCGAGCCCGGAACCGCCGAGCGTCGCGCGGGGGCCCAGCGCCGTGGTGAGCGGTCCGCCGAGCGCGGTGCCCACCGGGGAGGCGGTGAGCAGTACCGCGCTGCGGGCGGCGAGCATCGCGGCCAGGTGCTGCGGTGGCGACTTCGCCTGCATCAGGGTCACCGAGAGCGCGACGAACGGTCCGTAGATCACGCCACCGAGCGTGAAGCTCGCCACGGTGACGGCCGTCGGCACGTCGAACCAGAACGGCAGCAGCGCGAGCCCCCAGGCGACCACGATGACGACGGTCACGGGCCAGAGCGGCAATTGCCGCAGTGCGCCGACCGCGAGCCCGCCGAGCACCGCGCCGATGCCGAACAGCATCCAGTAGAGACCGAGCAGCGTGCCCGGAGCGTGCAGGTCGTCCGTGACGTGCAGCGGCAGCGCGACCTCGACGGGTCCGTACAGGAGGTTGAAGAACCAGGTGAGCGTCAGCAGCCCGAGCAGCTCCGGGTGGGATCGCATCAGCGCGAGCCCGCCGCGGGCCGCCTCCTCGTCGACGACGGAGACGTGCCCCGAGTCCGGCAGCCGCATCCGCGCGACGAGCACGGCCAGGAACACATAGGTGAGCGCGTCCAGACCGAGCACGACGGCCGCGCTGACGTACGTCACGAGCACACCGGCGATCGCGGGTCCGGCGATCGTGGCGGCGAAGTTGAGCGAGCTGACGAGGGTGTTCGCGGCCAGCCGCTGTTCCTCGGGCAGCAGCTCGGCCATCAGGGTGTACTTGCCCGCGCTGCCCCACGCGTGCAGCAGCGAGGAGACCGAGAGAAGGGCTACGTACAACGGCAGCGTGAGCTGCCCGGTGAGCCAGCAGAGCGGCACGGCGCCGAGGAACACACCGCGCACGATGTTGTCGGCGAGCAGGAGCCGTCTGGCCGGCACCCGGCGCAGCCGGCGACCCAACACCAGCACGCCGACCACGCCCGGCAACGTGTACGCGGCCACCGCGCCGCCGACCCACAGCCCGGCCGTCGCCGGCGGCGCCAGCTCGATCGCGAGCCACGCGACCGCGACGAAGCTCATCCCGTCGCCGAGGTACGAGACTCCGAAGCCGAGGATCAGCCGCCGGAACGCCCGGTTGGCCAGCACCGGCCCGTAGGCGGCGAGACGCCCTCGGCGTCGGAGCCGCGAGGGCGCCTCGCGACGACGCACCAGCGATCGATCTCGTCTCACCGATCAGCCCGGCCCGCGACCGCCGGACGGCTCAGCGCAGCTCCTTGATGCGGATCTCGTTGCCCGCGGGATCGCGGAAGGCGCAGTCACGCACGCCGTACGGCTGATCGATCGGCTCCTGGACGACGTCGACGTCGTGGGCCTGCAGCCGCTCGAAGAGGCCGTCGAGGTCGGTGGTGGCCAGGAGGATCCAGCCGTAGGTGCCCTTGGCCATCATCTCGGAGATCGTGCGACGCTCGTCGTCGGTGATGCCAGGGTCGGCGGCGGGCGGCGCCAGGAGGATGGACGTGTCGGGCTGGTCGGCAGGGCCGACGGTGATCCAGCGCATCGTGCCCTGTCCGACGTCGCTGCGGACCTCGAAGCCGAGGACGTCGCGGTAGAAGGCCAGCGACTCCTCCGGGTCGTCGTGCGGGAGGAAGGTGGTGTTGATGGTGATGTCCATGGCCGTCACGCTAGTTGCGGCGCGAGGGCGGGCGCTTCTCGATTCCTGATCGGTCTGGTCACCTGTCTCGCCACGCACGGCGGCATCCCCGCGGTCACGCGCGCGCCGTGGCTCCGATAGACGCTGGGCGGCACGCCGACGAGCTCGGTGAAGCGCGTGCTGAACGTGCCCAGCGACGAACAGCCCACGGCGAAACACACGTCGGTGACGCTCAGGTCGCCACGACGCAGCAACGCCATCGCGCGCTCGATGCGCCGTGTCATGAGATAGCCGTAGGGCGACTCGCCATAGGCGCGTTTGAACTCGCGACTGAGGTGCCCGGCCGACATGTTCACGCCACGCGCGAGCGCCTCGACGTTCAGCGGCTGCGCGTACTCGCGATCCATCCGGTCGCGGACCCGGCGCAACAACGCCAGGTCACGCAATCGCTGGGCCGATGCGGGACTGCTGGTCACAGACTCGATCGTGCCACATCGGACAGTTCGGGCCCAGGGAGTCGCCGTTCAGGTGAAGCGCTCAACGCTCCGTGGGGAGCTGAACGGGCCCGAGCCGCGGGCGCTTGGCGGTACGGCCGTCGCCGGAGGATCTGCCGCGCAGCCGCCGCCCCAGCCACGGGCCGAGGAAGTCGGCGGCCCAGCGCAGCTCGGCGGCCGCGGCCCGCCATCCGGTGGGATCGTCCGCCGGCGACGGCAGCGGCTGGGTCCACGAGTCGCTGCTGCCGGGCAGGCCGAGGGCGTGGGCGACGGCCGCCGCGATCCGCTCGTGTCCGAGAGGGCTGGCGTGGAGGCGGTCCGGGCTCCACAGTCGCGAGTCGGTGACGACCGGATGGTCGGAGGTCTCGGCGACGACGACCCCGTGGCGGTGGGCCGCGGCGCGGATGCGGTCGTTGAGGGCCGATGCGCGAGCGCTGACCGGGCGGGCGAGCGGAGTGATCCTCGCGAGGTCCGGGAAGGTGACCGTCGCCACCCGGGCGCCGTGGGCGGTGAGCGCGGCGAACACCGCCTCCAGGTGACCGGCGACCTCGTCGGCGTCGAAGCGGGGCCGGAGCAGGTCGTTGACTCCGGCGACCACGGTGGCCAGGTCGGGGCGCAGGCCGAGGGCGGGGCCGAGCTGCTCGGATCGGACGTGGGCGGCGCGACGCCCGCGGACGGCCAGGTTGGCGTACTGGAGACCGGGGTTGCCCATCGCGAGCTGCTGGGCGAGCCGATCAGCCCATCCCCGCAGACCGGAGACGTCGTCGCCGTCGCCGACCCCCTCGGTCTGGCTGTCGCCCAGCGCGACGTAGCGCTGGTACTCAGGATGCGGCACGGGCCGTCCGCCTTTCCCGGAGGATCGCCGCGCTCCGGCGGCACCAGTCGCGATTGCCCAGCTCGAAGGCGAGCCCGCGCAGACACGTCAGGTAGGGGCCGATGCGTTCGCCATGGCGCAGGAACTCCTCCTCGCTCCGGTCGCCGCGCATCTGCTCCAGCAGCCCGCGGAACAGCTCGATCTTGGCGTCGGCGAAGCCCGCCCGCTCGGCGAGCTGGGCGATCAGCTCGCCGGAGTCGACGTGGTCGGCGGCCTGGACCTTGACGAGGAGGTCGTCGCGGATGAACGAGGGCTTGTTGGCCGTGGCCGCGAACCGCTCCAGCTCGGCCTGGCCGGCGTCGGTGACCGTGAAGAGACGCTTGGTGGGCCGGGTGTCCTGCACGACGTCCCGGCCGCTGACGAGCCCGTCGCCCTCGAGCCTGGCGAGCTCGGCGTACACCTGCTGGGGAAGGGCGTGCCAGAAGTTGGCCACGCCGAGATCGAACGCCTTGGCCAGCTGGTATCCGCTGAGCTCGGCGTCGAGCAGTGCGGCCAGCACGGCGTGCCGCAAGGCCATCGAGACGCCTCCCTCTGTCACCTGGACCCGCCCCATGATACTCAATAAACTGACTAATCATTTCCTTGAGTAACGAGGTGTCGCCATGACCACCGCCGACCGCTTCCGCGGCTCCGTCGAGCGTCGCGATCTGGCTGCTCTCGCCGACCTGTTCACCGACGACGTCCGCCTCTACAGCCCGGTGACCTTCACCCCCTTCGAGGGCAAGCGCGTGGTGCTGGGCCTCTTCGGCGTCCTGGTGAGGGTCTTCGACGACTTCGGCTACGTCGGGCACTGTGACGGCACCGTCCAGACCACGGACGGCACCGAGGCGCCCTCGACCGTCCTGCCGTTCCGGGCGACCGTGCACGGCACCCAGATCCATGGCATCGACCTGCTCCACTACGACGAGGCCGACCTGATCACGGAGCTCACGGTGATGGTCCGCCCGAAGTCCGCGGTGGAGGCCCTGGGCGCCGCGGTGCGTGCCGGACTCGTCGCCGACGGCCTGGCGGCCGCACCAGCCGACGGCTGATGTGCGGCACCGGACCGCCGACCGGTCAGCGCACGACGTGGTAGGTCAGATGGGCGAACGGGCCGAACCGCCGCACGTCCTGCAGGCTCAAGCCGCTGCTCTCGATGCGGCGTGGAAGCAGCGGCGCGCCGCCGGGCAGCGCCACGGGCGCGATCGAGAGCTGCAGCTCGTCGAGGAGACCGGCGTCGTAGAACTGGCCGGCGAGGTCGCCGCCCCCGACGAGCCAGATGTCCTTGCCGCCCGCGGCCGCATGGATCTCGTCGTAGACCTCGCGGACGTCGCCGGAGCGGAAGCGGACGTCGGCCCCGGGTGCGGCGGGGAGTGACCGCGACGTGAACACGAAGGTCGGGAAGCGGCCGCCGGTGTAGTCGGTCTCGCCGTGGTCGACGCACCACTGGTAGGTGGTCGAACCCTCGACCAGGGCCCCGACCTGCCCAGCGAACGTGACATACGGAGGCGGCTCACCCGGCCCGGCGTCGTCGGCATCGCCTGCGGCCTCGGGCGGCGGCTGGCCTTCGGTGAGCCAGTCGAGCGAGCCCTGCTCGTCGGCGAGGAAGCCGTTGATCGTGGTGGCGGTGTAGAAGATGGTCCTGGTCATGACGGCACGCTAGTGGGCGTCACCGACAGGCCCCGGAACTCCGGTGTCGGGCAGCGACCGCCGGTACCGCTGCCCCAGGGTCCGCACGTGCTCGACGAGTTCCGGCGGGTCCGTGACGTGGAAGTCGAGCCCCAGCATGCCGATCCAGACGGCGATGATCTCGAGGCTGTCCGCGCCCGTGACCAGCACCGCATGGGTGTCGTCGACGGTCTCGACCACCCCGACCGCCGGGTTGATCCGGGACAGCACCTCCGAGGCCGGAGCGTCCACCGCGATCCGGGCGTGAACCTTCCACCCGGTGGTGGCGACGTCGCGGAGCACGAACGCCGCGTAGTCGCCGCCGTCGAGCGGCGTGGGCGTGAACCTGCCGCCGCTGGGCACCCGCAACGTCATCCAGTCGACCCGGAACGACTGCCACGACCCCGCCGGACGGCGCCGCGCCACGACATACCAGCGTTGCTGCCAGCTGACCAGGCGGTGCGGCTCGGCCTCGACCGGCTCGCCGGCCTCACCGTAGGAGAACCTGAGCGCCTCGTGGTCACGCACGGCGGCCGCGATGTCGGCGAGCAGCCGGGCGTCCACCGGAGGCTCCTCGACGTTCGTGCCGGTGTTGGCCGGCCCGATGTCCGTGCTGTCGTGGAGCGCCCGCACCTGGCGCCGGAGCCGGTCGGGCAGCACCTGTTCGAGCTTGGCGAGGGCCAGGGCGCTGGCCTCCTCGACGCCGCGCACCGCGCTCACGGCACTCAACCCGACGGCGACGGCGACCGCCTCCTCGTCGTCCAGCAGCAACGGTGGCAGCCGGCCGTGGTCCCCGAGCCGGTATCCCCCGGACGGGCCGCGCACCGAGTCGATCGGATAACCCAGCTCGCGCAGGCGCTCGATGTCCTTGCGGAGCGTGCGCTCACCGACGTCGAGCCGGGACGCGAGATCGGCACCGGGCCAAGTGCCACGCGTCTGCAGCATCCCGAGGAGCGCCAGGAGCCGGGCCGACGTCTCGAGCATGTGGCCCTCTCAGAAAAGTCCGGCAGCGCACGAAATTCCGGAACGAACCGTGCCGGAACCCTGCCTAGGTTAGCCACATGACCTACACCCACAGCACCGACAACACCGACAACGCCCTCACGATCCGGCCGTTCGAGGTCGCGATCCCGCAGGCCGCGCTGGACGATCTGCAGGCCCGGCTGGACAACACCCGCTTCGCCACCGAGGTGCCCGGTGACGACTGGACCCACGGCACGCCGGTGTCCTACCTCCGCGACATGGTCGACTACTGGCGGACGTCGTTCGACTGGCGCCGGCAGGAGGCGCGGATGAACGAGTTCCCGCACTTCCTCACCGAGATCGACGGTCAGACCATCCACTTCCTGCACGTGCGCTCGGCGGTCGAGGACGCGACGCCGATCGTGCTCACCCACACCTACCCCGGATCGTTCGCCGACTTCCTCGACCTGATCGGCCCGCTCACCGATCCCGAGGCCTACGGCGGGCGCGCCGAGGACGCCTTCCACGTGGTCATCCCGAGCCTGCCCGGCATCGCCTTCAGCTCTCCGCTCGCCGAAGGGGACTGGACGATGGGCCGGGTGGCGCGAGCCTGGGACACGCTGATGCGCGGCCTCGGGTACGCCTCGTACGGAGCGCACGGCTCCGACGGCGGCGCGATGGTCTCACGCGAGCTGGCCATGCTGAACCCCGACGGATTCCTCGGCGCGCACGTCCTGCAGCTGTTCTCCTTCCCATCGGGCGACCCGGCGGAGTTCGAGAAGATGACGCCGGCCGACTACGCCGCGTTGGAGTTCGCCGGCTGGTTCCAGACGGTGAACGGCTACGCGCTGATGAACGCCTCTCGTCCCACGACCATCGCGGCGGCGCTGAGCGACTCACCGGTAGGCCAGCTCGCCTACAACGAGCTGTTCGAGAACTTCGGCAACGGCACCAGCCTCGTCTCCCGCGACCACGTGCTCACGCAGGTCAGCCTCTACTGGCTGACCAACTCGGCGGCGGGCGCGGTGCGCTTCCACTACACGGAGAAGGGCGTGGAGGCGCGGGTCAACGACGGGCCGATCGGCGTGACGGTGTTCGCCGACGACTTCAAGAGCATGCATCCGTTCGCCGAGCGCGACAACACCCGCATCGTCTCGTGGACCGAGCGGCCCCGCGGCGGCCACTTCGCCTCGATGGAGGTTCCCGACGTGCTGGCCGAGGAGCTGCGCGCGTTCTACGCCGTCGACCACACCGTCTGAGCCCTTCCACCCGGATCCGGCTGCGCCACAGCGCGCAGCCGGATCTGCGTTGAACCTGGCCATCCCTATTGCGGCATTTGCGGCCGTGTGATCTCGTGGGTGCCACGTCGAGGCCCGGGGGGACGGCTCATGAGCAACGATTCAGCCATGCCCGACACGATCGTTCTGATCCACGGCTTCTGGGTGACCCCACGGAGCTGGGAACACTGGATCGACCACTACGAGAACCAGGGCTACCGCGTGCTCGCACCGGCCTATCCCGGGTTCGAGGTCGAGGTCGAGGCGTTGAACGCCGACTCGTCACCGATCGAGGCGCTCACCGTGCCGGCCGTCGTCGAGCATCTCGAGGAGATCATCGGTGAGCTGGACTCGCCGCCCGTCCTCATCGGCCACTCCGCCGGTGGGACGTTCGTCCAGCTCCTTCTCGACCACGGGTTCGGAGCCGCGGGCTTGGCGATCAACTCGGCGCCGACAGAGGGCGTCCGGGCCCTGCCGTTGTCGCAGCTCAAGTCCACGTTCCCGGTCTTCAAGAACCCCGCCAACCGGCACAAGGCCGTCCCTCTCACCCCCGAGCAGTGGCACTACGCGTTCACGAACACCTTCAGCGATGAGGAGTCGCGGGCGCTGTACGAGCGCTACGCCGTCCCGGCGTCCGGACGCATCCTCTGGAGCATCGTGCTCGCCAACCTGCAGCCCGGCCACCAGGACGCGTGGGTCGACTACGGCAATGACGGCCGAGCGCCTCTGCTGTTCATCTCCGGCGGCCAGGACCATCTCATGCCGCCGGCCGTGCAGCGCTCGAACGCCAAGCACTACACGTCGAACACGATCACCGACGTCAAGGAGTACCCCGACCGCGCCCATCTCCTGCCGGCCCAGGAGGGGTGGGAGGAGGTCGCCGACTTCGCGTTGTCGTGGGCCCTCGACCACGCGGGCGGAGCGATCGCGGGGCGCGGAGCGGCGAACAGCGACTGATCTGGGCCGGTGCGAGCCACCCCTTCGCCGAGCGTGAACGCCGATTGACCGCTCGGCCATCCCGACGTTCACTGAGAGCATGGCCAGACGACGACGCCGCAAGGTCCCCTTCGGCACCCGCTCGCGTCCGCGGCCCTGGCCGGAGGCCGAGGACATCGTCCGCCGCTCGTCCGGCGACGGCCCACGGCCAGGATCCACGCCGGGCGACGGCCCTGCGGCACCGCCGCGATCGCCGGGTCCGCCCGGGCTCGGTGGCACCGACGGCGGAGCGGGTGTCCGCGAACCCCGTCGGCCCAAGCCCACCGTTCCCGGTGCCGCCGCCGCGGCCGCTCCCGTGCCCGATCAGTTCGTCGACCTCAGCGAGGCCCCGGCGCGCTGAGC
>DATCVR010000264.1:0-13035 GCA_036566745.1 Jiangellaceae bacterium | reverse complement strand
GGCCGCTCAGGCAGAGCAGGAGCGTGCCCGGTGACCGCCCGCACCTCTTGGAAGGACCGCAGGCTCGGCAGTTCCGGGCTGCTGGTGATTGGCGGCCTGATCGCCGTGTTCGCTTCGGCGGCTTCGTGCGCGGCCATCGCTTTCAGCGGCCCGGCTCCCTCCGGTCCTGTCGTCCCCAGCCCCGCCTCGCATCACCTGCGAGAGGCGGCCGAGGTCGTTCACCTGACCGTGGACGGCCGGCCGGTCACCTGCATCTACGTGGCCGGGCAGCGCGAGGGCGCCCTGTCCTGCAACTGGGAGGCCAGGCCGTGACCATCGACCAGAACACCCCGCTCACCGCCGAGCGCCTCGCAGAGATCCGCGACCTGAACGTGGACTCCTGCTCCGCTGACGCCCCGTACAACCCGGACGTGTGGGCGCTGGAGAAGGCCCGCAAGGACCTCCTCGCCGCGTTCGACAGCCTCACCGAGACGGCCCACCACCAGGCCCGCATGATCGCCGAGATCACCGATGCGTGCATGGCGGCCGAGAGTGACGCGCTCCGGCACCGCACGCAGGTGGCCGAACTGAGCGCCCTGCTCCGCGATCCGGACCGTCTCGCGGATCACCTGCACAAGCTGAGGGCCGACCTCGCCGAGCAGGAGCGGGACGCCGAGATCGACCGCCTCGCAGACGGGGGCGAGCTGTGATTCACGCCCTCGACCAGATAGCCCCGTACCCGAAGACAGTCGCCGAAGCGACCGGCGAGGCGATGGCAGCCCACTACGCGGCGAAGGCCGCCCTGTGGGGACACATCGCCCTCCACCACGACGACCCGGACATGAGAGGCCGGGCACACCGCGAGATGGGCGACGCCTACCGTCTCGCCTACCTGTTCTACGAGATCGCAGGCAACGCCGGTGACCGTCTCGCCGCCGAATTGTGGCAGACGCTCAACGACGGCGAGGAGATGGCGGCCGACCTGGAAGCGTGGCTGGCCGAGTACGCCGTCCCCGCCGACCAGATCGCCGAGATCGCCAAGCAGGTGTGCGAGCCGAACCCGCTGGCGGGCACCCGGGCCGGGATGGGCGGTGCCGCGTGATCGACACCTTCGAGGACCTGACCACGGTGATCCTCGTCCTCAACGCTCTCACCGGAGGCTGGCTGCTGCCGGTCGTGGCCCTCCTGCTGCTCGTGATCGTGACGTGCGGAGTGTGGGAGATGTCCTCCCGCTCCCGCCGAGCCCGGCCCTCACGCCGTCCCCGGCGCCCCTCCGTGGAGGAGATGGCAGACCCCTCCTACAACCCCGCCCTGGACTGTACGGAGCAGGAGGGGCGGACCCTGAGGGACGCCCTCAGCGCTGAGGCTGACGCCCTCGCCGACTTCTGGGAGACGCGGGAGGACCGCCGGTGAACGCCATCCGCTTCTGGCTCGGCTTCGTCGGCTGGTCTGCCGCCACCCTGCTGGAGATCCCGCTCCACGCCCGGCGCCGGCTACTGGTCGCGCAGGACCGCGTCGAGGACGCCCGAGACGTGTTCGAGGAGAGCGACGATGCCTGAGACGCGCATCGCGGGCCTCTGCTCCGGCACAGGCGCCCTGGAGATGGCCGTGCAGGAGGTGCTGGGAGGCACCTTCGTCTGGCACTGCCAGTGGGAGCCGCCCGACAAGAACGGCAAGCCCGACAAGTGGCAGTACGCCGCCCGCATCCTGGCCCACCACTGGCCGGACGTCCCCAACCACGGCGACATCACCAAAGTGGATTGGTCCACGGTGGAGCGGCCGAACGTGCTCGCCATGGGCTTCCCCTGCACGGACGTGTCCTCCGCCGGTCAGCGGGCCGGCATCGCCGAGGGCACCCGCTCCGGCGTGTGGTTCCACTGCGCCCGCGCTATCGAGGAGCTCCGCCCCGACCTGGTTGTGATCGAGAATGTGGAAGGACTGCTCAGTGCCAGAGCCGATCGCGGTGTGGGAGCCACGGACGCGGACGTGGAGGCTGCCGGGGACGACGCTCTTCGGGCTCTCGGCTGTGTACTCGGAGACCTGGCCGACCGCGGGTATGACGCGGAATGGTGTCGCGTCGCAGCGTCCGACGTCGGCGCCCCCCACCGCCGGTACCGGATCATCATCCTCGCCTGGCTTACCGCCGACGCCGAGAGCTTCGGACGGGGACAAGGGCGGACCGAACCAGCGCGGAAGCTCGGGGGACCTGATGCTGCCGTCGGCGGTCGCCCAGATGGGATCGACCCCGCGGGCGAGCGACACGAACGGGGCCGGCAACCACGGGGCGGGCGGGCCCGACTTGAGGACGGCGATCAGTCTCCTGCCTACCCCGCGGGCGAGCGACACGGGAACACCCGGCCGGCGAGCGAGCGAGGGTTTCCGCCCGCCCCTGTCACAGGTGCTGTTGCCGACCCCCACAGCGACCCCGTACGGCAACAACCAGTCCCCGAGCCCAGGTGCGGCGGTGAGGCCGTCGCTGGAGTCTCTGGCCACCAGTGGGGCGTTTACGGGCCCGCCATCCGACGGTGGGAGCACATCCTCGGACGACCCGCACCCCGCCCAGTTGACGATCGAGGACGCCTTGCGGCCCCTTTCGTCGAATGGGTGATGGGCCTTCCCGAGGGCCACGTGTGTGCAGTGCCGGCCCCGGAAGGCATGACCGCCGCGGGGCTCCGCAACGCCCGCCTAAAGGCTTTGGGGAACGGCGTCGTCAGGCAGCAAGCCGCTTACGCGTTGCGTCTGCTGCTGGAGCGCGCCAGCCAGGAGGTTGCCGCATGATCCGCTCCTGCTGCCAGCAGGTCCTGCTGGACCACTACTCGGACTGCTCCGCGCGCCGCGGCTTCGGCGCCGGCCCGGCGCCTGAGGTTCGCGTCACCCGCTACGAGGTGTCCAGCCTGCCGCGCGACGTGTCGACCGTCCTGCCGAAGTCGGCGTCGCTGTGGTGCTTCGGGTCGGCCCGCATGTTCATGGACCGCCGCGACGACTTCAAGGCGTGGAAGTTCGCCCAGGAGGCGCTGTGGGTGAAGCGCAACGGCTCCGGCCCGACCTCGCGTGACCGGCTGGTGAAGCTGCACGAGTGGGCCTACCACTGGTACCGGGGCCGCTGGTCGGACCTGCACCACGAGTGGGAGCGGGAACGCGTCGACGCCAACAAGGGCACCGTCCGCAAGCAGTCTCGTGCCGCCGAGCACCAGCGCAGCGGCCGAGAGAACGCCTGGCAGGACGACGGCACCCGGCAGCCCCGTTCCGTCACCTACCTGATCGAAGCCCCGTCGGTGCGGTTCCAGAAGCGGCACCCGGATGAGAAGCCGCTGGCCGTCGTCGAGGCCCTCGTCCGCGAGTGCACACCGCCGGACGGTCTGGTGCTGGACCCATTCGCGGGCTCCGGCTCCACGCTACTCGCCGCCCGGCTTCTCGGCCGCCGCGCTATCGGCATCGAGAAGCACGAGCCGTACGCCGAAGAGATCGTCAAGCGGCTGTCCATGGACGACCTGTTCTCGGAGGTCTCCGATGGCTCCTGACCTGACTCTGCCGGCAGACGTGTTCGACGTCGCCGAGATCGTGGCCCGCGAGTTCGCCAGTCACGAGCAGCACGTCCTGGACCGCGCCGCGGCTGACCTTCGAGCGAGGGCCGCTCTGCTCCGCTCGATGCCGTCCGTCGAAGACGAACTCACAGCCGCCCTGATGGCTTCCTGCCACACGGAGGCGGGCCGTATCCACTCCGCCCCACACCTGGTGGCCGCAGCCGCATGTGAGGCGGTAGCGGCCCTTCTGGAGACGCCCAGCAACGAAGAGGAGGAGAGCCGTGGCTGACCTTGTCCGGGTAGACCCGTACACCCGGCAGGCGTGGGCGGGAGAGCGGCTGCTGGTGCTGACGCCGACGCAGTGGCGGCTGCTGGCGGCTCTGGTCGCCCAGCCTGGCGTGGTGCTGTCGTGGGGCAGCCTCGCCGCCGCGGTGTCGCCGAAGCGGCGCGTGTCCGTCAGCGCGGTCCGGGTGGCGGTGATGGCCCTCAGGAGGCAGCTCGGCGACCCCGCCTACGTGCGGACTGTCCTCAGCGTCGGGTTGCGCTTCTCGGCGGACCTGGCCGAAGACCTGTATCTGGGCCGGGAGGCGGCGTGATGGCGACCAGCCGTGGGCCACTCAACCAGCCGCGCCCGAGCTGGGCGTGGCAGGACGATGCCGCTTGCCACGGAGAAGACCTGATCCTGTTCTTCGGCCCCGATGGCGAACGCCAGCCTGAGAGGGACCGCCGCGAGCGGAAGGCCAAGGCGATCTGCGCCCAGTGCCCTGTCCGCAACGAGTGCCTCGACTTCGCGCTGTCCTCGCCCGAGAAGTACGGCACGTACGGCGGGCTAAATGAGGACGAACGGGCGAGCGAGCGACGTCGGCGGATGCGGCGGGCCTCCATGGCTGGCGTGTCTGCCGTTGCGGGGGCGACGGCATGAAGAAGCCGCCGCACCCGCTCGCCCTGCGACTCCACGAGGAGCGCAAGAAGGCCAGGCTGACCCGCCCTCAGGTCGCCGGCCGGATCCACGTCTCCACCGAAGCGCTGTCGTCGTGGGAGTGGGGCCGATCCGAGCCCGCCAGCCTGGCCAACATCGACGCCTGGGCGGCTGTGTACGGGCTCAGGTTGGCGCTCGTCCCGATCGAGGAGGAGCGGTGATCGGCTGGCGCCAGCAGTCGGCGTGCAAGGACGTCAACCCTGACCTGTTCTTCCAGGACAACGGGCGCCCCGCACGATCCCTGACGCGCATCTGTCAAGGCTGCCCTGTGCTGATCGCGTGCACGTTCGACGCGCTGCGCCGCAACGACCTCGGCTACCAGGCCGGCATGTCGAAGCAGGAGCGCGACCGGATCCGGCGGTGGGACCGCGTCCAGCGTGGCCGCGCCGCAAGCAGGGAGGCGTCGTGATCACCCCAGCCTGGGCGGCTCTCCGAGACGGGTCAGGAGTCGGAGGACTCCGGCGGAGCGATCCGCGAGATGTGCTCCTTGGTGTACAGGTGATCGGTCAGCCGGGCGATCTCGGCCGGCCCGATCTTCTCGCCCCGAGCGCGTCGGAAAAGCTCGGCCAGCTTGCGCCGGTGCTCTTCCCGCTCGGCGTCGGCGCGGCGGTACGCCGCGGCTTCAGCGGTGATCTCAGCGCGCACGTCCATACCTCCATAGTCGCATGGCGGGATCACGATATCAGATCATCACAAGTCATCGTGATGTGGCATCATGATGTGATGTCGTCATTCACGATGCAGGAGGGGTCCATGAGGCGGACGCTGCCCGGGCACGCCAACTGTCGCCATCGCTACTACGGCCTGAGCTGCGACACCTATGAGCGGATGATCGAGGAGACGGGGCAGGTCTGCGAGATTTGCGGCTCCGCGCCGCAGGGCAACACCGCGGGGAAGCTATTCATCGATCACGACAACGCGATCGGCATCTGGGCCGTGCGCGGCCTGCTGTGCCATCGCTGCAACAGCTTGATCGCTGACAAGCCGGGGTGGGGCGTCGTCCCGCCGGACGGGCACCAGGAGTACCTGTACAGGCCGTGGTACGTCCGTCAGGCCCATGCGCTGGGAGTCACGCTCGATCTGCCGCCCGAGCCTGCTCTGACCGCGCAGGTACGCGACCCGCACGGTCGGACCTGGCGGCACACCTGGATGGGCTGGAGGGCCCGGGACGGCCGAGCCCGCAGCCGTACGTGGGCATGGCTGGCCAACCAGTTCGGCCCCATCGGCTTGACCATCACCGACTGAACATCTGATTGACCAGGGGGACTGAAGTGGCGACACCCCGAAGACCGGCGCATCTCTCGTAGTCCCATCCCCGAGCGCAACCCCACAAGAGAGAGCCGCCCTACGTGAACGATCAACTCCTCAACGGCCTGAGCGACGGTACGTACCGCGCTCACTGGCTGCGTGAGGTCCTGCGTACCGCCCAGATCACGGAGTCAGTGAAGGTGATGTTGCTTGCCCTGGGGATCGAGGAGATGGATCCGTCCGGGCTCGTGTCGGTGCCGCGCGAGGAGCTTGCGGTGCGCATCGGCAGGGGCAAGGCGCGTGTCTCCGAGAGGATCACGGCGGCGGTGGACATGGGCTTCCTGGTTCGGGTGTCGGCCGGCAAGAAGGGCAACACGGCCGTGTATGCCGCGGCTGTCAAAGGGTCCGTCTGTACGGACCTTTCAGAGGATGGAAAGGGTCCGGCTATCCGGACCGAAAGTGAACACTTTGGGTCCGATCCACAGGACGCTTTGCCGGACGAGAAGGGTCCGGCTATCCGGACCGAAACAATGTTTGGGTCCGGACTGCAGGACGCTTTGGAGGGCGATGAGGTCCGGGTAGGCGGACCGAATGACCCGAAAAAGGGTCCGGATAGCCGAGGCGCCAAGGTAGAGGGTTCTAAGGGGGAAGACGTTGACCTTCCCTCCGACACCGAAGAAGAGAACTTCTTCATAGGAGAGGCCGCTTCGCAAGCGAAGCGGAAACCGCGAGCCAAGCCGGCGCCGACGCCGAAGATCCCGCTCCCGCCCGACTTCACCCCCGACGCCGCCATGATCGCCTGGGCTCAGGAGACGTGCCCCCTCGTCGACATCGAAACCCAGACCGTCGCGTTCATCGCCCGCTTCACACCCGAAGACGGCGAAAAGCCCGTGAAGCGCCCCGGCTGGGTCCGCACCTGGAAGCAATGGATGATCCGCCAGCAGGGCTGGCACAAGGAGCGGCAGAGCAACGTCCGCCAACTCCGCCCCACTGGCACGGGCAGCCACACGCCCTACCGCAACCCCAACGACCAGTCCGTCTACTTCGAGGACCTGTAACCATGACCGAACCCACCCCGCTCAAGCTCGCCATCGACGACGTGATCGACCGGCGCGGCATCGTCGTCGACCCGCTCAAGGACCTGCCGCAGCCCGACGACGACCCGTACCTTCGCCAGGAGGTTCTCCGTCACGCCGGCGAGTACGCCGACAAGCACATACCGGCCCGGTACGCCGACGCCGTGGCCGACGATCCCGCCGTGGTCGACTGGTTGCGACGGATCCTCGACCGCGCCGTCACCGAGTCCGTGATGCACGTGCAGTGCTCGGTGAAGACCGGGCCATCCCTGCTCATCCTCGGGCCGACCGGCGTCGGCAAGACCCACCAGGCGTTCGGCGTCCTGCGGCTGCTGTCGCAGACCGGGGTGCGCTGCGCATGGAAGGCCATCGCCGCCGCCGACCTGTACGCCAAACTGCGTCCCCGGCACGGCGTTGACTCCGAGAGCGAGTTCCGGGCGGTGGCTGACGCGTCGCTGCTGCTGGTCGACGACTTGGGTGCCGCGAAGACCTCGGAGTGGGTCGAGGAGGTCAACTATCGGCTGGTCAACTGGCGCTACGAGCGGGTCTTGCCCACGCTCTTCACGTCGAACGTGCCGCCGAGGGAGTTGGCCTCCGGGCTGGGAGAACGAGTCGCGTCCCGCCTGATCGAGATGGCCGAGCGGGTCGTGCTTCAGGGTGCGGACCGTCGCAGGGCGGGGGTGTGAGCTGTGACCGACGTGCCACACGCGCTCTACCGCTTCTACGACGAGGCCGGCGTTCTGCTCTACGTCGGGATCACCGCCGACCCTGGCACCCGCTTCAAGCAGCACCGCGGCGACAAGGAGTGGTGGACCCAGGTCGTCAACATCCGAATCGAGAAGCTACCGACGCGGGCGGCGGTCTTAGCCGCCGAACGGAAGGCGATCCGCGAAGAGCGCCCGCTATGGAACGTCGCCCACAACGAGGCCGCAGCGGCGGTCCGGAACCCGCGCGGCGACATCCACGACCACCATGGACGTCTGATCGCCAGCGCGCTGCCGCAGTGGTGTGAACTCGCTGCCCGGCACCCGCAGCTGCTGGCCGTGGGGCAGTACATCAAGGACATCGGCGACATGTACATCCGTGAGTTCACGTACGCGAGAAACGCGAGGTCGGATGCCTACGTGTGCGGGCACGCCTTTTGGTACGGCGTCGGCAATGCCCGCGACCTAATCGGTGGCCCGCGATTGTCGAATAGAGCCCTGACCGAAGCGGTGGCGGGCCTGGCCGCCGGTATCCCGCTGGTCGACGAGGACGTAAGCCTGTGGCCTGAAGAGCTGTTCAGCGGGCCGTATGGCTTCATCCACACGCTGATCGGCAAGGGCTGGGAAGCGCCTGCCGAACTACAGGATCCGCACACCGGCTTCATCGTCTACCAGCGCATGCACAAACTCGCACCCAACTGCGTCGGTCCATGCGTCTGCAAGCCGGAGCCATGGAGCTAGCCGTGACCGAGCCGTACGCCGTGTCGGTCCGACGTAGACGCAACGAGCGCGGCCTGACCCAGCAGCAACTCGCCGACCTCGCCGACGTGAGCCGCGGAACCGTTCGCAACATTGAGGGCGGACAGGTGCCGTACACGGGAACGGTCTCGCGGATCGAGGACGCGTTCGCCCGCTTCGATGAAGGCGCCGTCGCCGTCGCTGTCGCCAACGGGCCGGCGCTGGTGTTCGTCGCCCCGGACGGTGCCGCGCATCCCGTGGACAGCGACACATGGAACGCCGCGGTGTTGTCGCCGCGGGACCGCACCCTGCTCAAGGCGCTGCTGGGTCATGCGACGACCCGGCTTGCCGTCTCATCCAGTTTCAAGGAGGTCTCCGCATGACGGGCACCGTGTTCGGCCACGACCAGGCGCGCGAGGCGCTGAACCAGTTCCTGTCCGACGACGACGACGGCAGATGGCGCAACGGCCGCAGGACCGCCCGCTACATCGCCCGCCCAGACGATTCCGGCCTGGCGGCGGTCATCGTGGACCCGCGCGAGTACGAAGACCTGCAGGAGGCGGAGGCGGCGCTGAACGCGCTTAGGCAGGTCCTCGCCCGCTACCCGGAGTCCGGCGAGGGCGAGCAGCAGCCGGTGCCCGTGATCGAGATGGCGACGCCGGCGTGACCCGGCGAGACCCCCGTCCTTCCCCCGACCCGAAGGGTGCCCAAGGTGCCTGAAATCAAGATCACACCGAACCCGTACAGCCCGTACGCGAACGCAGACCCGGACCTGCGGCACGCCTACCCGTCGTTCTTCGGCGCTCTGCCCGACCCGGGCGTGCTTACCGTCACCGGTTGCCGCAGGATGGCCGTGGTCGCGGACAGCATCCCGCGTGACGTCCTCGATGAGATTGCGGCGGGTCGCCTGCCGGAGGGCATGTGCCCTGTCTGCGTCAAAGCGGCCACTGAAGGCGAGCAGGACATCAGCTCCCTGCCCTGTCAGGCATGCCGGGACTGTAGCGGCGACTCCAGCCAGGGCGAGCTGTGCGCTCTGTGCCGCCAGGAGATGCACGACGAGTGGTGGCCGACCCGCGACGAGCACGGAGGAGAGGTGTTCTCCCGATGAGCGCCAAGATCGAGGCACCTGCCGTGGAGGCGGAACTCCGCGCCGCCGCCAGCAAGCTCCGCTCCGACAAGGACTGCCCGGCCGACGAGTGCACCGCCGAGCTGCTCGACCACATCGCCCTGGACATGGAGGTCGCAGGCGCCGAAGAGCGAGACTTCCCCGACCACGTAGCGCAGTACCAGCGGATGGTGGCCCAATTGCAGGGGTTCGAGTCCCGGGGCGTTCAGGTCGTGCAGTGGGTGGACCGCATGGACTGGACGGCGGCGCTGGCGCTGGCCCGGTTCGTCAACGGGTCCACTCCGCAGGAGGTGTCCCTCCATGGGTGACACCTCCGAGAAGACGATCGCCGGCGAACTCCGCGAGGCTGCGGCGCGACTGCGGAAGCGTGGCGGTGACGCGACTCCCGGCCCGTGGCATCGCCCGCTGAACACCCGCTACAAGTCGTCGGTGCGTGGTCCGCTGCCCGAGGGTGAGAAGGGGACGTGGCGGGACGGCGTCGACCCGGAGACGGGCGAGCGGGAGCACTGCACGGTGGCGACGGTCCCGATCTGGTCGGACGGCAGGCATGCCCGCAAGCGCGGCGGTAGGGACCTGGAGTGGATTGCGCTGATGGATCCGCTTCTCGCTGAGCCTCTCGCCTCCTGGCTGGAGGAGACGGCCGACGAGGCGGAGCGCCACGAGGCGCAGGGCATGGGCAACTCGCAAGACGAGATCATCCACGGGCCGTGCCTGGCTGTCGCCCGAGCCCTGAACGGGACGGCGTCGTGAGTGGGCTCGATGGCCTGTTCTACCGCCGCCTGTGGCCGGGACCGCTGCCTGTCCGCGTCGAGGCGGAGCCGCCTGCGACGCCGGCACCGGAAGAGCCTGCCCCTGCCGTGTCTCCGCTGCTGAGCACCAGCTTCGCGGACACGGTGCCGGACGTGGCTGCCGCCGAGCATCTGGTGGAGGACCGCCTCGCGGACCTGGTGTGTGCGGGCCTGTCTCCGCTGGAGGCGGCCCGGAAGCTGTTCATCGACGGGGAGGCGTGACGTGCACGACGAGATCACCAGGGCTGCCTGGCGTAAGGCCAGCTACTGCAACGGCGCCACAGCGTGCGTAGAGGTGGCTCCGCTGGCGGACGGCCGCCTGGCGGTACGGGACGGCAAGCAGCAAGGCGGGTCGGTCCTGACGGTCGAAGCGGAGGACTGGCAGTACTTCGCCGAGTCGATCGCCTTCAGCAGGCGCGGTGACGTGTCCGTGCTCACGCTGGACAGGGTCGGCAACGACCGGTGGGAGATGCGCCTCGAAGGGGCTCCGGAGGCGCTGGAGTTCTCCGACGCGGAGATCCGCACGTTCGTGGCCGGTGTGGAGGACGGCGAGTTCGATCTGTCGGTCCCGGCGCTTCCGACGGGGGACGGGTCGGGCGTGGATAGGCGCAGCGAAGGCGCTGAGGCGGTTCTCCCGGGCTTTGGGGGCGGTTCGGTCCCCGCGTAAGTCTGGGTAGCGCTGAGAGCTTCTCAGGGGGCTCTCAGCGCTTCAAGATCGAACTCTAGTACGGCTAGCCGATCAAGAACGCGACAAGCAGCAGAAGTTTCGAGAGAGGAATCGAACGATGCGAGACATCCAAGAGCCGCCCGTGAAGGTGTGGCTGGTCTGGTCCAACGAGCACGACGCCTGGTGGAAGCCGAACAGGTGCGGCTACCACCACGACGTTTGGCAGGCGGGCCGATACTCCGAGAGAGACGCTGCCGGGATATGCCGGAGCGCGGCGCACGGCTGGCGCGGCGGCTCGCCCCCGCCCGAGGTGATGGTCTCCGCGCCGGAGAACGACCAGGACACGTTCACCGCGGACGACCTGCGCGACATGCCGGAGCGGATGGCGACACGAACGGCAGTAGCCACCCGAGAGGCCATCGCCGAGCGCCGGGCGGCTGGGATCACCGGGCAGGCGGGGGAGGGGTCTCGATGACCGAGATCCGCCGCTTCCGCCTGCACCGCATCGAGGACGTCTCCGGCGTCTCCGGCACGGGCGTCGTCGCTGAAGGGGTCGTCTTCTCGGACGGCTGGGCTGTCACGCACTGGCTGGACCAGGAGCCAGTGAACGAGCCAACGATCACGACGTGGCTGAACCGGGGCCACGAGGGCGTCGTCAAGGTGCACGGCCACAACGGTTCAACCCGCATCGAGTGGCTGGACGTGCCGATGCCGCCGCGCCCCGACTATGCCACCTCCTGGGCGGAGCTTCGCGGCTACGTCATGGAGGCGGTCAACGACGGCGGGACCATCGACCCGGCGGGCATGTTGCGCTACCTGGACGAACTTCACCGCAAGGCCCATCAGGTCGGCCGTGACTGGCTCAAGAGTGTCGCGTCAGGTGAACTCCAGCAGCCTGGGGAGGCGTCCTGATGACCCGCGTCTCACACCGCAAGGTGACCAAGACCTGGACCGAGTACACGCTGCCGCTCCCGTGCGTGTGGGGCGACCTGGTCGACCTGGTGGCGTTGGCCCGGCAGGCGCTCGGCGAAGACGTCGCCCAGTGGGACACCGCCGCTGAGGTCGTCGCCACGGACGAGGAACTGATCATTCGCTGGGAGGCGGAGTGATCCGCCGCTTCCGCCGCTGGTGGTCCAAGCCCGTCGCCTGGCCGCCTTCGCCCTGGATCGTCGTCCTTGCGGCAGCCTTCTGCCTGGCCGGCCTCTCCGTCGGAGCGTGGTTCGCCTCGTACGCGGTCGAGACCGGGAATGAGCACGTCCTGCCCATCATCCTCGTGTTCCTGATCGCGGGTGCAGCTGACCTGGTGCGCCGGGCGTGGAGATCGGGGAAGCCGCGGTGACCGCCCTGCTCGACGCCCTCCGAAGGGAGCGGGAGTGGATCGGCTTCTCCCAGGCCCGGATGGCTCTCGCTGTCGGTATCGACGAAGCCGCCTACGCCGCGTTCGAGGCGGGTGAGGCCGAGCCGGACAGTGCCCGACTCGACCTGATCGCCTACGTGCTCGGCACCACAGTGGCCCGCCTCCACGGTGAAGCACTCCAGGGCGACCGGCTCCAAGAGCTACGTGAGGTCCGGTCCGCCGGCCACCCGTCCACGAGGGGGGAGAGGTGAAGGGCTACTCGGCGGCGGGAGGGGTCTTGCGGCGGCGGGTCTTCGGCTTGGGCTCTCGGAGCGGCTGGACCCCCGCCGCTCGGGCGAGTCGGCCGACGTGGTTGCGGTCGTACTTGCTCGCTGTGGCGATGCGTCCGGGCGGTGCGTTCCGTTCGCGTAGGTGGCGAACGATGGCCTCTTGTAGCGCCTCGCGCGCCTTCTCCAAGCTCTGGTCGATCTCGTCGAAATGGGCGCGTAGGCGCTCGACTTCGGCGAGGGCCTTGTCCTGAGTGTCCTGGTCGTAGGCGGTCATGGACCGATGTTGCCACACGAGGTTGCAAGCGTCTACGGCAGGCACGTTAAGAATCATGTTGCAACTACAAGTTGCCTATTGACGTTGCAACATCATGCGGCAATACTTGAGTCATCAGCAAGGGACGAGACGCCAGGAGCAGAGATGGTCACCTTCACCGACACAGAGATCGCGATAGCCGCCCAGATCACCGCCCTGGCCACCCCGGACCGGTGGAACTCCCTCACCGACCTCCGCCCCCACCTCTCCCGCTGGACCCGCCAGGAGCAGGACAACGCCCTCCGCAAGATGGAGCGCCTGGAGGAC
>DATCVR010000263.1:0-10282 GCA_036566745.1 Jiangellaceae bacterium | reverse complement strand
CACCCACGCCGTGCTGCGCCTGCCTGCGGGTGTGACGGCGGAGAAGGTCGCCCGGCGCCGTGGCGACCTCGCGACCGGGCTGCACCGCCTGGCCAAGGAGGTGTGGCCGACCACCGGCAGCGAGGCCGGAATCCTGGACCTGTGGGTCGCCGACAAGGGCGCCCTCGCGGAGGGCGCGGGCACCTATCCGCTGCTCGAAACGGGGTCGGTGGACGTGTTCAAGGGGGTTCCGTTCGGGAAGACGCTGCGCGGTGAACCGATCACCGCGCCGCTGATGGGGCGTAACACCATCTGCGGTGGGATGCCCGAGCAGGGCAAGTCCTCAGCGGCACGTATCAAGATGCTCGGCGCTGCCCTGGACCCGACCGCTGAGCTGCGCATTTGGGTGCCCGACTCCAACTACGACTTCGAAGCCTTCGCGCCGCGCTGTTCCCGCTACGTGATGGGTGCGGAGGACGAGAAGATCGAGGAAATCCTGCTCGACCTGCGTGCCCTGCAGGCCGAGGTGCAGTCCCGTGGTGAGCTGCTGGTGCGCTACAAGCACCCCGCCGTGACCCGCGAGCTCGCGAACCGGGATGTGGGGCTGCATCCGCTGTTCTGCCTGCTCGAAGAGGCCCACGTGGCGATCCTGCACGAGGAGTTCGGCAAGGAGATCTCCAAGCTGCTCGTGTCGATCGTCAAGCTGGGCCGTAAGCGCGGCATCCACCTGATCGTCTCGACGCAGGCGCCCACCAACGGATCGATGCCCCGCGATGTGACCCGTAACTGCTCCAACGGGATCGCTTTCGCCGTGGGTGATCACACCGCCAACGACGCCCTGCTCGGTCAGGGCGCCTACTCCGCAGGTCACCGCGCTACCGAGCTGATCCCCGGCACCGACCGCGGCACCGCCGTGGTCAAGGGATTCACCGGGCAGCGTTCGGAGATCGTGCAGGTGTACTTCGTTGACGTCGCCCGCACGAACGACCAGGTCACACCCATCATCGAACGCTCCCTCGCCGCGATCGCCGAACGTGGCAAGGCCGTTCCCGGCAGCGGTCGGGCGGTGGCGCAGATCGAGACCCGCGACCTGCTCATCGACCTCGACGCCGTCCTCGATGACGACCCCGTCCCGACCGCCAACGTGCCTGCGCTGCTGGCGAAGCTCGCCCCCACCTGGAGGCCCTACAAGACCCTCACCGGCAAGCAACTCCGCGCCCTGCTCAAGGACGAGCACGGGATCACCGTGCCCTCCACCGGCAACCGCTGGCCCCTGGACCCGGCCGCCGTCCGTGACGCCCTCACCCGCCGCGAACACGCCACCGACACCGACCACGACGACGACCTCGACGCCGACTACGACGACCTCGGCGACGACGAGTGAGTTACCTCCGGCCCGGTACCCCCGAACACCGCCGTTTCCGGGGGTCTCCGAGCCCCGAACCGGGGTGGGGTAACTCGGCTCATTTCCTAACTCGCCGCAGGTCAGACCCCAAATAGGCCCTGAGCTGGGCGAAGTTACAAACCTAACTCGCCAACCGCCGAGCTAACCCCCCACGTCACCCCCACCTAACCCATCTTTTCGCGACGCCGCGACGGCTTCGCCATGCCCAAAACGGAGGCACAGATGACCGGCTACGCCGACCCACACACCCCGCTGCAAGGCGTCGTGCACCAACCCGCCGACGCCTACCAACCGAACGCTGCGGCGTTCGCCGCCGAGGCGTCAGCAGCGCGGTTCCTTCCGGCGCTCGTGCCGCAACACCAGCCCGGCCAAGCGCCCGCCCACGTGATGCCCGTCGTCATGTTCGCCCAGCCGCAACAACAAGCCCCGGTCGCTGCTGGGCTCTCGCCGGTCACCTCCCGGCTGCTCGTCGGGGCCGGGATCGGTGCCGGAGCGATCCTCGCCGTCGCCCTCATCGGCCCCCTCGTCATCGCCACCCTCCAATCCCTCGCCGTCGCTGCGCTCGCCCTCGGCGGCGCCGGACTCGGCCTCGGCGTCGCCGCCCTCGCCGTCTCCCGCACCATCCGCCACTAACCCGAAGGAGCCAACCATGACCACCCAGCAACTCGACCGCACCAGCGACCTCGACCAGATCGCCGCCGAACTCGACACCATCGACGAGCCCTACACCGCCCGGAACTGGCGTGACGGGGCGCTGTGTGCGCAGACCGATCCCGAGACGTATTTCCCGGCCAAGGGCGGGCACGCCAAGACCGCCAAGCACACGTGCCTGTCCTGCCAGGTGCGGGTGTTCTGCCTCGACTGGGCACTCGAACACGACGAACGATTCGGCGTCTGGGGCGGGCTCTCAGAGAACCAGCGCCGCAACCTGCGCCGCGCCCGCCGCACCAACCCCACCACGGACACGGCCACCACGGAGGTGACCGCATGACCACCACCCTCGACACCCCGACGCTTCCGGTCCTCGACGTCGCCTGCGGCGACTGCCACGGAACCGGAGTCATCGCCTCCTACGCCTGGACCCGCTGGCTACACACCTACGCCACCGCCCGAGCCGACTTCGAAGCCGTCCACCCCGACGAGGACTGGTACCGCAGCCCCGAACAAGCCGACCTCGACAACGAACAGCCCGACGAGCCCTACGACTTCGACTGCCACGAATGCGGCGGCACCGGCCGCGAACCGACCGACGCCGGGCGGATGCTGCTGGCGTTCCTGCGTGAGCACACTGGGGTGGCCGGATGAACACCGCCAAGTTCCACCGCCGCCTGGTCGAGCTCGGCCGCCGACGTGGCCAGATCCCCCGCTACGGCTCCCCGGAGTGGGAAGCGCTGCCGACCGGGGACGCGCGGGTGTTCGCCGCCGTCGTCATCGCAGCGGAGAACTGGCGCCGTGACGGAACCGACGAAGCCATCGCCGCACGGCTCCGGCGAGAACTCGAGGAAGCCGACCAGCTCGTGCTGGCCCGCCAGTTCGAGGCCGCCCAAGACGTCCACG
Organism: Jiangellaceae bacterium; assembly: GCA_036566745.1. Lineage (GTDB taxonomy): Bacteria > Actinomycetota > Actinomycetes > Jiangellales > Jiangellaceae > DATCVR01. The sequence continues at coordinate 7,341 of DATCVR010000263.1, read as the reverse complement.
GCGCCTGGATGGACCTGCCCCCACGTCAGCGACGGGTGGGCGGGTTCGGCATGCCGCGCACCCCCGAAGGGTGGATCGCCTACTGGGAACGCTGCGCCGAGCGGATCCAGCAAGAGATGCAACAACGACGCGAGGAGAGGGCCGCAGCATGAGCGACCACGCCCGTCTGACAGTCGCCCGCGAACAGCTTCCACCCGACTACGCCGACCCTTGGCATGGCCAACCAGACGCCGCCGCAACGGTGTGGGAGGGCGACCCAGTGCCGTTGAAGGCGGACCGGCTGCTGCGTCCGTTCCCGGTCGATGCGTTGCCGGGGTGGGTGGGGGAGTACGTCGCCGCCATCGCCGAGGCCACCCAGACACCGGTGGATCTGGCCGCGTCGGTGGCGCTGGCGTGCCTGTCCACGGCTGCCGGTGGTCGGGTGCTGGTGTCGCCGTCGCGATCGTGGGTGGAGCCGGTCAACGTCTACACCGTGGTGGCGTTGCCGCCAGGGTCGCGCAAGTCGTCGGTGTTCCGGTCGATGACCGCGCCTCTCGTGGCGGCCGAAGAGACGTTGCGGCTCGCCGTCGAGCCGCAACGGATCGAGGCGCTGACGTCTGCCCGAATCGCGCAGGCCCGCGCCGAGAAGCTTGCCCACCAAGCCGAGACCGCTACAAACGCCGTGGAGGCCGAGGCAGAAGCCGTCGCAGCGGCCGAGGAAGCCGCCCGGATCGCGGTACCGGAGATACCCCGCCTGATGACCGATGACGTCACGCCCGAGTCGTGCACGTCGCTGCTCGCTCGACAGGGCGGACGCCTGGCGGTCCTCTCCGCCGAGGGAGATGCGTTCGCCACCCTGACCGGCACCCGCTACGCCGCCACCGCCAACCTCGGGGTGTTCCTCAAGGGGCACGGCGGGGACCGCCTGCAAGTCGACCGGAAAGGACGCGACCCCGAATGCATCGACCGCCCCGCCCTCACCCTGGGGATCACCGCCCAGTCCGCCGTCCTGGCCGGACTGGCGCAACAACCAGGCTTCCGCGACAGAGGTGTCCTCGGACGCATCCTCTACTCCCTGCCGGAAAACACCATCGGGCGGCGCAAGATCGACCCCGACCCGGTACCCGAGACCGTCGAGCGGACCTACGCCGACGAACTCAAGGCCCTCGTCCTGACCCTCGCTGAGGACGAACCCCGCACACTCACCGTCACCGACGACGCCCGCGACGTTCTCACCGACCTCCGCGCCTGGATCGAACCCCACCTTGACCCCGATGCCGGCCAACTCGCCGCTGTCGCCGACTGGGCCAACAAGTGGGCCGGGCACGTCGCCCGCATCGCCGCCCTCCTGCATGTGGCCGACAACCTCCGCACCGGCTACGCCACACCCATCACCGGCGACACCATGCGCGCCGCCGAACAGATCGGGCGCTACTACCTCGACCACGCCCTAGCTGCGTTCGACCTCATGGGCAACGCCGACCCCACCCGAGAAGACGCTCAGCACGTCCTGAGCTGGATTCTGCGACAGCACCACACCGACTTCACGCAGCGCCAAGCCCACATCGCCGTGCGCTCACGCGTCCAAAAGGTCGCCGACCTCGAACCCGCCCTCGACCTCCTTGCCGACCACGGATACATCGCACCACGACCCGCCGACCCCAACCGGGGACGAGGCCGCCCGACCGTCATCTACGACGTCAACCCCGCCGCGCACCGGCTCCGCACGCCCGCCCGTCGCCCCTGATTTCTGCGCTTTCTGTGATTTCTGTGCGGCACCACAGCCAGCCCAACCCGAGCGAAGGAGACCGACACCAATGACCGTCCTCGACGTGCGCCAGATGCGAACGGAGCCACCGCCCCGAGCGCTGTACAAGGTTGCCGAGGTCGTCGTCCTGCTCAACCTCAGCCGCAGCCAGCTCTACGAACTCATCCGCGCGGGACGCCTGCGCACCGTGACCGAAGGCCGCAGCCGACTCGTACCGGCGAAGGCGATCACCGAGTACGTCGACCTGTTGACCCGCGAGGCAGGGGAGGAGCGCAATGGCGAAGCGGCGTAGTCGAGGCGAGGGGGCCGTGTTCTGGGTCGAAGAACGCCAACGGTGGGTTGCCACGGTCGACCTCGGGTACACGCCTGCCGGGAAGCGACGTCGGGCCAAGGCGTCGTTCCAGACCAAGACCAAGGCGAAAGCCTGGCTCCGGGACAAGCTGCGTGACGTGGACGACGGCCTGGCTCTCGCGCCCTACAGCTACACCGTGGAGATGGCTGTTCGGGAGTGGCTGACGTACGGCATGACGGACCGAGACCCGAGCACCGTGGAGAACCGAACGATCCTCGCGGAGCGCCACATCGTCCCGGCCCTTGGCAAACGCAAGCTCCGCGACCTCACAGCAGACGAGGTAGACGAATGGCTCGCCAGCAAGACGACGGAACTCGGGTCGGAGACGTTGAAGCGGCTGCTGTCGATCCTCCGGAGATCCATCAATCGGGCACAGGCCCGGGACAAGGTGAAACGGAACGTCGCGCTGCTGTGCAGCGCCCCCAAAGGGCGACCGGGGAGGCCATCGAAATCACTGACTCTCGCTCAGGCCGAAGCGTTGCTCGTGGCCGCCGACGACAACACGACCGTGATGGGGACCTACGTGGTCGTTGCGCTGCTGACGGGAGCGCGTACGGAGGAGCTACGGCCGTTGACGTGGGATCACGTCAGTCTGGAGAGCGAACCCCCATACATCGCCGTGTGGAGGTCAGTGCGGGCCGGGGGAGACACCAAGACCAAGAAGTCGCGCCGAACGCTCAAGCTCCCTGCGCGGTGTGCCGACGCGCTAATCGCTCACCGGGAGGCACAGCAGGAGAAGCGTAGGAAGGCGGGCAAGGACTGGTCGGACCAAGACCTGGTGTTCGGCACAGCAGCGAATACGCCTCTCGACGCAGCCAACGTGCGGCGAGCGTTCCGTGACGTGGCTAGGGCGGCCGGGCTGAACGAGAAGGCGTGGACGCCCCGCGAACTCCGCCACAGCTTCGTCTCGCTGCTGTCAGACGCCGGTGTGCCTATCGAGGACATCTCGCGGCTCGTCGGGCACCGGAGCACGCTGGTGACCGAGACCGTGTACCGGTTTCAGCTACGGCCGGTGCTCACCGAGGGCGCGGAGGTGATGGACACGATCTTGGGACTGAGGAGGGCTAAGCCAGACGCATAGGCTCCCACTGTCGCTCCCAGCGACCACATGCAACGTCAGAGGCCGGTTCCCGAAAGCTGGGAACCGGCCTCTGACCTGCTGTGATGTGGTGGGCGATACTGGGATTGAACCAGTGACCTCTTCCGTGTCAGGGAAGCGCTCTCCCGCTGAGCTAATCGCCCGTGCTCGTCGTGCATTGCGAGGTGGAGACGGGATTTGAACCCGTGTAGACGGCTTTGCAGGCCGTTGCCTCGCCTCTCGGCCACTCCACCGAGTGTCGAGGCCGGTGGGCCTCGCTCCGAGCGGACGACGGGACTCGAACCCGCGACCCTCACCTTGGCAAGGTGATGCGCTACCAACTGCGCTACGTCCGCATGTGCTCCTCGGCGTGAACCGGGGTGCGCAAAGAACATTAGCCCATGCGCGCCGTGGTCTCCAAACCCAGGTAGCGTCGCCGGTCGTGGCGCGGCCTATCGCAACGATCATCCCCTTCGCTCACCTCGGTGGACGGCTCGCGACGGGCCTCGTCGAGATCTCCGACGACCCTGCCGTCCTCGACGGGGAGGGGCGGTGGGCGGTGGTCATGACCTTCGAGGGCGAGCTGATCTGTGCCCGGTTCCAGACCTGGGCCGAGGCGCCGCTGCCCGAGGCCGGGCATTGGCGCGGGCCGCGTCGGGACGACTGGACCACCTCGTTGGACCGGGACGCCTACCTCGCCGCCGTCGAGGCGGTCCGCCAGCACATCGCCGCTGGAACCGTCTACCAGGCCAACGTCTGCCGGGTGATGAGCGCGCCGCTGCCGGACTCCGGCCCACCGGATCTCCTGCCGCTCGCGGCCCGGCTCGCCGAGCGGCACCACGCCCCGTTCGCGGGCATCGTCCAGGTTCCGGGGGTCGACGTCGTCACGGCGTCGCCCGAGCTCTTCCTACGCCGGCGCGGCCGTGAGCTCGCGTCCTCGCCGATCAAGGGGACCGGGCGCACCGCGGCGGACCTCACCGAGAAGGACGCCGCCGAGAACGTCATGATCGTCGACCTGGTCCGCAACGACCTGTCCCGCGTCTGCGAGCCCGGCAGCATCGCCGTGGCCGGGTTGCTCGAGGTCGAGGCGCATCCCGGCCTGGTCCACCTCGTGTCGACGGTCACCGGTCGGCTGGCCGACGGCGCCGGCTGGGCGGACGTCCTGGCCGCGACGTTCCCGCCCGGATCGGTGACCGGAGCGCCGAAGTCGAGCGCGCTCGACGTGATCGCGGAGCTGGAGACGGCTCCGCGCGGCCCGTACTGCGGCGCCATCGGCTGGGCGGATGCCGACACCGGCGAGGCCGAGCTCGCGGTGGGAATCCGGACGTTCTGGGTCGACTCGGGCCGACTCCACTTCGGCACCGGAGCCGGGATCACCTGGGGGTCCGACCCTCAGCGCGAATGGGACGAGACGGAGCTCAAGGCCGAGCGTCTCGTAGGCTTGGCGTCGTGCTGATCTGGCTCGACGGCGATCTCGTCGCCGCATCCGACGCGACCGTGAGCGTGTTCGATCACGGTCTCACCGTCGGCGACGGTGTCTTCGAGACCGTGAAGGTCGTCCACGGCGTGCCGTTCGCGTTGCGGCGCCACCTGGCCCGGCTGGAGCGTTCCGCAGCCGGCCTCGGGCTGCCGGCGCCGGATCTCACCGAGGTGTCGAAGGCCTGCGCCGCGGTGGTCGGGCAGGTCGAGCGTGGCCATCACCGTCTGCGCATCACGTACACTTCGGGCGTCGCGCCGATGGGTTCGGGCCGCGGCGACGCCGGACCCACGCTGGTCGTGGCCATCGCGCCGTACGACCTGCCGACGGCCACCACCTCGGTCGCCGTCGTGCCCTGGCCGCGCAACGAGCGTGGCGCCCTGGCGGGGATCAAGGCCACGTCCTACGGCGAGAACGTCGTCGCGCTGGCCCGGGCCCACGAGCTGGGCGCGAGCGAGGCTCTGTTCGCCGACACCCAGGGGCGGCTCAGCGAGGGCACCGGCAGCAACGTCTTCGTCGTGCTCGGCGAGCGGCTGCTGACGCCGTCGTTGAGCAGCGGCTGCCTGGCCGGGGTCACCCGCGCGCTGGTGCTCGAATGGACCGAGGCCGAGGAGGCCGAGCTGCCCATCGGGGTCCTCGACGAGGCCGACGAGATCTTCCTGGTCTCCACGACGCGCGACATCCAGGCCGTCCACACGGTCCACCGTCCCGATCGTCACCCCGACGGGCGTCGCGTACTCGCGGCGCCCGGATCTGTCACCATGCGGGTCGCCGAAATCTTCGCCCGCCGCAGCCTGGAGGATCCCGAACCGTGACCGGTCTCTCGCTTCGCGCCATGACGGCAGAAGAGATGGCTGACTATCGCACTCAGCTGGAAACGGGCTATGTCCGCCAGCAGGTCGACCTCGGCGGGTACAGCGAGGCCGACGCCGCCGAGCGGGCCCGCACCAGCCTGGCCGAGCTGTGGCCCGACGGCGGCCCTGCTGATGGCCACCACCTGATGGTCGGCGAGGTCGACGGCACGCCCGTGGGCCGCCTCTGGCTGGCCCAGGAGGCCAAGCCGCCGGCCGTCCCCGGCCAGGCGTGGATCTTCGACATCGAGGTCGACGAGGCCGCGCGGGGCCGTGGGCACGGGCGGGGGCTCATGCAGGCCGCGCTCGAGAAGGCCCGCGAGCTGGGATGCACCAGCCTGGGCCTCAACGTCTTCGGTGGCAACGACGTGGCGATCAAGCTCTACCAGTCGCTGGGATTCCGGACCCGCGCCATGCAGATGAGCCGGACGCTGAGCTGATCGCTCAGCCGGCAGTCGCGCGTGGCTCAGCCGGCGGCCGCCCGCTGCCGCTCGCGGTAGGCGGCCACGTGGAGGCGGTTGCCGCAGGTGCGGCTGTCGCAGTAGCGCTTGGAGCGGTTGCGCGAGAGGTCGACGAGGACGCGCTCGCAGTCGGGTGCGTCGCAGACCTGGAGGCGCGCGTGCTCTCCGGCGACCACGACGAAGGCCAGCGCCATCCCGCCGTCGATCAGCAGGTGTTCAGCCACCGACGACCCCGGCGCGAAGTAGTGCATGTGCCAGTCGTAACCGTCGTGGTTCGTCAGGCTCGGGCACAGCCGGGCGCCCTTGAGCAGCGAGTTGACCAAGGTCGCCGCAGTGGTGGTGTCGCTGGCGTCGAACAGCTCGCGGAAGCGCGGACGAAGCGCCCGGACCGCCTGGAGATCGGACTTCGTGATCGCTCCGACGTCACTGACCTGTTGTTCGTCGACGAACAAGCGCAGGGCTTCCTGATCGGGGAGGAGCTCACTCCCGGCGCTGGTCGGATCGGTGTTCACCAGGTCGACGACGAGGCCGAGGGAGTGTTCGACATCGTGGCTGAAGGTCACAGAGGCACCTCGGGTTGGCTGATTCCAGGTGGGGTGACGGTAGACCCACCGGCCGCCGGCAGACAACAGCCAGTTCAGCTCAGCCTCGGTCGAGCAAGGCACCGAGAACGGAGTCGATGTCGAGCAGTCGGCCTTCCGCCCCTGGAACCACCAGTCTCCACGTCTGGGCGAGGAATTGCGAGATCGAGTCGGCCCCGGCTTCGAGCAGGGCGTCGCCGTCGGGGGAGCGCAGCCTGATGCGGACCGCCTGGTCGCCGTCGACGCCGGTGGCGGGGTACACGGCCACGTCGCCGTCGCCGATGCGGCGCTCGAGCCCGCCGATCAGAAGGTCGCGGGCGAAAACCCAGCGGATCGGTGCGACCTCGCCGGTGTCGAACAGCGCGACGACCGCCAGCGGGTCGGTCGAGGAGTACTGCAGTTCGGCTTCCAGCGGCAGCACGTTGCCGCTGGAGCTCAACAGCAGCAAGGTGAGCGGGAACGAGACCCTCTGAGCGTCCATGGCCGTCCTTCGTTGGTGCACGTCGTCGCCGTGATGCGACGCATGAGACACGGCCCGCGGTAGCGCGCCGCCCGGTGTTATGCCCACTTGGGCATCACGTCATGCTGAACGTGGGGGAGTTCACGTGATGACGCACGAATCGGCGAACGTGGCGAAGCTCACGTCGGCCGCGGCCGACGGCTCCGGATTCGATCGGCGGCGCCTCGATGCGGTATGGTTTTGGCCGCACCCGGGCGATTAGCTCAGCGGGAGAGCGCTTCGTTCACACCGAAGAGGTCACTGGTTCGATCCCAGTATCGCCCACGTATATCAG
>DATCVR010000262.1:0-8824 GCA_036566745.1 Jiangellaceae bacterium | reverse complement strand
TCGACCCGGCATCGCTGCCTTGGTCGAAGGTCTCGCCCGCCTCGAGTAGAGGCCGCGCGGCCGGACCCTCAGAGAGGATCAGTGTGTCGACCGCGACATTGGGGGCTACTCCCCTTCGCTGCCGCAACCGTAGCCGGTCCGATGCGGTCCGCACCACTCCGCCCGGCCGGTCGTGGCCAGGCTCACACGAACGTCGCCGGCTCCCACGCCGAGACGACGACCGCGAGTCCGACCGTGAACGTCACACCGGCCGCGAGCACGATCCACGGGTACGCTCGCTGACGCCGCCCGACGAGCACCCCGAGCCCGGCGAACGCCACACCCAGCACCCCGATGCGGGCTCCGCGCGCGGCCAGGGACTCGACGCCGAACCACACCGGATCGACTCCGGCCTCCCCGGCGTGGGCCACGTACACCTTGTACGGGATGCCCGACAGCGGCTGGTTCCGGACAGCAGCGGCTCCGTCCCGCTCGGTCTGGAGGACAACGGTCTCGCGCATGGCATCGGTGACCAGGGGCTGCGGGGCCGGCCCGTGCGTCCCTGCCAGCAGCCATCCGACCAGGCCACCCACCACGCCGGACACGACGGCGACCGGGACCAGCGAGATCCACCGCCGGGGAGCCGCGAGCAGGACCACGAACAGCACCACCTCCGGCAACAGCGGCCAGGAGATCGCCTCGGCGAACGCCCAGCCGCCCACGAGAGCCACGCCGCGCCAGCCGCGGACCGCCCGCGCGACGCGATCCCGGACGAGCGGACGGCAGACGAGCGGACGGCGGTCGCGGTTCGCCCCCTGCGCCTCCACCTCGCGCAGCCCGGCGACGATCCGGTCCCGTGCACGGTCGCTGTCGGCGCGAGGATCGGTCACCAGCACCGGTGCACCGATCCGGACGCGGACCGGCGAGCGACGGATCCGGCCGTGCGCCGGTAGCAGCGCGCCGGTACCGGCGATCGACACCGGCACGATGGGTACACCGGCCGACGACGCCAGACGAGCGGCGCCGGTGTGGAACCGGCCGATCTCGCCGTGCCTGCTCCGCGTCCCCTCCGGGAAGACGACCACCGCCCGTCCCTCGGCCAGCAAGGTCCCGGCGGCCGCGAGGTCGTCGCTCCCGCCACCTCCGCGACGCACCGGGAACCCGGCCGCCAGCTCCCGGCACACCGCTCGGCGGGCCGGCCGGGCGAACCAGTAGTCGGCGGCCGCGGCGACGCGCGGACGGTGGGCCGCGTCGATGGCTGCGAGGACGGCCGCGGTGTCCGCATGGGAGGAGTGGTTCGCGACCACCACGCAGGCACCCTCGGGCAGCCGCCCGTCCACCCGGAACCCTCCCGTCAGGACGAGCGCCGCACGCCAGACGAGCCGGCGCAGCGCCGAGACCAGCACGCCCGCCAGCAGGACGACGCCGCCGACCTGTCCGATCCACGGCGCGACCGTCGCCGGGCGCCCGCCGGCGCGGGTGAGCAGCGGCGCGCTCATACGCCCACCGCCACGGCCAGGGTCGCCAGGGGCAGCGCGACGAGCAGAGAGTCGATCCGGTCCAGCAGCCCGCCGAATCCGGGCAGCCAGTCGCCGGCGTCCTTGCGTCCGGCGGCCCGCTTGACCATCGACTCCAGCAGATCGCCCAGGACGCCTCCGACGACGACGGCCAGCGCCAGCCCGACCGTCAGGGCGTCGAGCACGGCGAGCACCGCGATGCCTCCGACGGCCGCACCCACCACACCGCCCCAGGTCTTCGCCGGCGACAAGCGCGAGAGGGGCCGAGCGAAGAGCGGGATCCGACGGAGCCCGCGACCACCGCACCATGCCGCCACGTCGGCGAACGCGACCGCGACACACACCGCGACCGCCGTTCGCGCCTCCAGGAGCACCAGCCCCAGCAGGCCGCCGCCGATCCAGAGCGTCCCGAACGTGCCGACCGCCGCACGCCGGGCGCCACCGACATCGTCACCGCTCAAGATCGCGGGCATGGCGGCCAGCAGCGGCAGCACCATCCCGAGAGCGCCGACCACCACCCCGCTCTCGACATCCGGGCGGACCGCTGCGGCCAGCACGACGATCGCCGGCAGCGCGGTCACCCGGACCGCCAGAAGGAACGCGTCGATCCGCGGCAGCGCCGACATCCGCGCCAGCTCTACCGCGGCCACAGCGCCGAGCCCGGCCGCCAGCGCCGCCGCACCCCACCGCCCGAGAAGGGTCAAGGCCACGATGACGATCGGCGCCGCGATGGCCCAGGTACGGAAGCGCAGCCAGAGCGTCCGGTCGCCGCTCGCGCGAGTGGCCACGCGGGTGGCCACGCCGCCCACGGCCAGCGCCGATGCCGTCAGGGTGAGTGTCGTCTCCATGACGTCCGAGCCTGGTCGGCGGATCGAGCCCGCGCATCGGTGCAGTTACCCGGGTGGGCTGCGCAGAACTACTCAGCCCGGTCGCTCAGTCGTCGTCGTCCATGCCGTGCGACAGCGCGTATCGCACCAGCTCGGCGCGGTTGTGGAGCTGGAGCTTGCGCAGCGTGTTCTGGACGTGGTTCTCGACCGTACGATGCGAGATGCCCAGCCGGCCGGCGACCTGGCGAGCGGTCAGGCCACGGGCCACCAACCGCAGCACCTCGGTCTCCCGCTCGGTCAGCCGCGGCGCGCTCGACACGGACGGTTCGTTCTGGAGCCGGCGATACTCACCGAGCATCAGCCCGGCCAGGCCGGGGCTGAAGACCGGGTCGCCTTCGGCGGTGCGGCGCACCGCCGCGTCGAGCTCGTCGAGCGACGCGGACTTGATCAGGTAGCCCGAGGCGCCGCTGCGCACCGCCGCGAGGACGTCGTCTGGCTCAGCGCTGGCGGACAGCACCAGAACGCCGGTGTCGGGCCGGTCCGCCAGGATGCGCACGATGGCATCCACGCCCGACCCGGTGCCGAGCTGGAGGTCCATGAGCACGACATCGGGGCGCACGGCGGCCGCCACGCGCACGGCCGAGTCGACGTCGGAGGCGACGGCCACGACGTCGTAGCCGCGAGCCACGAGGTCACGCTCGACGGCGTCCCGCCAGATCGGGTGATCGTCGACGATCATCAGCGTGGTCATGCCACCCCCTGTTTCGGCACGATCATCTCCCATTCGACGCCCTCCCCCGGCGCGGTGGTGAGCACGGCCCGGCCGCCCATCGATTCGATCCGACCCCGGATGGACTGGCTGGCACCCAGGTGCCCGGCGTCCCGGGCGGCGTCGAGCCGTCCGGGCGCAATGCCCCGGCCATCGTCGCGGACGACCACCCCGACGGCGTCGCCGTGGTCCTCGAGGACGACCCAGGCACGCGCTCCCGGACCGGCGTGCCGCTCGACGTTGGACAGCGCCTCGCGGGTGGCGGCGACCAGCTCGTCGACGACCGGGCCAGGCAGGACGATCGGTTCCGACGGTGTGACGACCTCGGCCCAGTGCCGGGCCAAGGCACGCATCGGCCCGGTCAGGTCGCGCTCCTCCGCGTCGAGCGCCGTGTCGTCGGAGGTCAGCAAGGCCCGCAGGGCCACCTCCTGTTCCGCGGCGAGCCGGGCCAGCGCGGCGGAGTCGGCGTCCCGGTCACCGCTACGGCGGACCAGCGTCAGTACCTGGAGGACGCCATCGTGGATCGAGCGTTGCAGCCGTTCGCGTTCCAGCGCGGCGCCCTCGGCGGCCAGCGCCCGGCGCAGTCGCTCGGCCGTCTCCCGCATCACCCGAGCGGCGTACCCGAAGACCAGACCGACGACGACCAGCAGGGCGATCGCGTAGAACTCCTCGCTGCCCGGCGGGCGGCGGAGGAGGAGCAGGGCGACGCTCACGCAGGCCGCCCCGATCAGGCCTCCGACGTGTCCCCACACCAGCCCCATGGCCAGGACCGGTCCGGCCACCCAGATCGAGGTGAGGACGGTCGCGCCGCCTTCCGTGGCGTCCCAGGGCTGCGCCATGAGCGAGCCCGCCATGCAGGCCAGCGTGACGACGAGGTCGACGACGACGAAGCGGCGAGTGCGGCCCCAGCCCAGGCCGTAGCCCAGGACCGCGACGAGTGTCCAGGCCGCCATCACGACCAGTAGGGCGACGGCCCCGGCAAGCGAGTCGAGGTCGTCCCCCCGCACGGCCACCGCTCCGGCGGCGAAGGCGAGCGCGACCACCCGGAAGACCGCGATCGCCCGCCACAGCGGGAGGAGCGGATCGACCGGATCCGGACTCATCCGCGTAGCTTCCACGCCCGCACGCCCGCCGTGAGCAGGGAGCCGACCGCGATGACCACGAGCAGCACTGTAGCGCCGCCGGGCACGGCAGCCAGCACGGTGAGCAGCAGGCATCGCTCGGTCTTGCCCACCGGCCCGCCGTTGATCCGCGGCGCGCCGGCCGCGGCTCCGGCCAGGGCCACCCAGGACGGGGCGCTGGCGGCGAGCATCGTCGCCAGCACGATCCATGCCGGGGCCAGCGCGAGACAGCCCGCGAGTACGACGAGCTCGGCCGCGCGGTCGCTCAGCTCGTTGACCACGGCACCCCGGCGGCTGGCCCGGCCGGTCTCGCGAGCCAGCTCACCGTCGAGGTTGGCCGCAGCGAGCCGCAGAGCCAGGGCCGGCCCGACAAGGAGTGCCGCCGGACCGGGTGGCAGCAGGACGAGCGCGGCGGATGCCACGGCCGCGAAGCCGACCCCCGCGGCGGAGACAGCGTCGGGGTGGACCCGGCGGTGTCGCAGCCAGGTGCGGACGCCCGCGAGCCGCTCGGCGTACCAGGGCTTGAAGACATACAGACCGGATGGTGCGGACGACTGGGACACGGCGGCATCTCCTGGCGGCGACTGCGGATCGGACGACTTCCACGATCGCCGCGCGGCCGGCCACCGAACACCGCCGGACTACTCAGGCCGACCAGGTAGATCTACTCGCGCTGGGGCCCGTCAGCGGCCGGTCAACGGGCCTGCCAGGTGCAGATACAGGCCTCGTTGCCTTCGGGATCGGCGAGCACCCAGAACGCCGGCGCCTCGGCGTCGGACACCAGCCGCCCTCCGGCCGCCTGCGCTGCGGCGATCCGGTCGGCTGCGACATCGTGTGGCACCGAGACGTCGAGATGGATCCGGTTGCGTTGTGGACGCGGGGCGTCCATCTGCTGGAACCACACCGGCGGGCCGATACCGAGCGGGTCGAGCAGCGCCGGACTGGCATCCGGGCCGGGCGGCGGCTCGTCGACGTAGCCGAGCACGGCCCGCCAGAACGGCACCACGGCGGGGATGTCGAGGGCATCGATGGCGATCTCGGTGGCCTGGGGCGAGGAGTGGTCGGCCTCGACGCCGAGCTCGGCGGCCAGCTCGCTGATCCGGCCGGCGAGCCGCACGTCGCGCTCGGTGAGCCCGTGGACGTCGTGGCTGCTGAGGCTGATGTGGACGGCCGGATAACGGAGATCGACGTCGGGATGGTGGTCGGCCTCCTCGGCGAGCCGGCCCACGCCCTCGACCAGGCGCAGCCCCACCGCGAACGATCCGGTCCGGTAGGTGACGTGGGCGCGGCCCAGCACCACTCGCCAGCCCGGCAGAGCGTCCTGGACCTCGGAGGCTCGGAGGCGTTCGGTCATGCTCCGACGCTATCGCCCGACCCCGACAGGCGTCTGCCGTGTGGGTCAGGCCTGCAGCGGCGCCGCGATGGCCGTGGCCACTGCCCGCAGCCCCAGCACCAAGGGCACCGAACCGCGCTCACGCACGAGCGCCGGGCACGACGGGGCCGTCAGGACGTCGTGTCCGGCGTGGATCTCGGTGCCCAGCGCCTCCAGGTCGACGTCGAGGAGCACGCTGTCGGAGGTGTACAACTGCTCGGCGCCACGGACGACAGCCGCGCTGACCTCGGCAGAGCTCACCCGAAGGCGGGTGTGGCCGAAGAACTCCGGTTTCGCGCCGCGTTCGAGCCAGCGTGCGTACCCCACGATCGCGGTGTGGTCGATGTCGGACTCGGCGAGCCCGGTCTCTTCCGCCAGCTCGCGGTTCATGCCACGGATCAGCAGGTCCTGAAGACTCCAGTCCGTCCTGAGATCGTCGAGATCGCGTGGTTCCAGCGACCCGCTGCCCGAGGGCGCCAACAGCGCGGCACTCGCGGAGTTCCGCCGGCTCTGCTCGATCAGGACCACCTGTCCGTCGGTGGTCACGGCCATCGTGGAGATCCCGACGATGTTCGCCAGCTCGGTCCCCGACAGTGGGGCGAGGCGGCCCGTCGGGTCGATCAAGGTCTGTCGCCGCATGTCGTAGAGCTCGCCGCTCGTGCGGTGTTCGATCCGGAGGCGGCACAGCTCGTTGGAGCACTGACCGTCGAAGAACCGGGCTCGGTGCAGCCGGATCGGGCGGGCGCCGATGACTCCGGCCGGGTCGTCGGACATGCCGAGGACATGGCCGTTGAAGACGACTCCGCTGCCCACCGTGGGTCCCAGCACTTGAGGCGCGGTGGCTCGCAGCGACGCGGGCAGCTGATAAGCGTCGGAGTCGACCACAGCGGTCAGGGACGTGGTCCGGAGCCGCCGGTCGATGGCGTCGTCGCTGACGGCCGTGCCCCGGCCGGGCACCACGTGGCGCACCGGCTCGGAGTAGGAGTCCGGCATCGCGATGTCGGCCACAGGGAACGGGTCGGTCGCCGATTCGAAGCGGTACTCCGACCAGCGCTTGTTCATGTCGCGATAGTCGACGACGAACTGGAACACGCCCAGCGCGACGGCCACGAGCGACAATGCCAGCGCCGCAGCGCTCGGCAGGAACTCACCGACCCCGAGCAGGACGCCCACGAGGGCCAGCATGAACGGCCATTCGTGCTTGACGACGAAGCCGATGTAGTCGACCTTGGCGCGCAGCCTCAGCCCGGTCTTCGTGGTCACCGCACCTCCTGGGTCGGCGTGGCCCAGGGCCGACCCAGCCGAGGCGGACCTGAATGTCGGCAGATCATCAGTGGTGGAGCTGGGGGATTCGACCCCTGACCTTCTCTGAAAGACGAGTCGCCTCGAGTCCTCGTCGGACCTCGGCGCGTCTCGACCGAACCCGCTCGATCTGCAGCCCTGCCACGGATCGAATCGTTGCCGCAGCACACGCTACCCCATGGTTCGTGGCGAGCCTCGTGCCCGCACGGGCCACAGCTGCGGCATGTCCCAGGGGACCACAGGCGAGGGCGGGGAACTCTCCGCAACCCCCGATGTCGTCCGATGGCGCGCGACCGGACCGTGGTTCCTGACCTGCCGCCCGAAGACCCCAACAGGACCCTCAGCAGACGGAGTTGGCGGACTCGGTATCGATGGCGGCCCTGCTGCCAGAACGCCTTAGCCCGTTCGAGCGAGCAAGGTTGGTGCTGCGCGAGGTGTTCGTCATCGGATACGTAGCCGATCTCCGTGCAGTCACTTCGCGGTAGTGCGTAGGTACGATCAGTGCGTGCCCCTGACAGTGGACGAGGTCGACCGGTTCGAGAGATCGCGGCCGCGTCTGGAGGCCATCGCCTATCGTCTGCTCGGCTCCGCGGACGAGGCACAGGACGTCGTGCAGGAGACGTTCCTGCGCTGGCACGCCGCCGACGTCGGCCGCGTCGAGGTCCCCGAGGCTTGGCTGACGAAGGTCGTCACCAACCTGTGCCTCAACCAGCTCACCTCCGCGCGGGCACGGCGCGAGACCTACGTGGGCCGATGGCTTCCCGAGCCGCTGCTCGCCGGGGACCCGATGCTCGGCCCGGCGAACGCCGCTGAGCAGCGAGAAGCGGTCTCGTACGCGGTCCTGACCCTCATGGAACGCCTTTCTCCCAACGAACGAGCCGTGTACGTGCTGCGAGAGGCCTTCGACTATCCGCATCGGGAGATCGCCGAAATCCTCGACATCACCGAGGCCGGCAGCCAGCAGATCCTGCACCGTGCCAAGAAGCATGTCACGTACGGCAAAGCCCGCATCGACATCGACCAGGCCGCCGCCCAGCGGATCATCGAGGAGTTCCTCGCGGCCGCCACCAGCGGCGAGACTGATGAGCTCGTACGCCTGCTCACCAAGGACGCCGTCTCCATCGGCGACGGCGGAGGGAAGCTTCCGGCACGCACCAAGGCGTTCGAGGGAGCCGTCGCGGTCGCGAAGTTCCTGCGGGGTCTGTTCAAGCCCGCCGAGGCCAAGCGCGCCATGGTCGGCGGCTCGTCCGAGATATACGCCTGGACCGCCAATGGCGAACCCGCCGTTGTGGCGGTCGTGGAAGGCCGGGTCGTCGCCATCATGTGCCTGGAGGTCACCGCCGAGGGCATCACTGCCTGCCGTACGCAGGCAAACCCCGACAAGCTCGAACGCGCTACCGACCAATGGGCAGCGGCCGACCACGGGGAGCCCCTGCTCGTGATGTGACGTGGATCTCGTGTGACTCCTGTCAGGAAACGGCGGGCTGTCCGGTTCAGGTGACAGATCCGGAACCGAACCGAACAGGAGCCAACGATGAGAGTGCTGGTTGCAGGCGCGACTGGAGTGATGGGCAAGGAACTGGTGCCACGCCTAGTCGATGCGGGACACGAGGTGTTCGCCATGATCCGCCGGGAGACGGACAAGGCCAAGGCATCACAGCTGGGCGCGGTCCCGGTGTTTGCCGATGCGCTCCATCGCGCCGAGGTCGAGGCGGCCGTACGCCAGGCGGCGCCGGAGGTGGTCGTTCACCAGCTGACCGCCATCAGGCACGTCGACCCCCGCCATTTCGAGCGCAGCTTCGCCGCCACCAACCGGCTGCGGCGGGAGGGGACCGACAACCTGCTCGCGGCAGCACGCGCCGTGGGAGTACGACGGTTCGTCGCCCAGAGCAACGGCGGGTTCACGTACACCCGGACCGGCGGGCGAGTCAAGACCG
>DATCVR010000261.1:0-4046 GCA_036566745.1 Jiangellaceae bacterium | reverse complement strand
GGGATCGCTGCTGGCGTGCTGCTGGTGCTGGTCCTGTCGGCGAGCTACCGCACCCGCGTGAGGGCTTTGCAGGAGCAGGTCCGGCAGCGGGACTACGACCTGTCCGCGGGTGACGCTACGGCCCCGACTGCGCAGTTCCTCTCGATCGGTGAGAGCGGTGAGCTGACGTGACCGCCCCGTACTTCGACGACGGCACCGTGACGCTGTACCTCGGCGACATGCGCGAAGTGCTGCCCGCGCTCGGCATCACCGCCGACCTGATCTGTGCTGACCCGCCCTACTCCGAGACGAGCCTGGAGTGGGACCGGTGGCCGGACGGCTGGCTCGCCCTCGCCGCGACCGTCAGCCGCTCGATGTGGTGCTTCGGGTCGATGCGAATGTTCCTCGACCGGCGCGACGAGTTCACGGCATGGAAGCTCTCGCAGGACGTGGTGTGGGAGAAGCACAACGGCTCCGGGTTCGCCGCCGACCGCTTTCGCCGCGTCCACGAGCACGCCTTGCACTGGTATCGAGGGCCATGGCGCGACCTTCACCGAGAGGTGCCGCGTACTTCGCCGCAGTTCCAGCGGCACGCACGACCTGGCGACACAGCCACTCGGAAGGGCATCGCCCACACGGGCAAGATCGCCCAACGGGCCTACGTCGATGACGGGAAGCGCCTCGCCCGCTCGGTGCTGCAGGTCAGGTCGACACATCACCACGCGATCCACCCGTCCGAGAAGCCCACGGATCTCCTCGCGCTGCTGATCGAGTACGCGTGCCCGCCCGGCGGCCTCGTCGTCGACCCGTTCGCCGGCTCCGGGAGCACTCTCGAAGCGGCCCGCCTCACCGGCCGCCGCGCGATCGGCATCGAGCGCCACGAGCCCTACATCGAGGCCGCTGCCCGTCGGCTCGCTCAGGCACCGCTGGAGGTGCTGTGAGCGACGAACTCGACGCGCGGGTGCGGGCGCTGGAGGCCGAACGCCTCCGGCCCGTCCCGCCCCCGCCCAAGACACGGCCCCGCATCAACCTGATCGACCTCGCCGAACTGGTCGAGGCACTCGGAGACGACGACATGGAGAGCGAGTCAAAGTGAGCGACGGGACGTTCCGCGGCCGGTGGATCGACGAGGTGTTTCGGACGCCGTCGATCTCTGATGCGGTACGCGTTTCCCTCCTCGCGCTCGCCATGGACATGAATGCCGCGGGGGACGTTTCGGTGCCGCGCCGGGACCTCGCGGCACGCCTTTCCCGGAGCGAGCGACGGGTGAATGAGCGCCTTTCCCTCGCCATTGAGGCCGGGCTCATCGAGCGGACGGGCAGGGGCAGCCGGTCCCGCACGGCCACCTTCCAGGCGGTCCTGCCGGGCGTCGATAGCAGGACACCCGGGTGTCCCCCAATCGATCGATTGGGGGACGGTCTGCAGCACCCTAACTCTGCCGGATTGGGGGACGGTCTGCAGCACCCTAACTCCGAAAAGCAGGACACCCGGGTGTCCGGCTATGAAGGCGATAGCAGGACACCCGGGGGTCCCGCCACCTATAAGGCGCGCACAGACCTCAGCGATCACGGTGACGGCGCGATCGTGGTCAGGCTCTTCGACGAAGAAGACAACTCAACGCCCTCGCTTCGCTCACAAACGCGCGCGAGCGCGCGCCGCAGTGGCGAGCACCCGGCCTTCGCAGCCTGGTACGCCGAATACCCCAAAAAGAAAGCCCGCGGTGCCGCCGTAAAAGCATTCGCCGCCGCCGTCAAAAAGGTCGACGACCCGCAAATCCTCATCGACGGCGTCATCCGATACCGCACCACCGACGAACACGTCGCCCGCGGCTACATCAAGAACCCCGCCACCTGGCTCAACCAAGAGTGCTGGCTCGACGAACCCAGCACCGCCGGGGCGCCCGCCGCCGACCCCCGCCAGCAGGCCACCAATGACCGCTACGAGCGCGCCATGCAACGCGCCATCGCCCGCGAGGAATCCTCATGACCCCACGAGAAGCCGTCATCCTCGTCCGCTACGTCGAGGCGTGCTGCCCCCAGCAGAAGTTCGACGAGTTCAGCCCCGACGCCTGGCACGACCTCCTCGGCGACCTCGCCCTCGGCGACTGCCGGGCCGCCGCCCGCGCCGTCGCGCAGCGGCAGCCGTTCGTCGCGCCGTCGGAGATCCGCGCCGAGGTCAAGGCGATCCGTGAGGCGCGTCTCGGCCCGCCCGGCCCCGGCCTGTCGCCCATCCCGCCGCCGGCCGACCCCGACGACGACAAGGCGTACCGGGCCGCGCTCCGCGAGCAGCAGACCCGCATCGCCAACGGCACCGAGACCGCCCCCGCCATCGAGGCCGGCGCCCCCGCGAGCTACGACGACAACCCCCACGTGCAGCGCATCCTCGCCACCTACCGCGCCGAGCAGGACGCCGCTGCCCGCCGCAAGCGCGACGAGGCCGAGCACGAGCAGCAGCAGGTCCGCGCCTACCTCGCCGCCCTCCAGCAGCTCCTCGCCCTGCCCGACCTCGGCAAGCGCGCCATCGAGGCCGCCCGCGACGAGCTGTTCGGCGACGCCCAGGCCGCCCAGGGCTTCCCGCTGCTCGCCAACACCGCCGGAGTGATGGACGAGCACAAGGTCACCGTCCACGCCGCCGCCCTCGTCCGAGACGGGCAGGTCGCGTGAAACCGCCCATCGCCTACTACGGCGCGAAGGTCACCATCGCCCAGCGCATCGTCGGCCTCCTGCCCGACCACGAGCACTACGTCGAACCCTTCGCCGGGTCCCTCGCCGTGCTGCTCGCGAAGAAGCCCTCCCGCATGGAGACCGTCAACGACCTCGACGGCGACCTCATGACGTTCTGGCGCGCCCTGCGCGACCGCCCCGCCGACCTCGAACGCGCCTGCGCCCTCACCCCGCACTCGCGCGCCGAGCACCTCGAGGCCTACGCGCCCGTCCCCGCCGACCATCCCGACCGGTCGATGGAGGTCGCCCGCCGCGTGTGGGTCCGACTCGCCCAGGGCCGTACCGGCACCCTCCGCCGCACCGGCTGGCGCTACTACATCGACCCGGCCGGGTCGAGCACCTCCATGCCCGGCTACCTCGACGGCTACGTCAACCGCATGGCGGCCGCCGCCGAACGCCTCGCCCGCGTGTCCCTCGAATGCCGCCCTGCCGCGGAGGTCATCGCCGCCTACGGCGCGCAGCCCGACGTCCTGCTGTACGTCGACCCGCCCTACCTCGGCTCGACCCGCGCCCGGAACTACCGGCACGAGATGGGCGCCGTCGCCGAGCACACCGAACTGGCCGCGCACCTCAAGGCCTGCCGCGCCACCGTCGTCCTGTCCGGCTACCACTCGCCGCTGTACGACGACCTGTACAGCGGCTGGCACCACCACGAGATCGCCACCGCCACCGGCCAGGCACACACCTGGTCCGCGCGAACCGAGGTGCTGTGGTCCAACCGGCCGTTCCCCGCCGCCGATGACGGGCTGTTCGCCGCGGGAGCGCTGGCGTGACCGACCTCAACCCGGACGCGCAGCGGGCCCACGCCGCCGACGCCATCACCCACCTCCTCGCCGGCCGCCTCCTCCCCGGCATGGACGCCGCGCACATCGCCGCCCATGCCCTCGACATCGTCCACGAGCACGGCGGCCGGTTCGTGTCCCGCTCCGACCGCATCCCCGAGCAGGGCCGCAAGGACCCCGCCGTCGCCGTCCGGGGCGCCGAGCAGGCCCGCGAGTGGCTCGCCCGCCGCAAGCCCGGCCCCTACCGCCCCAACCCTGGAGACACCAATGCCTGAACTGACCCCCGAGCAGGTCACCGCCGCGATCCGCGACCCCGAGTCCGGCCTCATGCCCGTTCAGATCGGCGTGTTCTGCGACGACTGCGGAACCACCGCCGAGCGGGACTACCTCGTGTCCGAGGACACCACCCAGAAGGGCCGCTTCGCGATCGCCCGCGCGCACCTCGCCAAGAACGAGGGCTGGCAGTGCGACCTCTACGGCGACTTCTGCCCGAACTGCGTCACCGAGAGCTGGTCGGGCGAATGACCGAGGAGCCCGCCCCCCGCGCCCCACACGCCCCACA
>DATCVR010000260.1:0-25945 GCA_036566745.1 Jiangellaceae bacterium | reverse complement strand
GGCGCGCACGTCGACGTCGGCCGCGAGGAACCCGTGCGCGGCCAGGAACGACTTCTGCCGATCCAGCAGCTCCAGCCGCTCGTCGGAGAGGTCGGGATGCAGGCGCCGGTGGAAACCCTCGCGGTAGGCCGTGTTCACGCCCTGGGCCCCGGCTCGGGTCTCGCGGGACAGGATCGCGCGCACCCCGTCGAGGTGCTCGGCGGCCCAGTCGGCGGCGCGCAGCGTCTCGCTGAGGAACCGCACCACGAGGTCGGGACGCTCCTCCAGGAGCGAGGCGTGGACGGTGATCGGCCGCGGCGTGCCGTTGTTGACCCGGGTCGATGGGTCCGGGTGGGCGTCGAGGTCGACCCCGACGACCGCCCCGAGGCGTGCGGCGTCGTCGGCGGCTCGGGCGCCCTTGACGTACACGGCGTCGACCTGGCCCGCCACGAGCGCCTCGAGACCCGGCCACGAGCCTGTGGCACGCGAGCGTCCCTCCCGGCCCACGTCCGGTGCGTTCTGCGCGGCCACCTCCACGTGCGTGACGTCCGCGAGGCCCAGCCCGGCCGTCCCGAGCGCGCCCGCGAATCCGTGCAGGGCCATCGCCCGCGGGAAGCTCTGCGCCTTCGTGCCCGCCCAGGCCGGGATCGCCACCCGGACACCGCGGAGCGCGGCGGCGTCACCGATCCCCGAGTCCGGCCGCACCAGGATCGACTGCCATTCGTCGATCCAGGTCAGCCCGATGAGCCGGGTCGGGGCGCCCTCGGACCGCGCGACCAGGGCCGGGACGTTGCCGCCCTCTCGGAACAGCCCGACCAGCTGGTGGTCGAAGTGGTGCCTGGCCAGCTCGGGTCCGGCGTCCTGCAGCACACCGACCTCGAGCCCGTCGGCCCCGAACCGTTCTCGCAGCCAGCCGAGGTGGTGGGCCAGCCCGCTGGCGGTCGGCACCGGGCAGCGGGTGTACCAGATCCGGTCGAGCGCCGAGGCCCGCTCGCTCGCGCCGGCGGCGCTGGCAGACCCGGCAGCGCGGGTCGCGCTGGTCGCCCTGGTCGTGCCAGGCGTGGCGGTCGGGTCGATCGTGGTGGTCATCGGTCCTCCTGAGGTCGGGGCGATCGGGGACGGTCGACGCCGAGTTCGGCGAGCAAGCGGTCACGCAGGGCAGCGGGGTCGGCGGCGCGGTCGACCCGGACGTCGAGGGCGGCCCGGCCGCCGCGCAGCACCACGACGCGTTCCGCGAGCCGGATCGCCTCGTCCACGTCGTGGGTGACGAGCAGCACGGCGGGTCGGTGTTCGTCGTACAGGCGGGCGACGAGGTCCTGCATCCGCAGCCGGGTCAGCGCGTCGAGCGCGGCGAACGGCTCGTCCAGCAGGAGCAGCTCCGGCTCGCGGACCAGCGCCCGGGCCAGGGCCACCCGCTGCGCCTCGCCGCCGGAGAGGGTCGCGGGCCAGAACCGCTCGTGGGCGGCGAGCCCGACCTCGTCCAGGGCCCGCCTGGCGGCCGCGCGGGTCGCTTTCGTCCGGGGCAGCCCGATCGTGACGTTGCCGAGTACGCGGCGCGGCTGGACCAGGCGCGGCTCCTGGTAGACCGTGGTGCGCCGGCGCGGGACGAGCACCTCGCCGTCGTCCGGGCGTTCGAGGCCGGCCAGGATCCGCAGCAGCGTGGTCTTGCCCGTGCCGCTGGGCCCGAGCAGGGCGACGAACTCGCCGCGGTCGAGGTCGAGGTCGACGTCGTCGAGCACGACGGCCTCGCCATACGCCTTGGTCAGCCCACGCAGCCGGATGGCTGCCCCGATCGGCGGTGCGGTCTGGGTCGCGGGCGGTCCGGCCGTCGCGCGGATCGTCGGTGTGGTCATCGCCGGCTCACCGCGCTGCCACGTGGGCTCGCCAGGGCATCGCCCAGCGTTCGAGCAGCCGTACTAGCAGGTCGATGACGATGCCGATCACCGCGTACAGCGCGATGCAGAGGACCATGAAGTCGGCGCGGAAGTACTGCTGCGACAGCGACACCAGGTACCCGATGCCTTCGGTGGTGCCGATCTGCTCGGCCGCGATGAGCCCGGTGAGGCTGATGGAGAGGCAGATCCGCAACGCCATCAGGATGTTGGGCAACGCCGACGGGACCACGACGCCCAGGGCCAGCCGGGCACCGCTCAGGCCGAAGCCTAGAGCGGCCTCCACGACCTTCCGGTCCACACTGCGAACGCCCACGTATGTGTAGGCGTACATCGGGGCGACGGCGGCGACCGCGATCAGCACCACCTTGAACGTCTCGTCCACGCCGAACCACGAGATGAACAGCGGCACCAGCGCGAGGAACGGTACGGCCCGCTTCATCTGCATGACGGGGTCGATCAGCTCCTCGCCCAGCCGCGACAGGCCCGCGGCCACGCCCAACACCAGTCCGATCGAGGCCCCGAGGGCCACCCCCAGCCCGGCCCGGCGACCGGACGCCGCGAGGAAGTCGGTGAGCTGACCGGTGGCGATCAGCTCACGGGCGGCATCGACGACGGCCGTGGGGGAGGCGAGCACCTCGGGCGGGATGGCCCCGCTCTCCGCCCCGATCCACCACGCCGCCAGCAGCGCGGCCGGGACGACCGTGCGCACCGCGATCGAGGCACCGCGTCGTCGCCGCCGCATGCCCAGGAAGGCTGGTCGCTCCAGGCCGGTGGCGGGCTGGGTCTGCACGGCGGACGTCGCCCGCCTCGGCTCCGCTCGGGGCGCCGCCAGCGTGATGTCGCTGGTCATGGGCTGGTCACCTCGTCGAGCTGGAAGACGGCGTCGGCCGCGTCCACCCGCTCGGGTACGAGCCCGTTGTCGGCGAAGAAGTCGGCGACGTCCTGCACCTTGGCGATGTCGTCGTCACCGACCGGGCGCGGCACGGTGGCGTAGGTGTCCGAGGCGATGTCGAGAGCAAGCTGCTCGCCCGAGGTGGCGGTCGGGCCGTGGGTCTGGAAGACGTTCTGGAACTTCTCCGGGTCCGCGTTCGCCTCGGCGGTCAGCTCCTGGACCACGTCGAGGAAGATCGCGACGGCTTCGGGGTCGCTCTCGAGCAGGTCGGTGCGTGCGGCGTAGATGGTGAGGTCGCCGTCGGGGACGTCGGAGGAGTTGAGGATCACCTTCGCGCCGTTGGCGAGAGCTTGCGGATACGCGCGGACGATCGCCCACCACGCGTCGACCTGTCCGGTGGCGAAGGCCGACGACGCCTCGTCCGGGTTGAGGTAGACCCGTTCCACGTCGTCGAACGGGATACCGGCCTGCTGCAGGGCGAGCAACAGCAGGTACTCGCCGCGCCCGCCGCGGTTCACCGCGACCCGCCGGCCGACCAGGTCCTCCACGGAGGAGACGTCGCTGTCGGCTGGGACGACGAGGCCGTCCTCGTCCGGCGCGGCTGGATCGTCCGAGCGCTCGGCGACCGAGAAGATCTTGACGTCGTCGCTGGTGGCGAGGTACCCGATGACCGGCGAGGTGGCGCCGCCGAGGACGTTCACCGAGCCGGCGTGGACGGCGTCGATGGTCGCGGTGAACGACGCGTACGACCCACCCCACTCCACGGTCGTCCCGGTCTCGGCCAGCGCCGCCTCGAGCAGGCCTTCGCGCTTGGCATAGGCCAGGACGCCGGCGTTGCCCGGGTCTTGGAGGCGCAGCACGCCGGGCGCGTCGTCGCCAGACTGCCCGGCGGGGGAGGCGTCCTCCCCGGCGCACGCGGCCACCAGCAGCAGCGAGGTGGCGATCGCGGCCGTCGTTGCCCGGGCGCGGAAGGTCGTGGTCATGGGGTCGTCTCCTGGTGGTCGGGGTGGTCGGGGTGGTCGGGGTGGTCGGGCAGGGCGCGATAGCGGCCGCGGTGGTAGATCAGTGGCGAGTAGGCGCGGTGGGTGCGCGCGTCCAGGACGTGGGCGAGGACGATTCGGTGATCGCCCGCGGGCAGCCGATCGACGATCTCGGCCCGCAGGTGCGCGGGTGCGTCGTCGAGCTGGGGTTCGCCCGACGCCAGCCGCGACCACGCCGTGGGAGGGGCGAAGCGGTCGATGCCGCTGGTGGCGAAGCGGCCGGCCAATCCCGCGTGGGCGTTGTCGAGGAAGTTGACGACGACGGCGCGGGCGCGCTCGATCGTGGGCCAACTGGAGGACGACGCGTCGAGGGCGAACGAGATCAGCGGGGGATCGAGCGAGACCGAGGCCAGCGAGGTGGCAGTGAAGCCGGCCGGACCGCGTCCGGCGTCGGCAGTGACGACGACGACGGCCGCAGCGTGCGCGCGGAACGTGCTCCGGTACGTGGTGGCGTCGACCGAGGTCAGCGCTGCGTCGAGGGCCTGGTCGAGGGTCGGGGCGCTCATCGGGCGGCTCCGGCCGGCGCCTGCGCGTCGGTCACCGGGCCGAACCGATCGCCGTGGTGCACCGCCCAGCTCAGCGCGACCTCGTCCACTCGGTCGAGGTCGTCCTCGACGAGCGTCAGGGCCGGCGCCGGAACTGTCGCGCCCAGCTCGACGAGCACGGGTTCCAACGCGGCCGCCGCGCCGAGCCGGTGCTCGGGTGCCTTCGAGACCGTGACGACGGCGGCGCGGGTCCCGTCGAGCGCCCGGCCGGGCAGGTGGTCGAGCAGGACCTTGAGCAGGCCGGTGTAGGTGCCCTTGTACGTCGGAGTGGCCACGACCAGCACCGATGCGGACGATACTGTCGCCACCACGGTCTGCACGGCGTCCGACGACTCGTCGAGGAGCTCGGCCCCGAGGAGCGCCAGGTCGATCAGCTCGACCTCGGTGATCGCGGCGCCGGGCGAGTCGCCGCCAGCAGGGCCGCACTCCGACGGGGAGGTGTCCGCCGAGGCGTCGTCCAGTGTTGCCACGAGTGCGGCAGCGGTCGCGCGGGCGGCCGAGGCAGTGCGGGAACGCGGCCGGGGATTGCCCACGAGCACGACGATGCGGTGGGCGTCGTGCCGGGGATCGGAGTTCGGGGTCGTCGAGGACATGGCGCTCCCAGGGCAGGTGGGCGGACAGATCTCGCCGAAGCGGCGTCGGGCGCACAACGGGTACGTGCAGCGAGACGAGGTTGTGGGCAGGGCCGAGCAGCCGGCGAGCGGCCGGGCCTCAGGACTGGGGAGATGTCGAGGGCGGGCTGGTACGCCCCGCCGGGGCTCTAGTGACAGAGGGCGCTGCAGGTGCGCTTGAGATCGACGTGCCACCGCGCGGTCAGGCCGTCGGCCTGAGCGGCGAGTCGGGGCACCTGACGAGTCATGTCGAAACTATGCCTACTAAATCAATAGGAATTCAAGGGACGTCTTGCTCACTGAGACCACCGTCTCGCCGAGCGGACGATGTTGGATGGTCGTCGCGGCGGCGTACGTCGTGTCACAGCCGAGCGGAAGGACGCACCTGCGTCGGTGTCCGATGCTTCGCGGGCGCCGAGTCGGGCAGGTTGGAGAATTCGTGACTGAGACCAAGATCGGCCTGCTCGTCGAGGGCCTCGACAAGCAGTCGGCAGCCTGTCCACACTCGGCGACGACGGGAAGATGACTCGATGACCACTCACGAGGCCTCGCCCGATCTCGTCGGGCAGATCGGTGATCGCCTGCGCGAGCTTTCGGAGAACTACGCCCGGGGGCGAATCACCGACGCGAGCGAGCGACAGCCCGCCGAATTCAAGCAACTCGACGATGCGCTGCTCCAACTCGGGAACGCCATCACCGCGGTGCAGGATTCGATCGGATCCGTCGTCACGTCGGTGGAGAAGGGCCCGACCGAAGGACGTCCGCGGACCGGACGACGAGAACGGGGACACGATGGCAGCGTCGAGCGATTTCGACGGCACTCCGATCGGCATGCTGTCGGCCGCCGTGACCACGTACTGGCAACGCCTGATGAGTCTGCACGCGCGCCTCGATCGGATGATCACCCAGGCCGGCCGGGACATCCTCGCGCTGCCGGCCTATACGCCCGGCGCGGAATTCAGTGACCGGGCCGGCCCCGCCGACCTCCCTGGCTATGACGACCTGTTCGAGGCCGATGGCCGGTCGGCCCGCCACGTCGCCGACCACGCCGGACCGACTGGTGAGCTGATCGGTCTGCGGCGCCAGGTCGAGGAGGGCGTCGGGATCATGGGGGCCTTGCGGACCAACGTCGACGCCTTGCGCAGCGCTGGCGACCACGCGACGGCTCGGGGCCACATCGACCTCGTCACCACTCAGCTGACGGAGATGCGGGAACTGCAGGGCGAGGGCATCGTGGTCGTCGTCGACGTGTTCTCCGGCACGGGCGAGCGGCCCGAGTCCTGGTGGCGCGACCTGGAGGAGCTGCAACACGACATCCTTCAGGCGGACACCCACCGGGCCGATGCCCTGGCCACGGCGCTCGAGGTGCAAGCGGCGATCGAGGGCGAGTAACCCGGTCGGTCGCCGCCGTGCCGGACCGAGGCGTGTGCCCGCGCACGGACGGGCGGCGGCCGTTACCGTTGTGGACATGCCCGACGAGACAGCCGCGTCCCCCGGCGACCTGCGTGATCTGCGTGCCGACCGCGATGACCGCGATGACCGTGCCGCGAGCGCCGACGAGACCACCGGCGACGCCCAGGTCGACGCCGTGCTCGAACCGCTCGGCACTCTCGACGGGTTGCCGGTCCACGAGCATGCCGCCGTGGTCGACTCCGTCCATCGCGCCTTGCAGGACCGACTGGCCGACGGGCCGGGCTGACCCCGCCGTGGCTCCACGCAGGCGCCTCGACCTCGAACTGGTGCGCCGCGGCCTGGCCCGCTCGCGCGAGCACGCCGCATCTCTCGTCGCCGACGGCCGGGTCCTGGTCGGCGGCCGCACGGCCACGAAGCCGGCCACGGTGGTCGACCCCGCCGAGGCGGTCCTGGTCACCGCGGCGTCCGACGGCGCCGACGACTACGTCTCGCGCGGCGGCCACAAGCTCGCCGGTGCGCTCGACGCCTTCGCGGCACTGAGCGTCACGAGCCGGCGCTGCCTCGACGCGGGAGCCTCCACGGGTGGCTTCACCGACGTCCTGCTCCGGCGCGGCGCCGCAGCCGTGGTCGCCGTCGACGTCGGGTACGGGCAGCTGGCCTGGTCGCTGCGCTCGGACGAGCGGGTCACCGTCCACGACCGCACCAACGTCCGCGATCTCGACGCCGAGCTGGTGGGAGGGCCGGTCGACGTCGTGGTGGGTGACCTGTCGTTCATCTCGCTGCGGCTGGTCCTGCCGGCGTTGGCGGGCCTCACCGTTGCGGACGGAGATCTCGTCCTGATGGTGAAGCCCCAGTTCGAGGTGGGGCGCGAACGCGTCGGCAAGGGTGGCGTCGTCCGCGACCCCGCGTTGCGCGGCGAGGCCGTACGCTCGGTCGCAGACGCCGCGCGCCAGGTCGGGCTCGGCGTCGCCGGGGTCACCGCGAGCCCGTTGCCGGGTCCGTCGGGCAATGTCGAGTACTTCCTCTGGCTTCGTCGTGACGCTCCCGACCTCGACCCCGTCGCGCTCGACACGGCGATCCAGGAAGGACCCTCATGAGCGAGGCCAGGACCGTCCTGCTGGTCACCCACACCGGCCGGCCCGAGGCTCGCCACTTGGCCGGCGACGCCGCGCGGCGGCTGGTCGAGGCCGGCATCGCCGTGCGTGTCCTCGCCGAGGAGTCCGCCGACCTCGAGCTGGCGGGCTCGACGCCGGGCGGATCGGCGGTGCTCGACGTGCCGGTCGAGGTGGTCCACGCCGAACCTGGTGCGGCCGAGGGGTGCGAGCTGATCGTGGTCCTCGGCGGCGACGGCACGATCCTGCGCAGCGCCGAGATCGCGCGGCCCACGTCCACCCCGATCCTGGGGGTCAACCTCGGCCACATCGGGTTCCTCGCCGAGTCCGAGCCCGACGACCTCAGCGTCACGGTCGACCACGTGGTCAAGTCCGACTACGCGGTCGAGGAGCGGATGACGGTCGATGTCACGGTGCGCCAGGACGGCACGGTGCTCGCCCGCGACTGGGCGCTGAACGAGGTGAGCGTCGAGAAGGCGAGCCGCGAGCGGATGCTCGACCTCGTGGCCGAGGTCGACGGCCGGGCGCTGTCGCGGTGGGGCTGCGACGGTGTGGTCATGGCGACGCCCACGGGTTCCACCGCCTATGCGTTCAGCGCGGGGGGGCCGGTGGTGTGGCCCGAGCTCGAGGCCCTGCTGATGGTGCCGATCAGCGCCCATGCCCTCTTCGCCCGGCCGCTGGTGGTGGCCCCGACCTCCGAGCTGGCGGTCACGGTGCAGCCGCGCACGGCCGGCGCGGTGTTGTGGTGCGACGGGCGGCGTCCGGTCGACCTGCCGCCGGGTGCCCGCGTCGAGGTCCGTCGTGGTGCCGAGCCGGTACGACTCGCGCGGTTGCACGCGGGGCCGTTCACCGACCGGCTGGTCGGCAAGTTCGCGCTGCCGGTCGAGGGCTGGCGGGGCAACCGGACGTCCTGAGATGGTCGCGGGGTCCTTCCGCGTCGTTGATCTTGGAGTTTTCGCGCAGTTGGTGGGCGGAATGCCCGGTTGATCCCGCAGAAACTCCAAGATCAACGAAGGTCGGCGGGGCGGGTTTGTCCCCAGGTGCCCGCGCGCCATGATGAGTCCGTCGGTCGCGTCCTCTAGCCTGGCTGGCGTGCTCGAGGAGATCCGAATCCGTGGCCTGGGCGTCATCGACGATGCCCAGCTCGAGCTGGGCCCCGGCCTCACCGTCGTCACGGGCGAGACCGGCGCGGGCAAGACCATGGTGCTCACCGGCCTGGGCCTGCTCATGGGCGGGCGAGCCGACGGCGGGGCGGTCCGTGCCGGCGAATCGCGTGCGGTCGTCGAGGGCCGCATCCGGGTCGATCCGGGCGGCGACGTCGTCCGTCGTGCGGTCGAGGCCGGTGCCGATCTCGACGATGGTGACCTCCTGCTCTCGCGCACCGTCCTGGCCGAGGGTCGGTCGCGAGCCCATGTCGGCGGGCGAGCGGTCCCGGTCGGCTTGCTGACCGAGCTGGCCGACGCGCTGGTCGCCGTCCACGGCCAGAGCGACCAGCAGCGCCTGTTGCGTCCGGCGCGCCAGCGGGTCGCACTCGACCGGTTCGCCGGTGCGGCCGTCGCCGAGGCGCTGACCATCTACACCGAGCGCTACCACCGCCTCAAGGCGGTCGAGGTGGTGCTGCACGACGTCACCACCCGCTCGCGCGAGCGGGCCCAGGAGGCCGACCTCCTGCGGTTCGGGCTGGCCGAGGTCGAGAAGGTCGACCCGCAGCCCGGCGAGGACGTCGCGCTGCGCGCCGAGGGCGAGCGCCTCGCCCACGCCGACGGCCTGCGCACCGCCGCCGACACCGCCCATGCCGCGCTCTCCAGCGACGACGTCGCTCCCGACCAGGTCGACGTCCTCAAGCTGCTCGGCCAGGCGCGCCAGGCTGTCGATCCCGAGCGCGATCACGACCCCGAGCTCGCCTCGCTCGCCGACCGGCTGGCCGAGGCCGCGTACCTGGTGGGCGACGTGGCGGCCGATCTCGCGTCCTACGCCTCCGGCGTCGATACCGACCCCCAACGGCTTGGCGAGGTCCAGGAGCGCCGGGCGGTCCTGACCGCGCTCGTCCGCAAGTACGGCGAGCCCGCCGACACCGGCGAGCCGGGCATCGACGCCGTGCTGGCGTGGGCCGAGGCCGGCTCGAAACGCCTGCTCGAGCTCGACGGCGACGACGACCGCGTCCAGGCCCTGCGCGACGAACACGACGCGCTGGCCGCCGAGCTCACCGAGCTGGCCACCGTGCTCACCGCCGCGCGCACCGCCGCCGCCGCCCGCTTCGCCGACGCCGTGGGCGCCGAGCTGAGCGCGCTGGCCATGCCCCACGCGCGGGTGGTCGTCGAGGTCCGCCCGCGTGCCGAGCTCGGCCCGCACGGCGCCGACGACATCGAGATCCTCTTCACCGCCCACAACGGCGCCCAGCCCCGCCCGCTCGACAAAGGCGCCTCCGGCGGTGAGCTCTCCCGGCTCATGCTCGCGATCGAGGTCGTCTTCGCCGGCGCCGACCCGGTGCCCACCTTCGTCTTCGACGAGGTCGACGCCGGCGTGGGCGGCAAGGCCGCGGTCGAGGTCGGCCGCCGCCTGGCGATGCTGGCCCAGCACGCCCAGGTGCTCGTGGTCACCCACCTGCCCCAGGTCGCGGCGTTCGCCGATCGGCACCTGAAGATGGTCAAGTCCGACGACGGCCGGGTCACCAGCAGCGACGTCGCGGCTCTCGACGACGCCGAGCGGGTCCGCGAGCTGTCGCGGATGCTGGCCGGGCTCGAGGGCTCGGCCTCGGCCCAGGCGCACGCCGAAGAGCTGCTCGCCACCGCCAGCGCCGCCAAGACACGCCCCGCATGAGGACGCTGGTGCGGCGCACGGCCCGAGACATGGCAGGATTCGGCCAGTGAGGATACCCACGCTTCGTCGCCGCAGGCCTGAAGGTCTGCCGGGGGTCACCGGCGTCGTCCGCCTCGATCACCGCACGAAGAACCTCACCAAGCGGCTCAAGCCGGGCGAGATCGCGGTCATCGACCACCTCGACCTCGACCGGGTGAGTGCCGAGGCTCTCGTCGCCTGCCAGGCCGGTGCGGTCGTCAACGTCCGCCCGTCGGTCAGCGGTCGTTACCCCAACCTCGGCCCGGACATCCTGGTCGAGGCCGGCATCCCGCTGCTCGACGACGTCGGCCCCGATCTGTTCAGCGCCGTCACCGAGGGTGAGGTCCTGCGGGTCGACGGCGACACGATCTACCGCGAGTCCGAGGACGGCAGCAAGCCGGTCGGCCAGGGCACGCTGCAGACCCACGACACCCTGCGCGCGCTCATGTCCGACGCCCGCGAGGGCCTGTCGGCCCAGCTCGAGGCGTTCGCCGCCAACACCATGGAGTACCTCAAGCGCGAGCGCGAGCTGCTCCTCGACGGTGTGGGCGTGCCCGAGATTCGCACCGACTTCCGGGGCCGCCACGCACTGATCGTCGTGCGCGGCTACGACTACAAGGAAGACCTCACCGCGCTACGGCCGTACATCCGCGAGTATCGCCCGGTGCTGATCGGCGTCGACGGCGGTTCCGACGCGCTGATCGAGGTCGGGCTCAAGCCGGACATGATCGTCGGCGACATGGACTCCGTCTCCGACACCGCCCTGGCCAGCGGCGCGGAGCTGATCGTCCACGCCTACCGCGACGGCCGGGCGCCCGGGCTGGGCCGCCTCGACCGGATGGGGCTCTCCGGCGTGCCGTTCCCGGCCACGGGCACCAGCGAGGACATCGCGATGCTGCTCGCCGACGACAAAGGCGCCAGCCTGATCGTCGCCGTGGGCACCCACGCCACGCTCGTCGAGTTCCTCGACAAGGGCCGCTCCGGCATGGCCAGCACCTTCCTCACCCGTCTCCGGGTCGGCAGCAAGCTGGTCGACGCCAAGGGCGTGAGCCGGCTCTACCACAGCCGCATCCCGCCGTGGATGCTCGCGCTGTTCGTCATCGCCGGCATCGTGGCGGTCGCCGCCGCGGTGTTCTCGACCCCCACGGGTCAGGCGTACCTCGACATCATCGGGTCCTGGTGGGACCGTTTCGTTTTCTGGCTGCGAGGACTCTTCTGACGTGATCGACTTCCGCTACCACCTCGTCTCGATCATCGCGATCTTCTTCGCCCTGGCGGCGGGCATCGTCCTCGGCGCCGGCCCGCTCGGCGAGAAGGTCAACGAGGACCTCCCGGGCCAGCTCTCCGCGATGCGCGAGGAGAACCGCACCCTGCGCGAGGACCTCGAGTCGGCTCAGGCCGACCTCGGCTTCCAGGAGGACTTCCTCGAGGAGCTGACCCCGCGGCTGGTGGGCAACTCCCTCAGCGGCGAGCACGTCGCGGTCATCGCGATGCCGGGGGCCGACGCCGACAGCGTCGAGGCGCTCCAGGCCTCGCTCGAACAGGCCGGCGCCACTGCCGACCTGCGGGTTCGCATCGAGCCGACCTGGACCGACCCCGACTCCGAGGCCACCCTCGACTCCCTCGCCAGCGACCTGGTCACCTCCGGCACCGAGCTGTCCGAGGACGCCGACGGGTTCCAGCGCGGGGCGACCGTGCTGGCCGCGGCCTTGCTCGCCCAGCCCGACGGCGACGCCGCCGCGGGCGAGACGGTCGACACCGCCGCGGTCACGGCCTTCGAGGAGTCCGGGCTCATCGACCTCGAACAGGACGCCTCCACCGCCCCCACCCTTGCCGTCGCCGTAGCCGGTTCGGTGTCCGGTGACGACGCCGAGGACCGCGTGAACCGCCTGGTCACCCTCGCCACCCAGCTCGACGCCCAGAGCGCGGGCGCCGTGGCGGCAGGGCCGGCGGACACTGCCGAGGCCGGGGGACTGATCGCCACCGTCCGCTCCGACGGCGACGCCGCCGAGAACGTCTCCACCGTCGACTCCGTCAACCTCCCCAGCGGCCGGATCTCGCTGGCCTTCGCGCTGGCCGAGCAGAACGAGGGTGGGGTCGGCCACTACGGTGTGGTGGGCGAGACCGACGGCGTGCTGCCGCCGGTGCCCGCCTCACCCACCACCACAGAAGGATCTTCGGAGGAGACCCCATGAGCCGGCGAGGCATCCTCGCGCCCCTGCTCACCGCCGCCGCCGCGGGCGCGGCCACCTGGGCCGTCGGTCGGCGGCTCGCGGCAGCAGCTCCGGGTGGCCGGGAGAAGTGGGAGCGCAAGAACTTCCACGGCGAGACGGTCACGCTCGCCGCGGGTCCCGCCCTGTTCGCGGGCGCGGCCGCCGGCCTCGCCGTGGCGCCGGGCGTGCCTCGGGGCGTCCGCGCTGCCGGGGTGGCCACCTCGCTCGCCGTCGGTGCCGTGGGGCTGTACGACGATCTCGAGGGCTCCACCTCGAGCAAGGGCCTGCGCGGTCACCTCTTGGCGCTCAAGCGCCGAGAGGTCACCAGCGGCGTGGTCAAGATCGGCGTCATCGGCGCAGCCGGCCTCGGTGGTGCGGCGCTGGTCAGCGACAACGCCTTCGACGCCGCTGTGGGTGGTGCGGCGATCGCCGGCCACGCGAACCTCCTCAACCTCCTCGACCTGCGTCCGGGCCGGGCCGGTAAGGCCGCGCTGCTGCACGCTCCACTGGTGCTCGGCGGCCCGGGCGCGGCCGTGGGCGCGGCGGCCCTGGGCGCCACGGCGGCGTCGTTGCCCGACGACCTCGGCGAGCGGGCGATGCTCGGCGACGCCGGCGCCAACGCCCTCGGCGGGCTGCTCGGCCTGGCCGTGGTCGCTCGCGAGGGCCGCAAGGCGCGGCTGCTCCACCTGGCCGCCGTCACCGCGCTCACGCTGGCGAGCGAGAAGGTGAGCTTCACCAAGGTCATCGAGGCCACGCCGGGGTTGCGCGACCTCGATCGCCTCGGCCGCCGGCCCTGACGGTCCCGTGGTGAACGCACGACGGGTCGCGACCGGCGCGGCCGCCGGCCTGGCGGGTGGTGCGGCGCTGATCGCCGTGGTCACCGTGGTCGCGCGGGTGATCGGCTTCGGTCGTCAGCTGGTCTTCCAGACGACCGTCGGCGAGACCGTCGTCGGTACCGTCTACCAGACCGTCAACGCGCTGCCCAACGTCGTCTTCGAGATCGTCGCCGGTGGCGTGCTGGCCGGTGTGGTGGTGCCGCTGCTCTCGGCGGCCGCCGTGCGGGGCGACACCGACCACGTGCGACGCACCACCTCGGCGCTGTTGGGCTGGACGCTGGCGTTGCTCGTCCCCGTGGCCCTGCTCGGCGTGCTGGTGGCGGGGCCGGTCGCCGAGCTGATGCTGGCCGGGACGGGTGGCTCCGAGGGCGTCGAGGCCGGGCGCTCGATGTTGCTCCTCTTCCTGCCCCAGATCCCGCTCTACGGCATCGCCGTGGTCACCGCCGGGGTGCTCCAGGCCCACCGCCGATTCCTGGCCGCTTCCCTGGCACCCGTCGTGTCGAGCCTGGTCGTCGCGGGTGCGTACGTGGCATTCGGCGCGGTGTTCACCGGCGACCTGAACGACCTGTCCACCCTCGACCGTCGCAGCGAGCTGGTGCTGGCGGGCGGCACCACCCTCGGCGTGCTGGTCCTGGCGCTGGCCACGTTGGTGCCGATGCTGGTCAAGGTCACCGGTCTCTCGCTCACGATGCGGTTCCCCGACGGCGTGGCGCGGCGGGTGCAGCGCCTCGCCGCGGCCGGGCTGGCGACGCTGATCGCTCAGCAGCTGGCCTACCTGACGTCGTACTGGACGTCGAACCGCTACGGACCCGACGGTGCCGCGGTCACCTACGTGAACAGCTGGATGGTGTACCTGCTGCCCTACGCCGTGCTCGCGGTCCCCATCGCGACGGCGGCGTTCCCGCGGCTGTCCGAGCACGCAGAGTCCGATGCCGGCGCGTATGCGCGCACCCTCGCGGGGTCCACGCGCGCGGTGCTGGTGGTGTGCGGTCTGGGCGCGGCGGTGCTGGTCGCGTCCGCGTGGCCGGTGGCGCGCTTCTTTGCCCTGCTGAACCCCGGCGAGGCGGCACCGCAGCGGATGGCCTGGGCTTTGGTGGCGTTCGCGCCGGGGCTGTTCGGCTACGGCCTGGTGGCCCACCTCGGACGTGCGCTGTTCGCCCGGGGACGGGGCCACGCCGCGGCGTTCGCGACGGTGAGCGGCTGGCTGCTGGTCGTGGCCGTGGCGCTGGTGGCGACCGCGGCGGTCGAACCCGACCTCGTCACCGCCGCTCTCGGCGCGGCGCACACGGCCGGGATGACCCTCGCGGGCGTGCTGCTGCTGCGCGCCGTGGTGCGAGACTCCGGGCGGGCTGCGGTGGGAGGGCTGGGGCGGTTGCTGGCGGGTGTGCTCCCCGGCGCGGCGGCGGGCAGCGCGGCCGGCTGGTGGGTGGCTTCGTGGTGGCCCACCGACGGGGTGCCGGTGGTGCTGGCGGCCGGAGCCACCGCGGCCCTGGTGGCGGCGGTCGTGATGCTCGCGGTCCTGGCGGTGGTCGACCGTCGCGACCTGGCGGCCGTGCTGCGACGCTGACCGGAGGGTTCTGGCTGCTCGACCTCGACCCGGAGCGCACGGTCGGCCATCTCGGCACGCTGCGCGCACACTGGAGGGACGCCGGGTTCCGGATCACCGCGGACACGCATCCGGTCGAGCGGATCGTCACCGTCGAGAACGACGACGGCTCCACCATGTCGATCGTGCTCAGCGACACCGGTGTGCTGTCGATCAGCGCGTCGTCGCCGTGTGCCGTGCCCGACGACACGGCTGGCGGGCCTTCGTAACGAGCGCCCGCTGACGACCCGGCCATGACGTCACATGATCATCGCGAGCCGGCGTCGCGCAGCTTCCTCAGCGCCTGGTGTCCATGGCGATACGTCTGGCGGACGTCGTCGATGGGGCTGCGCCCGTTGCCGCAGGGAGTCGCCAGGGCGATGCGCCCGGCCTTGCCCTCGAACAGCGAGCCGACGAGCCGGGCGAACTCCTCGACGTCGTCGACGCTCAGGTTGGCGCCCAGCCCGCCGGCAGCGTAGATCGTGTCTGGATCACCGAAGGCGCCGACCCGCCGATAGGCCCGTGCCCGCCCGGCCAGCCTCGAGCCCTGGTCGAGGACGTTCTGCCCGTCGGCCCACGGGTCGTGGATGGCGAAGAGCCGGGGACCGTCGGTGCCGCGCGCCGACCATGCGTCCATCCCGAGGATCGCGTTGATGAGCTCGACCATCACGACCGGCGACTGCAGCGCCTTGGGAACGAACGGCTTGTGGCCGAGGTCGCCGTAACACAGGTGGAAGGAGAACCTGGCTCCGGCCGGAGCGGCGGCGATCAGCCGCTCGAACGGCGCGAGCAACCGCCGGACGAGGCGGCGCAACAGCGGACGCGGCATGACGACCCGGCCGAAGCTCGCCATCCCGATCTCGACCGGCAGCTCGAACTGGATGACGGTGTCCGGGTGCTCGGCCAGGATCTCCCGGATCTGGGTGGCCACCCTCTCCTCGAACGCCTCGGCGTGCCCCCAGAGGACGCCGGAGAACATCCTCATCGCCAGCGGGCTCGGGATGCCGACCAGGAAGCGTGCGGTGGAGCCGGTGGCCGCCTGCACGTCGTCGTAGTCGGCGTGGTCCTGACGCGCCCACTCCGCATAGGGCAGGTGCGGCAGGTGGCCGGCGGCGATGCGCGCGTTGATCCGCCGCCGGTAGCGCACGCCGTTGAGCATCCGGCCGACGTAGTCGGTGTACTTGCCGCCGCGGCCGGGCTCGAGCGCCGGTAGGCCGAGGGCATCGGTGATGACGTCGCAGATCGGCCGGGCCCAGTCCGTCTGCAGGGGCCGGAGCTCGCCACCGGTCAGGTCGACGACATCGCCGCCGGTCCAGTCCACGACGTCGGCCAGCGCCGCCGCGGACGGAGCCGCCGCGTCCGACCCCTCCGAAGCGGGCCCGTGGCCATCCCGCGGAAAGCTGCCGGCCCAATAGATCCCGGCGTAGTCGATGGTCATCGCCGCATCCTCGTAGTCGTCGGGGTGAATGTCCACGGGCATCTCGCCGCGCTTCGGTGCGTCGGCGCCGTGGCGGGCCGCGGGCTGTTAGGCTGGAGGTCCGTGGGCACCGGTCATCGCGCAGTCATGGCGAGGCCGTCGCAACACCAGCCGGCTCGTCGTCCGACCGAGTCGACCAGCACAACCCCACGGGAGCCCCTCTTTGGCGTCGAAGCCGACCACCCATGTGTTCGTCACCGGAGGAGTCGCCTCCTCCCTCGGTAAGGGGCTCACCGCCTCCTCGCTCGGCAGCTTGCTGAACGCTCGCGGCATGCGGGTCACGATGCAGAAGCTCGACCCGTACCTCAACGTCGACCCCGGGACGATGAACCCGTTCCAGCACGGTGAGGTCTTCGTCACCGAGGACGGCGCCGAGACCGACCTCGACATCGGCCACTACGAGCGATTCCTCGACCGCGATCTCGACCGCTTCGCCAACGTCACCACCGGCCAGGTGTACTCCGACGTCATCGCCAAGGAGCGGCGCGGCGAGTACCTCGGCGACACCGTGCAGGTCATCCCGCACATCACCAACGAGATCAAGGAGCGGATGCTCGGCACGGGCGGTCCCGACGTCGACGTGGTCATCCACGAGATCGGCGGCACCGTCGGCGACATCGAGTCGCTGCCGTTCCTCGAGGCGGCCCGCCAGGTGCGCCACGACGTCGGCCGCGACCGCTGCTTCTTCCTGCACGTCTCGCTGGTGCCCTACCTCGCGCCGTCGGGCGAGCTGAAGACCAAGCCCACGCAGCACTCCGTGGCGGCGCTGCGCCAGGTCGGGATCACCCCCGACGCCATCGTGTGCCGCTCCGACCGGCCCATCCCCCCCGGCGTCAAACGCAAGATCTCGCTGATGTGCGACGTCGACGCCGAGGCCGTGGTGGCCGCCGTCGACGCGCCGTCGATCTACGACATCCCCAAGGTGCTTCACGCCGAAGGGCTCGACGCCTATGTCGTGCGGCGGCTCGGGCTGTCGTTCCGCGACGTCGACTGGACGGCGTGGGAGGAGCTGCTGCGCCGGGTCCACCACCCGAGGTACTCCGTGACGGTGGCGCTCGTGGGCAAGTACGTCGACCTGCCCGACGCCTACCTGTCGGTCACCGAGGCGCTGCGGGCGGGTGGGTTCGCCAACGACGCGCGGGTCGAGGTCCGGTGGGTGCCCTCCGACGAGTGCGAGACGCTCGAAGGCGCGGCCGCGAAGTTGTCGGATGTCGACGCCGTGTGCATCCCGGGCGGGTTCGGCATCCGGGGCATCGAGGGCAAGGTCGGAGCGATCCGCTACGCCCGCGAGCACGGCATCCCCACGCTGGGGCTCTGCCTCGGGCTGCAGTGCATGGTCATCGAGTACGCACGGCACGTCGCGGGTCTGAACGGCGCGAGCTCGGCGGAGTTCGACCCGGACACCCCCGCGGCCGTCATCGCCACGATGGAGGACCAGAAGGGAATCGTCGCAGGTCAGGGCGATCTCGGTGGCACCATGCGGCTCGGCGCGTACCCGGCGGTCCTCGGTGAGGGCACGCTGGCTCGCGAGCTGTACGGCACCGAGCGGGTCTCCGAGCGGCACCGCCACCGCTACGAGGTCAACAACGACTACCGCGACCGGCTCGCCAAGGCCGGGCTCGTCGTGTCGGGCACCTCGCCCGACGGCCGGCTGGTCGAGTTCGTCGAGCTGCCGCGCGAGGTCCACCCGTACTTCGTGGCGACGCAGGCTCACCCGGAGCTGAAGTCGCGTCCCACCCGGCCGCACCCGCTGTTCGCCGGGCTGGTCGGGGCGGCCGTCGAGCGTCAGCAGGAGACCCGCCTGCCGGTGGACGTCGAGCCGGCTCCGGCGCCGGCCTGATCCTGGTGATCGTTGGCGCGTTCCGGTCGCTCTGACGGCCAGGACGCGCCGACGATCACCCGTCGGGCGGCCTAGGATCGGGCGACGTGGGAACTGAGATCGCAGACCGACCCGAAGCGTGGCCCGTCGAGGAGTCGCACGTCCGGTTCGACGGCGCGGTGGTGTCGGTGCGCAGTGACGTCGTGCGTTCGCCGGTCGACGACTCGACGTTCACCCGCGACGTCGTCGTCCATCCGGGCGCGGTGGCCGTGGTCGCACTCGACGACGCCGATCGCGTGCTGCTGGTCAGCCAGTACCGCCACCCGGCCGGCTTCCGGCTCCTGGAGATCCCGGCCGGGCTGCGGGACATCGAGGGCGAGCTGCCGCACGAATGCGCCGCGCGTGAGCTGCACGAGGAGGGGCACGTGCGGGCCGGCGACTGGCGGGTCCTCGCGGACATCTTCAGCTCGCCCGGCATGACCGACGAGGCGTTGCGGGTCTTCCTCGCGCGGGACCTCACTCCGGTGGCTGACGACGAACGCCACGCCGGGGTCCACGAGGAGGCCGACCTGCCGGTGGTCTGGGCGCCGCTGGCCGACGTGGTGGCGGCGGTGCTGGCCGGGCACGTCCAGAACGCCACCACCGCGGTGGGGGTGCTCGCCGCATGGACGGCTCGGCACGGCACCGGCTACGACGACCTCCGCCCCG
The DNA here is from genome assembly GCA_036566745.1 of Jiangellaceae bacterium. GTDB lineage: Bacteria > Actinomycetota > Actinomycetes > Jiangellales > Jiangellaceae > DATCVR01. Next base: position 6,982 of record DATCVR010000260.1, on the reverse strand, counting down.
TCTCGGCGGCATGGCCCGCCGGAGAGCCAGGCCGCCCGACCCGTCACTGACCGGTCGCTGACCCTGGGCTGACCAGGGCAGACGCGCCCGACCGGGAGAAGTTTCACACTGTCGGCATTGACCCCTATACTGCGTATCCATTCGTGAGTCGGTCGTCCTGCGCCGACGAGCGTCGACCCGCGTGGAGGCAGTGGTGGGAGTCACCCGTCGGATCATCTTTCCGGTGATCCGTATCGTCGTGCTGGCGGCCATCGCCGTCGCGTTGCTGAAGCTGGCGTTCGCGCCGGACGAGGAAGAGTCGGCGGGCGAGCCGCTCAGCCCCTCGGCCGAGATCACCACCCCCGAGGTCACGGTCGGACGCGGCACCGTCGCCAACACGGTGTCGGTCGATGCCACCATCGCCGCGATCCCGCCGGTGCCGGTCAAGGCCACTGTCGAAGGCACCGTGAACGTCCTGCTCGCCGATCCGGGCGACGTCCTCGCGGCCGGCGATCCGGTGCTCGAGGTGGTGTTCGAGGAGACCGGCGAGCCCACCACCGAGACCGACGACGAAGGCAACGTCACCGAGGTGCCCGGCGAGACCAAGCGCCGCTACCGCACCATCGAGGCGCCGGCCGCGGGCACGCTCGGCGAGATCAGCGTGCTGGCCGGTCAGAGCGTGGCGATCGGCGACTCCGTCGCCACCATCACCACCGGGGGGTTCACGGTCGCTGGCACCCTGACGCCCGAACAGCAGTACCGCCTGATCAGCGCGCCGAAGGCCGCCGAGATCACCGCCGAGGGCGGCCCAGCTCCGTTCGCCTGCACCGACCTCACGATCGGCCGGCCGGCCACCGGCGGTTCGGGCGACACCGGCGACGACACCGGCGCGGACACCGGCGGGGCGGCCGCCACCACCGGCTCCAGCACCGAGGTGCGCTGCACCGTGCCGGCCGGCGTCACGGTCTTCGACGGGCTCACCGCCACGATGGCGATCGAGGCAGGCCGGGCCGAGGACGTCATCGTCGTGCCGGTCACCGCCGTCGAGGGATCCTTCGGCACCGGCAACGTCTGGGTGGTCCTGCCCGACGGCGCCCAGGAGGAGCGCCCGGTCACGCTCGGCCTCACCGACGGCCAGTTCGTCGAGGTCACCAGTGGTCTGGTCGAAGGCGACACCGTCCTCGAGTTCATCCCGATCGCCAACGACGAGGTCGACGACGGCATGACGGAGGAGTTCCCCGACGAGGGCATCGTCGAGGGGGCCGCGGGCTGATGAGCCTCATCGAGCTCGCGGGCGTCGGCCGCACCATCGTGCTCCCCGACGATCACACCTTGTCGATCCTGTCCAGCGTCGATCTCAGCGTCGACGCCGGCGAGCACATCGCGATCATCGGGCGCTCGGGTTCGGGCAAGTCCACGTTGCTCAACATCATCGGCCTGCTCGACCTCCCCACCACGGGCGAGTACCTGCTCGACGGCATACCCGTGGCGCGGCTCTCCCAGCGCCGTCGGGCCGGGCTGCGCGGGTCCGACTTCGGCTTCGTCTTCCAGCAGTTCAACCTGCTCCAAGGGCGCACCGCACTCGAGAACGTCGCCTCGCCCCTGCTCTATGCGCGTGGCCGCGAGTTCTGGTCGCGCTACCGCCTGGCCGGCGAGATGCTCGAACGGGTCGGGCTAGGCGACCGCGCCGACACGATGCCCGACAAGCTCTCCGGCGGCGAGCAGCAGCGCGTCGCCATCGCTCGCAGCCTGGTCCGCTCGCCGCGGGTGATCCTGTCCGACGAGCCCACGGGGGCTCTCGACGTCGACACCGGGCAGGAGGTCATGACCCTGCTCGACGACATCGCGGCCGAGTCCGGCGCCACCCTCGTCACCATCACCCACGACCTCGCGGTCGCCGCCCGGGCCAGCCGTCACTACCGGCTCGACGCCGGCAAGCTGGCGCCGGTCGAGCTCGGGGCGCTGCGTACGGAGCTACCGGAGCCCACGCTGTGACCGGCCTGGTCTCCGCCCTGGTCGAGGCGTGGAGCGAGGTGCGGGTCCACAAGGTGCGGGTCATCCTGTCGCTGATCGGGGTCATGATCGCTGTGGTCGCGATGACCGTGATCACCGCCGTGGGCGACATGGCCCGCCAGGCGAACGCCGAGTACTCCGAGCGGATGAGCGGGCGGCCGGCCACCCTGGGGGTCAGCGTGTACGGCGAGCAGACCCAGCCCGACGAAGCAGCCGTGCGCGCCGCCTTCGCCGAGGTGGTCGAGCGCTATCAGATCGCCTACTCGTCGACGAACTCCTACACCGACCAGGTCTTCCGCTTCCCTGACGGCAACGCCAACGTCCAGACCCAGCTCGTCGACCGTCTCTACGGTGAGCTCCACCGCGTCGAGACGGTCCACGGGTCGTGGTTCACCGAGTCCGACGAGACGCGATTCGCCCCGCCGCTGGTGGTCAACGAGGCGTTCCTCGCCCGACTCGGCGTGCCCGACCTCTCCGGCCACCCCTCGATCACCCTTGGCGGCCCGCGCCCGGTCACCGCGGTGGTGGTGGGCGTGATGGCCGACGACTACGAAGGCGCCGAGCCGATGGCGTACCTGCTGTCGTCGGCGTACCAGCAGTGGAGCGGCACCGCCGCGGGGATGTACGGCCCGCCCACGCTCGAGCTCTGGGTGCCGCCCGACCAGGCCGAGGAGCTGACCGACCTCATCACCCGCGACCTGACCGCGTCGATGGGCGAGGGTACCCAGGTCGACATCTACCGCCAGGACTCCGCGTCGTTCGACAGCATCGACGACCAGCTCAACTGGGTGATCCGCGGGGTCAGCGCGTTCGCCCTGGCGCTGGGCGCGCTCGGCCTGGTGAACATCGCGCTGGTCACGGTCAAGTACCGGATCCGCGAGATCGGCATCCGGCGCAGCTTCGGGGCGACCTCGGGGCGGGTGTTCTTCTCGGTGTTGATGGAGAGCGTGTGCGCCACGGTGGTGGCAGGCCTCGTCGGAGTGGCGATCGCGGTCGCGATCGTCGAGAATCTCCCGCCCGACGTGCTGACCGGGGGAGCGGTGGCCGACGTCCCGCCGTTCCCGATCCGGGCGGCCGTCGAGGGCATGGTGGCGGCGACCGTGGTCGGAGGGCTGGCCGGGTTGCTGCCGGCGATCGTGGCGGTGCGGGTGAAGGTGATCGACGCCATCCGGTACTGACCGGGACTCAGCGCTCAGTGCTCAGCGTTCGACGCCGGCCGGGTGGTAGGCCAGCCCGAGCCGGTCGAGCTCGGCCCGCGCCATGGCCTCGGCCGCTTGGGCGTCGCCGACCTTCCAGCGCTGCACCAGCCGGGGCCCGTACTCGGCCAGCCGGGGGAGCCGCACCTTCGCCGCCGACCGGGCCGCCAGCAGCTCGATGCCGTCGGGCAGGCGCAGCGCGGCGCGGGCGTCCTGGGCCTCACGGAACCACTGGATGCGGGGCCGCAGCCACACCACGAGCGCCAGGACCAGCGCCAGCGAGGGGACACCGATCCCGAGCGCGGTGGCGGTGTTCTCGACGAAGTCGGTGGCGGAGGATCCGGCGTCGCGCAGCCCCCCGGCGGCGTCTGCGGCACGCTGCAACGCACTCGCCACCGACTCGCCCACGAACGGCACGTTGTCGATGGTGTCGGCGGCGTCGCCCAGGCTGGTGGCGAGTGACGCGCCGGTGTCCTCGACGCTGCTGGTGGAGTCCGTCAGCCGCCGCAGCATCTCGTTCAGGTAGCTGCCGGCGATCACCGAGGCGATGCACCACAGCAGCGCCACGACGTCCCCGATGATCTGACTCGCCCGGCGGTCCGGATGGTCGGCATAGATACCCATGATCATGGTGTACCGCACGCCGCGACACGGGGGCAGCCGGACCTCCGCATCTGTGGGCGGCGCGCACTAGACTGCGGGCCGCCGCCCGTGCCCCGAGCGGCGCCCCGACACTGTGGTCGGGTCCAGCGGCGAAGGGACGAGATCAGGTGCTGGTCGGCATTCCCACAGAGGTCAAGAACAACGAGTATCGGGTGGCGATCACCCCGTCCGGGGTCCACGAGCTGACCCGCCAGGGCCATGACGTCGTCATCGAGTCCGGCGCGGGCCTCGGCTCCTCGATCACCGACGACGAGTACGTCGCGGCCGGCGCGCGCATCCTCGGCACGGCCGACGAGGTGTGGGGCGAGGCCGAGCTGATCTGCAAGGTCAAGGAGCCCGTGGCCGGCGAGTACCACCGGATGCGCTCCGGCCAGGTGCTGTTCACCTACCTCCACCTCGCCGCGTCCCGCGAGTGCACCCAGGCGCTGATCGACGCCGGCGTCACCGCCATCGCCTACGAGACGGTCCAGGCCGCCGACGGCTTCCTGCCCCTGCTCGCGCCGATGAGCGAGGTGGCGGGGCGGATGGCCACCCAGGTGGGGGCCCACGTGCTCGAGCGGGCCCAGGGCGGGCGCGGCGTGCTGCTCGGCGGAGTCCCGGGCGTCCGCTCGGCCAAGGTCGTGATCATCGGCGCGGGCGTCTCCGGGCTGAACGCCGCGGTCATCGCCATGGGCATGCAGGCCGACGTCTGGGTCCTCGACAAGAACGTCGCGCGGCTGCGTCAGGTCGAAGAGCTGTACGGCGGGCAGCTCCAGACGGTGGCCTCGAACTCCCTCGAGATCGAATCGGCCGTGCTCGACGCCGACCTCGTCGTGGGAGCGGTGCTGGTGCCCGGGGCCAAGGCGCCCACGCTGGTCTCCGACGACGTCGTGTCGCGGATGCGTCCCGGCAGCGTGCTCGTCGACATCGCCATCGACCAGGGCGGATGCTTCGAGGGCTCGCGTCCCACCACGCACGACGACCCCACCTACCGCGTGCACGACTCGATCTTCTACTGCGTGGCGAACATGCCCGGCGCGGTGCCGCACACGTCCACGTACGCCCTCACGAACGTGACGCTGCCCTACGTCGTCGAGCTGGCGAACCGCGGGTGGCGCGACGCCTTGCGGGCCGACGCGGTGCTGGCCGGCGGGCTCAACATCCACGCCGGGCAGGTCACCTACGAACCGGTCGCCCAGGCCCACGAGCTGACCTCGGTGCCGCTCCCCGAGGTGTTGAACTGAGCGAGACGGCGCTGGCCAGAGCGGTGCGCGGTTACCTCGACCATCTCGCGGTCGAGCGGGGACTCGCGGCCAACACCCTGGCGTCGTACCACCGCGACCTCCGGCGGTATGCCGACTTCCTCGCCGGGCGTGGCCGCACCGATCCGGCCACCATCGGCGACGACGACGTCACGGCGTTCCTGCGCAGCCTCCGCGAGGGCGACGAGCTCCATCGCGCCCTGGGCACCAGCTCGGCCGCGCGGGCTGTGGTGGCCGTGCGCGGGCTGCACCGCTTCCTGTACCGCGAGGGCCTCGCCGCCGGCGACCCCGCCGCCTCAGTCCGCCCACCCACCCCACCGCGCCGCCTCCCCAAGGCCATCCCGCTCGACCAGGTGGAGCGGCTCCTCGAAGCCGCGTCCACCGGCGAGGGGCCGCTGATGCTGCGCAACCGTGCGCTGCTCGAGCTGCTCTACGGCAGCGGTGCGCGGATCTCCGAGGCGGTGGGCCTCGACCGCGACGATCTCGACCTCGAGGGCGGCACCGCGCTGCTGCGGGGCAAGGGCGGCAAGGACCGCATCGTGCCGGTGGGCTCGTACGCGCGCGACGCCCTCGACGCCTACCTCGTGCGAGGCCGCCCGGCGCTCGTCGGTGCTGGTCGCGGCACCCCGGCCCTGTTCCTCAACGCCCGGGGCGGGCGGCTGTCGCGGCAGAGCGCCTGGACGGTGCTGCGCGGTGCCGCCGAGCGGGCCGGGCTCGGCACCACGGTGTCGCCCCACACGCTGCGGCACTCGTTCGCGACCCATCTGCTCGACGGCGGCGCCGACGTGCGGGTGGTGCAGGAGCTGCTCGGCCACGCGTCCGTCACCACCACCCAGGTCTACACACTGGTGACGGTCGAGCACCTGCGCGAGGTCTACGTCGCGGCCCACCCGCGAGCCAAGGGATGACCCGCCCGCTCCGCCTTCTGGAGGGTTGTCCACCCTTCGCGAAGCCCTGAAGGGTGGACAACCCTCCAGAAGATGACGATCGGCGCCCACCGCACCGGTGAGGCAACCCCCTCACCAGCCGGGGCCGGGGTAGGCTCGCGTCCCAGACCAGCACGGCACCACCCACGATCATCGAGGAGCTCTGACGGCCCGTGGCCCCCTCGAATCAGGACGCCTCGTCCGGAGTGCTGCCCTTCGCCCACAGCAACGGTGCCGACTCCGACGTCGAGCCGGACCTCGGCCCCACGCAGCGCCCGCGCGTGGAGTTCCCGGTCCCGCAGCCGCTCGAACGGCACGGCCCGGCGCGCATCGTCGCCATGTGCAACCAGAAGGGCGGCGTCGGCAAGACCACCACCACCATCAACCTCGGGGCCGCGCTGGCCGAGTACGGCCGCCGGGTGCTGCTGGTCGACTTCGATCCCCAGGGCGCGCTGTCGGTGGGCCTGGGCCTCGACGCCCACGACCTCGACCTGTCGATCTACGACGTGCTCATGGACAACTCGCTCTCGGCCGGGCAGATCCTGCAGAAGACGCCCATCGACGGCATGGACCTCCTGCCGGCCAACATCGACCTGTCCGCCGCCGAGATCCAGCTGGTCACCGAGGTGGGGCGCGAGCAGGCGCTGAGCCGGGTGATGCGCCCGATGCTCCCCGAGTACGACGTCGTGCTCATCGACTGCCAGCCATCGCTCGGCCTGCTCACGGTCAACGCCCTCACCGCCGCCGACGGCGTCATCGTGCCGCTGGAGTGCGAGTACTTCGCCCTGCGCGGGGTGGCGCTGCTCCAGGAGACGATCGAGAAGGTCCGCGACCGCCTCAACCCGCGCCTCGAGATCGAGGGCCTGCTGGCCACCATGTACGACTCCCGCACGGTCCACGGCCGCGAGGTGCTCGCCCGGCTGATCCAGGGGTTCGGCGACAAGGTCTTCCACACGGTCGTCGG
>DATCVR010000259.1:0-17316 GCA_036566745.1 Jiangellaceae bacterium | reverse complement strand
GACTCCGTCATGTGGGCCTGCACGAGCGGCAGCTTCGTCTTCGGCTGGGAGGGTGCCCACGCCCAGGTCGAGGGCGTCCAGGAGATCCTCGGCGTGCCGGTGTCGAGCACGTCGCTGGCCTTCGTCCGGGCGGTGCACGAGCTCGGGATCAGCACGGTGGCGATCGCCGCGACCTACCCGCATGCCGTGGCCCGCCGCTTCGTCGAGTTCCTCGGCGCGGCCGGGATCGAGGTCGCGGGGATGTCGAGCCAGGGCATCGTCACCGCCGCCGAGGTCGGGACGCTCGGTCGCGACCGCGTTCTCGAGCTGGCCACGTCCTACGACGACCCGCGGGCCGAGGCCGTCCTCGTCCCCGACACCGCGCTGCACAGCGTCGAGTGGGTCGAGGACATCGAGGTCCATGTGGGCAAACCGGTCCTGACCGCGAACCAGGTGACCGTGTGGGAAGGACTCCGGCTCGCTGGATCCCCCGCGACCTACCCGGGCGTAGGTACGCTGTTCCGCGGAATCCCGTCTGCACACTAGATCTCGGAGGCCGTGATGAGCCGCCCCGGCGAGCTGGCGCCGGTGGTCCGCGAGTCCACCGTCAGCCATGTCGCGCGGGTCCTGCGCACGGCGATCATGTACGGCGAACTCGCCCCCGGCGCCCAGCTCGGCGAAGCCGCCCTGGCCGAGGCGCTCGGGGTGAGCCGCGGCCCGCTCAGGGAGGCGATGCAGCGCCTGGTCCAGGAGGGCATCGTGCGCAGCGAGCCCAATCGCGGCCTGTTCGTGATCGATTTCACCGACGACGACGTGCGCGACGTCTACGCAGCCCGCGCCGCGATCGAGCGTGCGGCGGCCGCGGCGATCCTGCGCGGCGACCCGCGGGCCGCCGCCGACCGTCTGGAGGACGCCTTGCGGCAGATGCACGACGCCGCCGAGAGCGACGACGTCGTCGCGCTGACCGACGCCGACCTCGCCTTCCACGAGTCGCTCGTCCGGTTGGCGCGGAGTCCGCGTCTCCAGCGCATGCACGACACGCTCCTGGTCGAGACCCGGATGTGCATGGCGGCGGCCAACGACACCTACACGCGTCCGGTCGACGCCCTCAAGGAACATCTCGGCATCGTCGAGGCGCTGCGCTCTGGCGATGCCGGGGCGGTCGAGCACGCCATCGACGCGCACATGGCCGACGCCCTGGCCCGCCTGGGCAGCAGCCCGACCGCCCCGGCCCCTCCGTCCTGAAACGTGGCCGCGGGCGGGAGAGCCCGGGTGATCGTCGCGGCGGCGTACCGGGGTCAGCTCAGGCCGATGCTGACGTACTTCGTCTCGAGGAACTCGTCGATGCCGGAACGCCCGCCCTCACGCCCGATGCCCGACTGCTTGACGCCACCGAACGGTGCGGCGGGGTTCGACACGATGCCCTGGTTCAGCCCGACCATGCCGGTCTCGAGCCGCTCGGACACCCGCAGCGCTCGGTCCAGGTCGCGGGTGTAGACGTAGCCGACCAGGCCGTACGGCGTGGCATTGGCCGCCGTGAGCACCTCGTCCTCGTTGGTGAACGACGACACCGGAGCCACCGGGCCGAAGATCTCCTCGTGCTGAATGCGCGCCTCGGCGGGGACGTCGGTGAGGATGGTGGGCGGGTAGAACGTGCCCGGACCCGGGAGCGCCGCGCCGCCCACCATCACCCGGGCGCCGCGCTCGACCGCGTCGTCCACGAGCTCCTGAACCTTCTGTCGTCCGGCGTCGTCGATCAGCGGTCCCACCTCGACGCCGTCGTCCACGCCGCGGCCGATCTTCAGTGCGCTCATCCGCGCGGCCAGCCGCCGGGTGAACTCCTCGGCCACGGGCGCCTCCACGTAGAAGCGGTTCGCGGCCGTGCACGCCTCGCCGATGTTGCGCATCTTTGCCAGGAGCGCGCCCTCGACCGCGTCGTCGAGATCGGCATCGGCGAAGACGACGAACGCGGCGTTTCCGCCCAGCTCCATCGACGTGCGCAGCACCTGGTCGGCGCATTGTTCGAGCAACCTCCGGCCCACGGCGGTCGAGCCGGTGAACGACAGCTTGCGGGCCCGTCCGTCGCGGATCAGCGGTTCCATGACGTCGCCCGCGCGGGTCGTGGTGACCACGTTGAGGACCCCCGACGGGAGCCCGGCGTCCTGCAGGATCTCGGCCAGCGCGAGCATCGACAAGGGGGTCTGGGCAGCCGGCTTGACCACCATGGTGCAGCCCGCCGCCACGGCGGGGCCGATCTTGCGCGCGCCCATCGCCATCGGGAAGTTCCACGGTGTGATGAGCAGGCACGGCCCGACCGGCTGGTGCATCACGAGGATGCGCCCGCGTCCGTTCGGGGCGGTCGCGTAGCCGCCGTCGATGCGGACGGCCTCCTCGGCGAACCAGCGGAAGAACTCCGCCGCGTAGGCGATCTCGGCCGCGGCCTCGGGCAGCGGCTTGCCCATCTCGAGGGTCATCAGCCGGGCGAGCTCGTCCGAGCGGTCGAGCAGCGCCTCTCTGCTGCGGGCGAGGATCTCGCCCCGTTCGCGCGGCGCCCACCGGGCCCAGTCGGCCTGGGCCCGGTGAGCGGCGTCGAGTGCCGCCAGGCCGTCGGCCGGAGTCGCGTCGGCGACCCTCGTGAGGAGCTCGCCGGTGGAGGGGTCGTGGACGGGGAAGGTCGCGGCCGCAGTCGCCGCTCGCCATTCGCCGTCGATGAGCAGGTCGCGCGGCGTGGCCGCGACAGCGGCCGAATCTCGGGAGTCCATGCCGATCACCTCTCGCCGTAGGGTCCGATCGACTGTACAGTCGAGATTGTCGACAATCTACAGGAGGCGGACATGGGGCAGATCGAGAAGCAGCAGCGGCTGTGGCACCCCTTCGCGAACATGGCCACCGTCCCGGGACGCGAGGTCGTGTTCGCGCGTGGTCAGGGGGTGTGGCTCGAGGACGTCGACGGCCGTCGCTACCTCGATGCCACCGCCAGCCTCTGGTACTGCAACGTCGGCTACGGCCGGGCCGAGCTGGCCGGCGCCGCGGCCGCCCAGATGCGTGACCTCGCCGCCTACTCGACCTTCGACGTGTACGCCAACCGCCCCGCGCTCGAGCTCGCCGACAGGCTGTCCGAGATCGCGCCCATGCCCGACGCCGTGGTGTTCCTGACCAGCGGGGGCTCCGACGCCGTCGACACCGCAGGCAAGATCGCCCGCCGGTACTGGCAGGTGCGCGGGGAGCCGCAGCGCACGATCGTCGTGGCCAGGTCGGGGGCCTACCACGGCATGAACGCGTACGGCACCAGCCTGGCCGGCATCGGGCCCAACGCCGAAGGCTGGGGCACGCTGGTCGCCGACGTCCTCCATGTGCCCCACGACGACCCGTCCGCGCTGGCCGACCTGCTGGCCGAGCACGGCGAGCTGGTGGCGGCGTTCATCGGCGAGCCGGTCATCGGCGCGGGCGGCGTGATCCCTCCCGCCGACGGCTACTGGGCCGAGGTCCAGCGGCTGTGCCGGGCCCACGACGTGCTGCTGATCGCCGACGAGGTGGTCACCGGGTTCGGGCGGACCGGCCCGTGGTTCGCCTCCGAACGGCTGGGCATCGAGCCCGACCTGGTCACCTGCGCGAAGGGCGTCACCTCCGGATACCTCCCGCTGGGCGCGGTGCTCGCCGGCCGGCGGGTGCGCGACGTGTTGTGGTCGGACACCGCCGGCCCGTTCCGGCACGGCTACACCTACTCCGGTCACGCGGCCGCCTGTGCGGTCGCCCTGCGCAACCTCGAGATCATCGAGGCCGAGGGGCTCCGGGACCGCGTCCGGCAGCTCGAGCCGGTGCTGGCGCGCACGGTCGCGTCGCTGTCGGACGCGCCTTTGGTCGAGTCGGTCCGCAGCTTCGGGCTCCTCGCCGCCGTGCAGCTCGACGCCGAGGCTCGCGCGGGCGATCCGCGGCTGGTCGACACCCTCGTCGAGACCCTGCGCGAGGATGGCGTCCTGGTCCGGGCCCTCGCCGGCCACAGCATCCAGATCTCCCCGCCGTTCGTCATCACCGAGGACGAGCTCGGGTTGCTCGCCGAACACCTCCGCGCGGCCCTCGTCCGGCTGGCGGCCCGCGCGGAGCGGGCCGGGCAGCCCCGCGACGAGAGCGTGGCCGCGGTATGAGCGGGCGCTTCGACGGCAAGGTGGCGCTGGTCACCGGCGCCACGGCGGGGATCGGCGAGGCCACCGCGCGACGCCTGGCGGCCGAGGGCGCGGCAGTCGTCCTCACCGGACGTTCCCTCGAACGTGGCAAGGCGGTCCAGGAGGAACTGGGCGACGCCGCGCTCTTCGTCGCCGACGACCTGGCCGACGAGGGCGCCGCCGACCGCTGCGTCGACGCGGCACTGGCCCGGCACGGCCGGCTCGACGTGCTGGTGAACAACGCTGCCGTCGACCACACCGGCGACCTGCTCACCACTGCGATGTCCGAGGTCCGCGAGCTGTTCGAGGTCAACGTCTTCGCGGCGCTGCGGATGCTCCAGGCGGCCGGCCGGGCCATGCGCGAGCGCGGCGGGTCGATCGTCAACGTGTCCTCGCGGCTGGCCTCGATCGGAGTGCCCACGATGTCGCTGTACAGCGCGTCCAAGGGCGCGATCCTGGCGCTGACCAGGGCGGCAGCGGTCGAGCTCGCGCCGGCGGGGATTCGGGTCAACGCCGTGGCGCCGGGCATGACCCGCACCCCGCTGTACGAGGCGTGGCTGGCTCAGCAGGCCGATCCGGCGGCGATCGACCGGGAGACCGCGGCGAAGGTTCCCCAGGGACGCCTCGCTGTTCCGGCCGACGTCGCGGCCGCGATCGCGTACCTGGCCTCGGAGGATGCGGCGCATGTCACCGGCGCCTCGATCCCGGTCGACGGCGGATACACGGCGGCTTGACGCAAACCGCTTGACATCCGAGAGAACGCTCGGCGTGTGACGTCCGTTTCGTGTGGTACTGAAGGGTACGGTGTGCGCCATGGCCTCCGTTCGTCATCGTCGCCGCCTGGGCGCGTTCCGTGCCCTCGCCGTTCTCGCACCGCTCGTAGCCGTCACCTGTGCCGTCACGGCGTTCGTCGTCGACGGGCCGTGGCCGCGGCTGGCCGCCGTCGTCGGTGCGCTGATCTCCATGACGCTCGGTGGTGTCGTCATGAAACTCGAACGAAGACTACGGATCGAGGTGGCGGCGGTCCGCGCCGAACAGGCGGCCGAGTACTCCCATGTCCACGCGCGCTACTACGACGAGCACCGCGACTTCACCGACCACATGGTCGGGCTGCTCGACGTCGCCTCCGAGCGCATCGACATCATGCGCGGCCGGCTCGATCTCCTCGAGGCCGAGATCGCCCAGGCCCGCAGCGCTCGCCCCGGCGCGTCCACGCCGAGCACCGAGCTCGCCCGGCTGGCCGAGGGCGCGGAGTGGAACGACCTCTGGCCGGACCTCTCCGACGCGCCCACCGTCGTCGACCTGATCAAGTGGGACGACAAGAACCGCACCCTGGTCGCGGCCGACCCCGAGGCCAAGGGCGCCGCGGCCGCCCACGACGAGATCGACGAGCGCGAGGAGCGCACCGCCTGAGCGCTTCGGGTCCGTCCCGTCCGAGCCGGCACCGCTTTCTCGTTGATCTTGGAGAAACGGTCCGATTGCCGGCTGACATACCCGATTGATCCGACCGTTTCTCCAAGATCAACCAGCCGGAGGGTGCTGGCCGCGGGGGTGGATGCGGCTCAGGCGTCCTGAATGGTCTCGAGTTCGACCTCGCCGCGATCGAGGTCGTTCGCCTCGGCCTCGACCGACCGCCGCAGCGCCGCGTGCAGCGTCGACGGTGTGAGCACCCCGACGTAGTGGTCGGAGTCGTCGAGGACCGCGATCCAGCCGGCGTCCCACTGCAGCATCTCGGCGAAGGCCACCTTGAGGCTGTCGTCGAGCTCGACCCACGCGTTCATCCGCCGCGCCTCGTCGCGCACCGTGCCCTCGCCACGGCACATGTCGCGACCGATCCAGCCGGCCAGCCGGCCGTCGGCGTCGAGAACCACCGCCCAGCGGGAGTCGCCCATGGCCACGGCGGCAGCGCCCAGCGAGTCGTCGAGGTGGACCAGCGGAGGGGCTTCGAGGTCGGCCTTGGTGATGGGCGTGACCGAGAGTCGCTTGAGGCCACGGTCGGCGCCCACGAAGTCGGCGACGAACGGCGTGGCGGGCGCCCCGAGCACCGTGGCGGGCGTGTCGAACTGCTCGAGCCGACCGCCCTGGGCGAACACGGCGATCCGGTCGCCGAGCCGGACGGCCTCCTCGATGTCGTGGGTGACGAAGAGGATGGTCTTGCGCACGTCGTCCTGCAGCCGCAGGAACTCGTCCTGGAGCTGGGCCCGCACCACGGGGTCGACCGCGCTGAACGGCTCGTCCATCAGCAGCACCGGAGGGTCGGCGGCCAGCGCCCGGGCTACTCCGACCCGCTGGCGCTGCCCGCCGGAGAGCTCGTGGGGATACCGCGGGCCGTGCAGGGCGGGGTCGAGCCCCACGACCTCCATCAGCTCGCGAGCCCGGGCCCGGCGCCGCTCGGCCGGCCAGCCCACGAGCTCGGGCACGACCCCGACGTTGTCCTCGACGGTGCGGTGGGGGAACAGCCCGACGTTCTGGATGACGTAGCCGATGCCGCGGCGCAGCTCGACCGGGTCGACGTTGGTGACGTCGCGACCGTCGATGAGGATGCGCCCGCCGGTGGGCTCGATCAGCCTGTTGACCATCTTCATGGTCGTGGTCTTGCCGCTGCCTGAGGGTCCGACGAGGGTGACCAGCTCGCCGGAGTTGACCTCGAGGTCGAGCGCCTCGACCGCGACGGTGCCGTCGGCATAGCGCTTGGACACGCCTTCGAGACGAATCATCGGTTCTTCGGTAGCGTCACCAGAATGGCGCTGTCCGGGCCCGTTCATGTGTCCACCCAAGCTGACGACTGCCTGCTCCGCAACGACTGGATCTGTCCCGAATACGTCCGGACCCGCTCCGACGACATCCTCGCGGCCCTGCGTGAGCACGTCTGGATCACCGTCGCGTCCATGGTGGTGGGCTTTCTGGTGGCGTTCGGACTGGCCCTGCTGGCGCGCCGATGGCGGGTGGTGCAGGGCCTCATCCTCGGCGCGTCGACCACGCTCTACACGATCCCGTCGCTGGCGTTGTTCTCGCTGCTGCTGCCGATGATGGTCGGGCTCGGCCTCACCGGGCTCTCGGCCACGACGGTCATCATCGGGCTGGTCCTGTACTCGCTGACGATCCTGGTGCGCGGCATCCTGGCCGGGCTCGACGGAGTCGACGCCGACGTGCGCGAGGCCGCGGTGGGCATGGGCTACGGCGGGGCGCGGCTGCTGCGCAAGGTCGAGCTCCCGCTGGCGCTGCCGACCATCTTCGCGGCGGTCCGGGTGGCCACCGTGTCCACCGTGGCGCTCACCACCATCGGCGTCATCCTCAACCACGGCGGCCTGGGCAACCTGATCTTCCGCGGGCTGCGCAGCAACTTCCGTGCCGAGGTCCTGACCGCCTCCGTGCTGTGCGTGGTCCTGGCGCTGGTGGCCGACCTCCTGCTGGTGGGGGTTCAGCGGTTGGCCACCCCGTGGCGACGGGCGGTGAGCTGAGTCGTGAACGTCTTCGTCGACGCGATCGGATGGCTGACCGATCCGGCGCACTGGACCGGCCCCGAGGGCATCCCGGCCCGGCTGGCCGAGCACCTCTGGCTCACGGCGGTCTCGATGGCGATCGCGGTGGCCATCGCGGTGCCGGTCGGGCTGTGGTTGGGGCACATCGGCAAGGGCGGGACGTTCGCGATCAACGTCAGCAACGTCGGACGGGCGATCCCCACCCTGGCCGCCCTGGTGCTGCTGTCCCTGACCCCGCTGGGCCTGTCGATCTGGTCCACCATCATCGCGCTCGTGCTGTTCGCGATCCCGCCGATCCTCACCAACACCTACGTCGGGATGCGTGAGGTCGATCGCGACGCCGTCGAGGCTGCGCGCGGCATGGGCATGAACGGCATCCAGATCCTGCGCAAGGTGGAGTTCCCGCTGGCCACGGCGCTGATGATGAACGGCATACGGCTGGCCGCGGTGCAGGTGGTGGCCACGGCGACGATCGCCGCGCTGGTGGCCGGGCCCGGTCTGGGCAGGATCATCACCAACGGCTACGGGCGCCAGGACCTGCCCCAGGTCATCGCGGGTGCCATCCTCGTCGCGGCGCTCGCCCTGGCCGTCGAGGGCCTGATGGAGTGGCTCGGGCGATCTCTCGATCCGGTCCGCCGTGCTCGCCGGCACGGAGGCCGGCGCTCTCGTCGAGACCCGATCGTGACCTCGGAATCGGATGAGCTTGTCGGTGCCGCGTAGTTGACTGAACAGCGAGCGAGCGCAGTCACGGGCGCTCGCCGGACACGCGTGGCGGCGACGGGGCCGTCACGGGACACAGAAGGCGAACGCCCGAAAGGCGGTGCCGATCAATGAAGGTTCGACGCGCACATGCCGCGCTTGTCGCGGGTCTGGCTCTGACTCTCTCCCTGGCCGCCTGTGGCGACGACGGCGGTGGCGACGGCGTCTTCGACGAGGACACCGGTGGTGGTGGCTCCACCAGCACCGACGGCGGAGGCGCCTCGGGCGACCTCACCGTCGGCGGGGCGAACTTCACCGAGATGACGATCATGCAGGAGATGTACAAGGCGCTGCTCGAGGACGCCGGGTTCACCGTCGACATCCAGCAGGCCGACAACCGCGAGATCTACGAGCCCCTGCTCGAGAGCGGCGAGATCGACATCATCCCCGAGTACGCCGCCACCATGGCCGAGTTCCTCAACGCGAAGAAGAACGGCCCGGACGCTCCCACCAGCGCCCCCATCGCCACGGCCGACATCAGCGAGACCGTCCAGGCCATGACGCCGCTGGCCGAGGAGTACGGTCTCGTTCTGCTCGACCCCGCCGAGGCGGCGAGCCAGAACGGCTTCGTCGTGAGCCAGGAGTTCGCCGACACCAACGGCGTCGCCACGCTCTCCGAGCTCGGCGCGCTCGGCCAGCCGATCGTGCTCGCAGCCGGCGAGGAGTGCCCTGACCGGCCGTTCTGTGAGCCGGGGCTCGAGTCCACGTACGGCATCGACATCACCGAGATCCTGCCGCTGGGCTTCGGCAGCCCGCAGACCAAGCAGGCGGTGTCCGACGGCTCGGCTCAGCTGGGTCTCGTGGGCACCACCGACGGCACCCTGGCCGGTCTCGGTCTGGTCCTGCTCGACGACGACAAGAACCTCCAGCTCGCCGACAACCTCATCCCGATCGCCAATGCCGAGTCGGCGGCCGATCCGGCCATCGCCGAGGCGCTCGACCCACTGGCCGAGACCCTCACCACCGGGGACCTCGCCGAGCTGAACGCCCAGGTCGACGCCGAGCGCCAGGAGGCGGCCGACGTCGCCCGGGCCTACCTCGAGGACAACGGGCTGCTCTGACGCCGCCCCTGTCGCTGGTCACCCCGGCCGGCGTACGTTCTCCGCGTACGCTGGCCGGTGTGGACCAGCTCTTCGCGCCGCCAGGCGAGTCCTGGCAACCGGTGTCGCCCAAGCTCATGAGCCTCCGCCGGCTCGTCCTCGCCATCACGGTCGTGCCGATGACCGCGATCGCCGCCTTCGGCCTGTGGTTCTGGCTCGAGGCCTGGGGCGTCGGCATCGCGGTGTTCCTCGGCGTGGTCGCGACGGTGTGGGCGCTGCTCCTGATCCCGCGCAACTGGCGGGCCTGGGGCTATGCCGAGCGCGACGACGATCTCCTGGTCACCCGCGGCGTGATGTTCCGCGCGTTGACGGTCGTGCCCTACGGCCGGATGCAGTTCGTCGACGTCTCCTCCGGTCCGCTCGAGCGGCGGTACGGCCTCGCGACGGTCCAGCTGCACACCGCCTCGCCGGCCACCGACGCGAAGATCCCCGGGCTCCCCGCGGCCGAGGCCGCTCGGCTGCGCGATCGCCTCTCCGCCCTCGGCGAAGCCCAGGCGGCCGGGCTGTGACGGGAGACGTCGCGTGACCAGGGGCCCCGGATGAGCGGCGCGGCCACCTCCGAGCGGGACGCCCACGCCGACCCGACTCCCGAGCACTTCCGGCGCCTCCACCCGCTCACGCCGCTGCTGAAGGGCTGGGCGTATCTCGCCGGTGCCATCGCGATCGGCGGCCAGGACGCGCTGCGCTCGGGCGAGATCGGGCGGTTCGGCATCATCGTCCTCGCCATCGCGATGGTCGGCATGCTCACCGGGCTGGTGGGCTGGTGGTTCACGCGGTACGGCGTCGACGGCGACTCCCTGCGCATCGACTCCGGCGTCCTCAACCGTCGCTCGCGGCGAGTGCGGCTCGACCGGCTGCAGGCGGTCGACGTCAACCGACCGCTGGCCGGGCGCCTGCTCGGCGTCTCCGAGCTCCGGCTGGAGGTGGCTGGCGGCGGCAGTGCCGAGGCGCCTCTGCAATACCTCGCGGCCGACGACGCGCTCGCGCTACGTGCCGAGCTCCTCGCCCGGGCCGCCGGCATCGACGCCGCTACCCCGGAGGCTCCGGAGCGGGTCGTCCACGAGGTGCCGCTCGAGCGGCTGGTGTGGTCCACGGTGCTCTCCGGCGCGTTCGTTGTCGGCGTCCTCATCATCGTCGGCGCCACGGTCGCGTTCGTCTTCGTCCCCGACCGCGACGCGCTCCTGGGCGCGCTGCCGTCGACCCTTCCCGGGGTGCTCGCCATCGGGGCCGCGTTGTGGAACCAGCTGGTGCGCAACTTCGGTTTCGTACTGGCGGAATCGCCCGACGGCTATCGCATCCGCAAGGGCCTGCTCGACACCCAGCACCAGACGGTCCCGCCCGGCCGCATCCAGGGAGTAGCGCTGCGCCAGCCGTTGTTGTGGAGATCGAAGGGCTGGGTGAAGCTCGACGTGGACGTGGCGGGGTACGGCGGAGGCGACTCCGTGGACGGCGAGCAGCGGACGTCGACGCTGCTGCCAGTCGCGCCGCTCGCCGACGCGATCGAGGTGATGCGGCGGGTTCTCGGCGGGGCCGACCCACTCGCGGTCGAGCTCGACCCGGCGCCGCGAGAGGCTCGCTGGCTGCGTCCGTTCAGCTGGCGGCGGATGGCTTACGGCGTCGACGATCGCGTCGTGGTGGTCCGCGAGGGTGTGTTGTACCGCACACTCACCGTCGTCCCGCATGCCAAGACCCAGAGCGTCCGGATCGCCCAGGGCCCTCTCCAGCGTCGCCTCGGACTGGCAACGGTGCACGTAGACACCACGCCGGGCCCGGTCGACGCCACCATTCGGCACCGCTACGCCGCCCAGGCGCGGCAGCTCGCCGAAGGCCAGGCCAGCCGCGCCCGACTGGCGCGAAAGGGCGATGTTCCCGAACAATGGATGGCACCGCACCCGCCGCCTCATCTTGACGGCGACCGCAACGGCGACGCCGACGGTGACGGCCCACCGGCCGCATCGATCGCGCGAGACCAGGAGTGAACGTGTTCCGCACGATGATGAAGAGCAAGATCCACCGGGCCACCGTGACCCAGGCCGACCTCCACTACGTCGGATCGGTCACCGTCGACCTCGACCTCCTCGACGCCGCCGACCTCCTGCCGGGCGAGCAGGTCGACATCGTCGACATCACCAACGGCGCCCGGCTGACCACGTACGTCATCCCCGGCGAGCGTGGTTCCGGCGTCATCGGGATCAACGGCGCGGCCGCACGCCTCGTCCAGCCCGGCGATCTGGTCATCCTCATCAGCTACGCGATGATGGACGACGCCGAGGCCCGCACGATGCGCCCGCGCGTGGTCCATGTCGACCGCTTCAACCACATCGTGGCCCTGGGTGACGACGCCGCGGAGCCGGTTCCCGGCGTGGACGACCAAGTCCGTGGTGACACCCTCGCGCACGTGCTCCGATGACCTCGGGCGGCCCGGGGGAGAGGCCCCACCGCGACCGTCGCCGTCAGCCGCCCGCCGTGGTGAGCGGTGCGAGAGCCAGTACGTCCTCGGCCCCGGCCAGCCCGGCCGGGCTCACGAACACCGTCTCCACCCCGCGGTCGAACAGCCTCCGGTAGCGCTCGGCGGTCTCCTCGGCCGTCGCGGCGTGACGGGATCGCGCGTACGCCGCCGCGGAGGTCCGGCCGCGTAGCCCCTCTACCCGCCGCCAGACGTCGTCGCGGTCGCGGCCCACCACCGGCAGGTCGAGGACGGTCACCCGCACGTCGCGCTCTGCCCGGGCGCGATGCTTCTCGAACACCTCGAGCCGGTGCTCCAAGGCGGCGTTGGTCACGACATTGCACGCGTCGCCGAGTTCGGCGGCGATCCGCAGCGTCCGGTCGCCGCCACCGCCCACGATGATCCGGGGCTCTCCGACCGGACGCGGGTAGGACGTGGTCTCGGGGAGGTCGACGTGGGCGCCCGGGTACGCCTTGGTGCCGGCGGCCCACAGCGCCCGCATCGTCTCGACCGAGGTCTCCAGCTCGTCCAGCCGCAGCCGAGCCCCCGGGAACGGCACGCCGAAGGCCGCGTGCTCACGGTCCCACCATCCCGCCCCGACGCCCACGAAGGTCCGTCCGCCCGTGAGCACGTCGAGCGTGGCCACCGTCTTGGCGATGATGCCGCCGGGCCGGAAGGTGACGGGTGTGCAGAGCGTGCCGAGCCGGAGCCGGGTGTCGAGACCGGCCAGCATGCCGAGCGTCGTGAACGGCTCCGGGATGGGGTCCCACGCCCGTCCGACCTGCGGGATCTGGATGAGGTGGTCCATCAGTGCGAGGCCTGCGAAACCGGCCGCCTCAGCCGCGAGCGCGACGTCCTTGAGCCACGTCGCCGGGTCGTCGCCCCAGGGAAAGCGGGACACCTGGAGGATCACGCCGCGCTCGGGCCATGGTGCATGGGCCGGGGAGGGGGGTGGCGTGTGGGCCGGTGTGACGGCGTCGTCCGGGAGCCGAGCGGCCGGCCCGTCCCACGCCACGGTGGTCACGACGTCCCAGCCCTCGCCGGCCAGGTCCGGCGCGGCCGCTCCGGCCCGCCTGATCTGCTGGGTGAGCACGGGCGCCGGCACCGGGCGGTCGCGCGTGCGGTTGCGCTCGCGACACACCTCGGCGGGCGTATCGAAGACGACGGCCACGGCCGGCATGGCGCTCCGGCGGGCCACCGCGAGGTACGACCGTCGCTTCTCCGTGTCCAGCCCCAGCGTGTCGACGACGGTGGTGAGCCCTCGGCCGGCCCGCGCGGCCACGATCTGGTCGAGCAGCCGGAACGCGTCGTCGGTGGCGTCCAGGTCGTGCCGGCCGCTGCCGACGACCCCGCGCAGGTCGTCCGCGGAGACGATCTCCTGGGTGCGGTAGTGGGCCCGGGCCCACGACGACTTGCCGGCGCCCGAGGCTCCGACGAGCACGACGAGCGCCGGATCGGGAATCGGCGCCGGGCTCATCTCGCGGGCGGGCGTCTCACGGCCACGCTGGTCAGACTACTCGCGGACCGGGACGCGTTCCGGAGCCTGCCGGGGTCGGCGACGGGACCTCGCCGCAGCCGTGTCGGAGGGGTCGGGAATGATGACCGGGTGTCGTCCTCCCACGCCCTCACGCCTCGTCAGGTCGCCGATCGCCATGTCGACGCCGTGGCCGACCTCGATCCTCTGTTGGGAACGTTCCTGGGCATCCGTCCCGGCATCGACACGCTGCCCGACTTCTCCCCTGCGGGGCTGGCGGCCTTCGCCGACCTGCGCCGCGCCACGCTGGCCGAGCTCGACGCCGCGGAAGCGGCAGCCGACGCCGCGAAAGCTGCGGCCGACGCCGCGAAAGCTGCGGCCGACGCCGCGGAGGCGGCGGCCGACACCGGAAGCACCCTGCCGGACGTCGAGCGCCGGGCTGCCCGCCTGCTTCGCGAACGCCTCGAGGCCGAGCTCGCCGTGCACGAGTCCGGCGACGACCTCCGCGACCTCAACACCTTCTTCTCCCCGCTCCACCTGGTGCGCCTGGCGTTCACCCAGATGCCCAAGGACACCGACGACGACTGGGCTGTCCTGGGCCGCCGGTTGCGTCGTGTGCCCGAGTCGCTGCGGTCCTACCGCGAGGCCCTCGCCGAGGGCGCGACACGCGGCCTGCACGCCGCGCCGCGCCAGGTCGCCGCCGTGGTCGAGCAGCTCGACGCGTGGGTGGGCGACGACTGGTTCGGCGGTCTCGTCGCCGACGCGCCGGGGCCGCTCCGCGCCGAGCTCCAGGCGGCGGCCGCTCAGGCCCGCGCGGCGTACGCCGACGCCCGGGCCTATCTCGCGGACACCTACGCACCCTCAGCCGCCGGCACCCCCGACGCCGTCGGCCGCGAGCGTTATGCCAGGTGGGCGCGGCACTGGACCGGCTCCGAGGTCGACCTCGAGCAGGCGTACGCCTACGGCTGGGACGAGTACCACCGCCTCGTCGGCGAGATCACCGTCGCGGCCCACGCGATCCTGCCCGGCAGCTCGCCGAAGGCCGTCATGCGGCATCTCGACCACCACGGCGAGGCGGTCGAAGGCGTCGAGGAGGTCCGGCTCTGGCTGCAGCGGCTGATGGACGAGACCATGGCCGACCTCGACGGCGTCCACGTCGACCTCGCCGACCCGGTGCGACGGGTCGAGTCGATGATCGCACCCGCCGGCAGCGCCGCGGCGGGCTATTACACCCGCCCGTCCCTCGACTTCGCGCGTCCCGGCCGCACCTGGTTCCCCACCCTCGGCCACACCCGGTTCCCCACCTGGAGCCTCGTCTCCACCTGGTACCACGAGGGCGTGCCCGGCCATCATCTCCAGCTCGCCCAGTGGGTCCACGTCGCCGACACGCTCTCGCGGTACCAGGTCAGCCTCGGTTCGGTCAGCGCGTCCACCGAGGGCTGGGCGCTGTACGCCGAGCGGCTGATGGACGAGCTCGGCAACCTCACCGATCCGGGCCGGCGGCTGGGCTACCTCGACTCTTCCCTGCTGCGTGCCATCCGGGTGATCATCGACATCGGGATGCACCTCGAACTGCCCATCCCCGACCACTCGGACTTCCGCCCCGGCGAGACCTGGACGCCGGAGTCGGCGCGCGAGTTCGTGGCCACCCGCTCCGGCCTCGAGCCCGACTACGTCGACTCCGAGATCGTCCGCTACCTCGGCATCCCCGGCCAGGCGATCAGCTACAAGCTCGGTGAGCGGGCCTGGCTGGCCGGCCGCGAGGCCGCCCGCGCTGCCCGTGGTGGGGAGTTCGACCTCAAGACCTGGCACATGGCGGCGCTGTCCATGGGATCGCTCGGCCTGGACGATCTCACCGACGAGCTGGCCCGGCTGTCCTGATCGGCGAGCCCGCCACGAATCCGGAGGAGACATGGTCGACGTCGTGGCCTACACGGTCATCGCCGCCGCGCTGATCTATGCCGCATGGGCCCTGGTGGCAGTGGTCCGCGACCAGCCACCGCGCGAGGCGTTCGTGATCGGTGCGGGCGTGGTCGAGCTGCTGGTGCTGGTCCAGGTCGTCGTGGCCGTGGTCATGATGATCCTCGACGGCGGACCTCCCGAGACCACCACCTTCGTCGGCTACCTCGTCGTCACGCCGCTCGTTCTCCCGCTCGGGCTGTTCTGGGCGCTCGCCGAGAAGTCACGCTGGGGAACGTCTGTGCTGGTCGCGGCCGCCTTGGTGGTCCCGGTGCTCGTGGTGCGGCTCCAGCAGGTGTGGGACGGCGGCGTCGGTGGCTGACCGGACGAACCGCGGGCCCGGACGGCTCCTGGTGGCCGTCTACGCGGTGTTCGCCATCTCGGCGAGCGCCCGCGCCGGGGTCCAGATCGCCACCAAGTTCGACGACGCCCCCGTGGCCTACCTCCTCTCCGCGCTGGCGGCCTTGGTCTACGTCGTCGCGACCGTGGCGCTGGCGCGCGGTGGGCGCACCTCACGCCGCGTGGCGGTCGCGGCGTGCACGGTCGAGCTGGTGGGGGTGCTGAGCGTCGGCGCGATCACGCTGCTCGACCCCGGCGACTTCCCGGCCGATACGGTCTGGTCGCAGTTCGGGCGCGGCTACGGCTTCGTCCCGCTGGTGCTGCCGATCCTCGGACTGCTCTGGTTGCGCCGCTCGCGTCGTACCCTGCCTGGGTGAGGCGCAGAGACCGGCTGTACGCGTGGGTGCGACGGCACCCACTGGTCTCCGACGCCGTGCTGGCCTCAGGGCTGTTCCTCACGCTCGCCCTGCTGGGACCGTCCGATCCGGCCTGGCTGCGCATGCTGCTCGGTGCCGTCATGTGCGGTGCGCTGGTGTTCCGCCGAGTGCGGCCGGTGGTGTCGTTCGCCGTGGTGGCCGCCTGCGGGCTGGTGCAGTGGGCGGTCGGCATGTCGCTGTCCCAGCTCGACTTCGTGCTGCTGTTCGCGCTGTTCGCGGTGGCTGCGTACGGGCCGCGGTGGGCCAGCCGGGCGGGGCTCGGGGTGGGCGTCCTCGGCGCGGTCCTGGCCGGCCAGCGCTACGCCCTGCCCGAGGGTGGCGCCGAGGGGTTCGTGCTCGCCGCGATCGGCCTGACGGCGGTCGTCGTCGCCACCTGGGCCATGGGCGACGTGCGACGGGTGCGACAGGCGTACGTGGACGAGCTGGTCGGGCGGGCTCAACAGGCCGAACGCGAACGCGACCAGCAGGCCCGCATCGCGGTGGCGGACGAGCGCGCGCGGATCGCCCGCGAGATGCACGACGTGGTCGCCCACAACCTCTCGGTCATCGTGGTCCAGGCCGACGGCGGCCGGTACGTCGCCGACAACGATCCCCGCGCCGCCGCGGAGGCGCTCGAGACCATCGCCCACACCGGCCGCGGCGCGCTGACCGAGATGCGCCGTCTGCTCGGTGTCCTGCGCCATGAGCACGCCACCGGTGAG
The DNA here is from genome assembly GCA_036566745.1 of Jiangellaceae bacterium. Lineage (GTDB taxonomy): Bacteria > Actinomycetota > Actinomycetes > Jiangellales > Jiangellaceae > DATCVR01. The sequence goes on along the minus strand of DATCVR010000259.1, from coordinate 477 downwards.
CTGGGGCCACAGCCGGGCCTGGCGCTGATCCCGGAGCTGATCGGCACGGTCCGTGCGGCCGGGCTGCCGGTGGGTCTCGACGTGCGGGGCTGTCCCCGTCCGCTCGAGGCAGGTCCGTCGCTCGCGGCGTACCGCGTCGTCCAGGAGGCGCTCACCAACGCGATCAAGCACGCCGGCCCGATCGCCAGCGCCGAGGTGGGGCTGGTCTACGAGCCCGCGCGCCTGCGGATCGTGGTCGACGACGACGGCCGGGGCGCCGCGGCCCAGACCGACGGCGCCGGGCACGGGCTGGTGGGGATGCGTGAACGCGTGGCGGCCTACGGCGGGACGGTCGCGGCCGGGCCGCGCGCCGGGGGAGGCTGGCGGGTCGAGGTCGCGATGGCGTACGGCGACGGCATCGGGAACGGCGACGGCGACGGCGACGGCGACGGTAGCGTGACGCCGTGAGCATCCGAGTCTTCGTGGTCGACGATCAGC
>DATCVR010000258.1:0-1616 GCA_036566745.1 Jiangellaceae bacterium | reverse complement strand
GCATGTCACCGAGCCTAGGGCCAATCCGGTTGTACGTCGCCCCGCGGCTCGCGGACCGAGTCAGCCAAAGATGCGCTCGATCGTGTGCATACGCTCGCGGATGGTCTTGAGGCGTACGTCCTGGCCGGCCTCGCCGGTGTCACCCCAGACCGCCCGGCCCACCATCACACCGCCGGCGCCGAGCGCTCGGACCCGCGGCAGGCGCTCGCTGAAGTCGTCCCAGCCCATCCCGTCGGACCGCGCGACCCAGGACGCTCGCCCGAGGTCGGCGCGCTCGATGCTCTCGAGGCCCTCGTCGTTGACCTTGAGCTTGAGCACGATGCCGCCGCACCGTGACCGCGTGGCGAGGGTGGCCAGATCCTGGAGGCAGCCGGGCGTCGTGCAGTAGGGCTCGAGGAAGACCCGGTCATAGCCGGAGAGACGCTCCAGGATCTCGAGCGCCATCGGCGCGCACTCGGTCTGGTGGTCGTCGAACCCGACCTTCACCGCGTCCGTCGTCCTCTCCGGGACGACGAGTTCATCGACGGCGTCGATGTCCGGGAGCCCGGCGCAGGCGAGCTCGCGGCGTACGTCGCCGTGGCCCTGCGTGGGCCGCACGACGATGCCCCAACCGGGGGTGTCGGCCACCAGATCGAGGATGCCGGGCCTGATGTCGGAGGAGTCCGGGGTGTGGAACAGCGCATCGACCGCGTGGTCGATGGCAAGCCAGAAATTGGTCAACGTTGTCGCCAGTCTGAAGAGGGGAAACAAAGACGTGTGGAGGCGCTAGGCGAAGCCTAGACAGCACGACGCCGCATCAGTCGCATCTCGAGTAAATTGCGGGTTGCGCCGCGGGTCAGTACTCGCCGCCGTCTGCGACCACGCACTGGCCGTTGATGGCGCCGGACACGTCGGAGGCGAGGAAGACGCACACCTTGGCGACGGCGTCCGCGGTGACGAACCGGTGCCCGGGGATGCGCGCCGCCCGGTAGGAGATGTACTGGTCGACGGTCACCCCCTCCTTGCGAGCGTGCTTGACGAAGACCTGCCGGGACGACTCGCTCCACATCGGGCCGGGAGCGACGACGTTGGCCCGGACTATCCCCTCCTCCTCCTGCGCGATCGCCTGGGCGAGGCCGGTCAGCGCGTGCTTGGAGACGCCGTAGGCGGCCCGTCGTGACGGCGTACGGATCCCGAAGACGGAGCTGACCAGGACGACCGCCCCGGACCGGGCCGCCCGGAGCTTCGGCAGCGCGAGCGAGGCCGTGCGCCACACCGAGGTCAGGTTGAGGTCGAGGGTCAACTGCCACTCGGAACTGTCGATCTCGGCGACCGTGTCGGGGCTGGGGTTGATGCCGGAGCAGTTGATGAGCCCTGACAGTGTCTCGAACCCGGCGAGCGTCTCGGCCAAGGCGCCCACGCCGTCGTCGGTGGTCAGGTCGGCCTCCACCCGCGCAACCGCTCCGGTCTCGTCGGCAAGGTAGGCAAGCTCGGTCGTGCGGCTGTAGCCGTGCACGATCACAGGGGTGCCTTCGGCGCTCAGCCGGCGCGTAACAGCACTGCCGAGGTCGCCGGTGGCTCCGAGGACAAGCACTGGTGGCCGAGGCTGTGCGCCCGGCGACTCAGGCGATGTGCTC
>DATCVR010000257.1:0-1513 GCA_036566745.1 Jiangellaceae bacterium | reverse complement strand
AATGAGCTCAATGGTCGGCGTCGCTGATGCCTGGCAGACGAAGTAGACCTCTACTGTGACAGCCGCTCCTCCGTTTGCCGTCAGGCGAGCCTCGGTCGAGGCGTTGGCGGTGGTTATCGCACCTGTCGGTGCATCGACGCTTACGTTGAGATTCGCGACGTCAGCGGGCGCGCGGCCAGGGGACGTGAACGCGAGAAACCACACCGCAAGCCCTAGGCCGCCAAGCGCCAGCAATGCGGGCACCAACGTCCCCGCATTGCGTCCGACGCGAGCCCCGAACCGACGCCCGAACCCGTTCAACCTGGCCCAAGGACCACGAAGACCGTCATTATCGCTCTTCGGGTCCTGCCTTTCATCCTTGTTATCGGCAGATCCCATGCTCCATGCCTTCCGGGCTCCAGCCTTGGAGATCCGAGTGTGTCAGCCCCGTTGCCAGAACAATGGGAAACGGCAAAACCTCCCCGACGCGGGAGCCCAAAGATCTCGACCTGCTTGGGCAGGAACGCGGCGCCGTTGTCCTAGCACCTGGTCGCGACGGCCGTGGTGTCGCGGATATAGGTGCGTCACATTGCCGCAACTGACACAGAACTGCGGGGCGCGGCTCAGACGCTCGCGGCGGAGGCTGATGAATTCGCGACGATCCGGATCTCGTCGCTCGCCGAGCTGCCTGAGTGGGTCGCGGCTCTCAACCACCCCGATCACTGACGCCGGGCCGCCGCGATCCGGTTGAGGGTGCGGTCCAGGTCCTCGAGGACGTCTGACCAAGTGGTCTCGCTCGATGGGTCGCTGTGGGCGAAGGTGCCGGCGAGCTCGAGGGTGATGTAGCCATGGATGAGGCTGGACATCAGGCGGACGGCGTACGTCTCGTTGGTCTTGGCGATGCCGTAGCTGCGGACGACGGCGAGGGCGAGGTCGGCGTTGCGGCGGCCGGCGGTGATTGCGGCTGCGACCGAGTCCGGGATCTCTGCGGCCGGGTCGGAGGCGGGTGGGACGCGCTGGCGGGTGGTGGCGTCGTAGCGGCCGGGTGAGCGGCGGGCGAAGTCGCGGATGGCGTCGGCGTACGCGACGAGGAGGTCGCGGCCCTCCCCCGCGGCCATCGCGGTGCTGGTGGCGTCGGCGAGATCGTCGAGGACGTACGCGGTGACGGCGGTGCGGAGGTCGGTGGCTCCCGAGATGTGGGAGTAGAGGGTCGGCGACCTGACTCCGAGATGCCGCGCGAGGACCGAGATCGTGACGGCGTCGAAGCCCAGCTCGTCGGCCAGGTCGGCGGCGGCCGCGATCACGGCGCTCCGGTTCAGCCCCGGACGACCCATCAACACCCTCCGAATAACGAGTTGCCTAACAGTTGTAGGAAACCTAGCATGGTTTGTATGAAGCCGCTGACCGAGACCGACGTACGCGCATCGTTCGTCAACCTCACCAAGGGCGCGACCAAGCGCCTCAACCTCCCTGCTGACCTGGCCGAACGGCCGTGGGACGACCTCGACTACCTCGGCTGGCAGGACCCGAAGGC
>DATCVR010000256.1:0-20343 GCA_036566745.1 Jiangellaceae bacterium | reverse complement strand
TTCACGGCGATCGCGGGCGGGCTCTACGGCATGTGGTTCGGCAACCTCGACCCGATCTTCCTCTTCTCGATCATCGTGGGGGTGAACATGGTGCTCATGGCGCTGCTCGGCGGCGTGCGCCACCTGTTCGGCCCGCTGCTCGGCGCCCTGATCGTCGCCCCGGCCAACGAATACTTCCTCACCAGGTTCGGCGAGTCGCAGCTGCACATCGTGCTCTCCGGGGCGATCCTCGCCGTCGTCGTGCTGTTCATGCCGGACGGCATCATCCCGGCGGTACGCACGCTCCTGCGACGGTTCCGGCCCGAAGCCGCCTCGATCCGCGAACAGACCCAGGCGCAGCTGCACGACCAGCAGGAGGTGAACGCATGACGAGCCTCGAGACCCGCGAGCTGACGAAGTCGTTCGGCGGCGTCGTGGCGGTCGACGGCGCGTCGGTCCCGATCCTCGAGGGCAAGGTCAACGGCCTGATCGGGCCCAACGGTTCGGGCAAGACCACGTTCTTCAACCTCGTGACCGGGATGATCCGGGCCGACTCCGGCCAGGTGCTGGTCGACGGCCGCGACGTCACCCGGTGGTCGCCCCATCGCATCGCCCACACCGGGCTGGGCCGCACCTTCCAGCTCTGCCGGATCTTCCCGCGGCTCACCGTGCTCGAGAACATGCTGGTGGCGGTGCGCCGCACCCGGCTTCGCGAGCTGCTCGGAGGCGTGACCAGCAAGGCCGACGTGGAGCGGGCCCGCGGCTGGCTGGGCCGGGTGGGCATCGACCACCTCGAGGCGGCCGAGGCGCGCGACCTCTCCTATGGCCAGCAGAAGCTGCTCGAGCTCGCGGCGGTGCTGATGGCCGAACCCCAGCTGATCCTGCTCGACGAACCCGCCGGCGGGGTGAACCCGGCGCTGATCGACCGGATCGCCTCGCTCGTGCGCGACCTCAACGCCGACGGCCGCACGTTCTTCGTCGTCGAGCACAACATGGACCTCGTCATGAGCCTGTGCGACCACGTGGTCGTCTTCGACCGCGGCCGCCCGATCGCCGCCGGGACGCCCGCTCAGGTGCAGGCCGACGAACGAGTGCTGGAGGCGTATCTCGGTGTCTAGCACAGCGTCTGGCTCCGCTTCGGCGTCCGCATCGGCGTCCGCATCGGCGTCCGCATCGGTCCCGGGTCCGGCCTCGGGTCCTGTCTTCGAGCTCCGCGACGTCGAGGCCGGCTACGGCCGGGCCGCGCTCGTCCTTCGTGGGCTGTCGGTCTCGGTCCACGCCGGCTCTGTCGTCTGTCTCGTCGGCCCGAACGGCGCGGGCAAGTCCACCGTGCTCAGGGTGGCCAGCGGCCTGCTGGCGCCGCGATCGGGGCAGGTGCTGCTGCGCGGCGAGGACGTCGGCGGGTCGCGCCCCCAGGACCTGCTCGGCAAGGGCGTGGCCCATGTCCTGCAGGGCCACAGCGTCTTTCCCGAGATGACGGTCGAGGAGAACGTGCGGCTGGGCGCGTTCACCATCCGCGACCCCGCGCTCGTGGCACAGCGCTGCGAGCGGGTCAAGGACGTCTTCCCGGTCGTGGGCGACCGCTGGAAGATGACCGCCGGGCTGCTCTCCGGAGGCCAGCAGAAACAGGTGGAGTTCGCCCGGGCGCTCATGCTCGACCCCGCGGTCATCCTGCTCGACGAGCCGTCGATGGGCCTGGACCCCAAGACCACCACCACCGTGTTCGAACAGATTGCCGCGATGCGCGAGCTCGGCACGGCCGTGTTGCTCGTCGAGCAGAACGCCCGTCGAGCGTTGGAGATGGCCGACGTCGGGTGCGTCCTCGACCTCGGCCGGGTGCACATCCAGGGGCCCGCGCGCGATCTCCTCGCCGACCCGGCCCTCGGCGCGCTGTACCTCGGCGGGAGCGCCGCGCGGAGACCTCAGCCGGCGGCGTCGGCGGCGTCCGAGGCCGCCGCGGCCGAACCAGGGACGGCCGAGACGCCCAGCTGAGCGGTGCTGCCGCGCACCACCAGCCGCCCGGGCACGTCGAGCACCCTGGGCCGGGCGACGCCGTCCTCGAGCGCCAGCTCCATGGCCTGCCGGCCGATGTCGACCAGCGGCAGGTTGACCGTGGTCAGCGCCGGGGTGACGTCGACGGCCGAGGGCGTGTCGTCGAAGCCGACCACCGAGATGTCATGGGGAACCTGCCGGCCGAGGTCGTCCCGAACCCCGGCCAGGACACCCACGGCCATGGCGTCGTTGAGCGCGAACACCGCGGTGAGGTCGCCGGCGCGCTCGATCAGCCGGCGCACGGCGATCCGGCCGCTGTCGCGGGTGAAGTCGCCCTCGACCTGGTGGTCCGGCGCGACCGTCACCCCGAGACGCGTGCACTCGTCGAGGAAGCCGCGCAAGCGGTCCTGGACCGACACCAGCGTGGGCGGCCCGGCGATCACCCCCACCCGGCGGTGGCCGAGCTGGTGGAGGTGACGGGCCACCTGGCGGGCACCTTCTTCGTTGCCCGGCGCGATGGTGTCGACGTCGAGGCCACGCGAACTCACCGCCACCACCCGCCCGCCCTGCGCGGCGAACGCGGCCACCTCGTCGGCCAGCCGGGAGTCGTCGCCGGTGTCGAGGCCGCCGGCCAGCAGGATCGCGCGGGCCCGCTGGGCCCGCAGCCGGCTGACGTACTCGGCCTGGAGCGCGGGATCGCGGTAGGCACTGGCCATCATCATCAGCAGGTCGTGCTCGCGGGCGACGGTCATGGCGCCCGAGGCGAGCGCGGAGTAGTACGGGTCGTTGACGTCGTGGACGATGAGCCCGACCACCGACGTGGTCTTGCTGGCCAGTGCCTGGGCCGGGCCGTTGGAGACGTAGCGGAGCTGGGCCGCGGCGTCGCGCACCCGCTGTCGCAGCTCGTCGTCCATCCGCCGCGAGCTGTTGCCCAGGGCCCGCGAGGCGGTGGCCGACGAGACTCCCGCGAGCTCGGCCACGTCGCGCAACGTCACGGGTCCGCCCGGCCGGGTGGCGCCGCCGTGCCCGGCAGCGTTCATCGCGAACCGCCGGGGGTGCCGGACGCCCACGGCAGAGGGTTCGGGAGGTGGTCGAGGAAGCGCCGAGCGGCGGTGGCCAGGGTGCGGTCGGCGTCGTCGGCCCAGATCGCGGCGTTGAAGATCTCTACCTCCACGAAGCCACGATAGCCAGCCTCGCCCACCCAGCGGGTGAGTCGGCCGAAGTCGATGTGTCCGTCGCCGACGTGGGCGCGGCCCAGCAGGTTGCCGGTGTCGGGAGCATCAGGCAGTGGCACCACCCAGTCGGAGATCTGGTAGGCGAGGATCCGCTCGCCCGCGCGCAGGATCTGCTCGCGCAGCTCCGGGTCCCACCACAGGTGGTAGCTGTCGACGACGACGCCGACCTGGCCGACCGGAGACTGTTCGGCCAGGTCGATGGCCTGCGCCAGCGTGGTGACGACCGACCGGTCCGCGGCGAAGATCGGGTGCATCGGCTCGACGGCGAGCCGCACGCCGTGCTCGGCGGCGTAGGGGGCCAGCGCGGCGATCCCGTCGGCCACCATCTGGCGCGCGCCGGCCAGGTCACGGCTGTCCTCGGGGAGCCCTCCGCACACCAGCACGAGCACGTCCGACCCGACCTCGGCGGTCTCCCGGACAGCGGCGCGGTTGTCGTCGAGGGCGGCGGCCCGCGTGGCGGCGTCGACGGCCGGGAAGAACCCGCCCCGGCACACGCTCGTGACCGTGAGCCCGGCGTCAGCCGCCATCGCGGCCGCAGCGGCCGCACCGGTCTCGGCGATGCGGTCGCGCCACAGCCCGATCCCGCCCAGCCCGTGTCGCCGGCACAGCTCGACGGCGTCGGGGATGCTCAGCCGCTTGGTGGTCGCCTGGTTCAGCGAGAGCAGGCTCAGGTCGGTGGTCACGGCGCGTCCTGGCCGGACACCGTGCGGTACGCCCGCAGCCGGGCGGCCGCGAGGTCGGGATCGGGGAAGAGTTCGAGCTCGTCCGCGAGCCGGGCCAGCTCGATCAGGTGCGTCGCCGAACGGGCGGACTGGGCCCCGCTCACCATCGTGAAGTGCGACTGGTGACCGCCGAGCCAGGCCAGGAAGACGATGCCGGTCTTGTAGTGGAACGTCGGGGCCGCGAAGAGGTGGCGGGCCAGGGGCAGCGTGGGCTCGAGGATGGCGGCGTAGCGCTGGTCGTCGCCGTGGTCGAGCGCGTCGAGGGCGGCCGCCGCGCGCGGGGCGATCGGGTCGAAGACGCCGAGCAGCGCGTCGCTGTGGCCCAGGTCGTCGCCGCGGATCAGCTCCGGGTAGTGGAAGTCGTCGCCGGTGTACAGCCGGACACCCTGGGGAAGCTCGCGACGGATCGCCACCTCTCGCTCGGCGTCGAGCAGCGAGACCTTGATCCCGTCGATCATCCCGGTGTGGGCCCGGATGAGCTCGATCACCGAGGCGGTCGCACCGTCGAGGTCGCTCGCCCCCCAGTAGCCGCGCAGCGCGGGATCGAACATCTCTCCGAGCCAATGCAGGATGACCGGTCGCGAGGCCTGGGACAGCACCCGGGCGTAGACCTCGTGGTAGTCCTCGGCGTGGCCGGCGGCCCGGGCCAGCGCCCGGCTGGCCATGACGATCGGCTGCGCGCCCGCGCCCTCGACGACGGCGAGCTGCTCGAGGTAGGCGTCGACGACCCGGTCGAGGCCGGCCCCTGCGCCGGGGCCAGGGCCGGGGCCGGGGCCAGGGCCGGGGTTGTCGAGCTGGTCGGTGTTGACGCCGCAGGCGAGCCGGGCGCCACGTCCGGCCGCCTCGGCGCCACTGCGCTCGATCAGCTCGCGGCAGGCCGCCCAGTCCAGACCCATCCCCCGCTGAGCCGTGTCCATCGCGTCGGCCACGCCCAGGCCGAGGTCCCAGAGGTGGTGCCGGAAGGCGAGGGTGGCGTCCCAGTCGAGTACCGCCCGGGCGCCGGGGCTCGTGTCGGCAGCTGGATCGGCGACGACATGCGCGGCCGCGAAGGCCACCCTCGACGGCGCGGGCGAAGTCACAGCGACAGCTCCGGGACGTCGAGCTTGCGGCCCTCGCGCCACGACTGGAGCCCGAGCTCGGCCAGTTGCACCCCCTTCGCCCCTTCGGCCAGGTCCCACGCGAACGGGGCTCCGCCGACCAGGCTGGTCAGGAACAGTTCCCACTGGGTCTTGAAGCCGTTGTCGAAGGCGCCGTTGTCGGGCACGACCTGCCACCCGGCCCGGAAGTCGTCGCCGGCGGGGAGGTCGGGGTTCCAGTCCGGGCGCGGGGTGGCTGCCCGGGGCTGGACTCGGCAGGTCCGTAGCCCGGCCACCGCGCTGCCGTGGGTGCCGTCGACCTGGAACTCCACCAGCTCGTCGCGGTCGACCCGGGTGGTCCACGAAGAGTTGATCTGGGCGACGATGCCGCCCTCCAGCTCGAAGACGGCGTACGCGGAGTCGTCGGCGGTGGCGGCATAGCGTTCGCCGGCCTCGTCGACACGCTCCGGGATGTGGGTGGCGGCCTGGGTGTACACCGAGCGCACCGGCGCCACGACCTGGTCGAGGACGTAGCGCCAGTGGGGGAACATGTCGAGGATGATTCCGCCGCCGTGCTCGGCCCGGTAATTCCACGACGGGCGCTGCGCCGGCTGCCAGTCGCCCTCGAACACCCAGTAGCCGAACTCGCCCCGGACCGACAGGATTCGGCCGAAGAAGCCGCTCTCGACCAGCCGGCGCAGCTTGAGCAGGCCGGGGAGGAACAGCTTGTCCTGCACCACGCCGGTGCGCAGGCCGGAGTCCCGCGCGACCCGGGCCAGCTCGATCGCCGTGGCGAGATCGCCGGCCGTGGGCTTCTCGGTGTAGACGTGCTTGCCGGCTTCGAGGGCGGCCAGGATCGCCTTCGGCCGGGCCTGGGTCACCTGGGCGTCGAAGTAGACCTCCACCTTCGGGTCGGCCAGGACGTCGGCGATCGACGTGCTCCAGAGCGTCAGGCCGTGCCGCGCCGCCAGGTCGGCCAGCTTGGCCTCGCTCCGCCCGACCAGCACCGGCTCCGGCCAGATCACGTCGCCGTCGGGCATCCGCACGCCGCCCTGGTCGCGGATGGCGAGGATCGACCGCACGAGGTGTTGGCGGTAGCCCATACGCCCGGTGACGCCGTTCATCGCGATGCGCACTTCTCGTCGGCTCACGTCAGTCCTCGTCTACTCGTGGGAAAGCGCTTTCCGAGCTTACGGATCGGCGGTGCGACCGGTCAAGGCCATCGCAGAGGTCCTCGCAATCAACACCCCACTTCGGGCAAGATGCGCGGATGGGTCAGACGCGCCAAGGCGGCAAAGGAACCCCGGCGACCATTGCGCTGGTACGAGCCGGCGTCCAGCACATCGTCCATCCCTACGAACACGATCCCGCGGCGCCGTCGTACGGCCTGGAGGCGGCCCGCGCGCTCGGCGTCTCGCCCACCCGAGTGTTCAAGACACTGCTGGCCGACGTGGACGGCAGGCTCGTCGTCGCCGTGGTGCCGGTGTCGGGGTCGCTCGATCTCAAGGCGCTCGCGCACGCGGCGTCGGGCAAACGCGCGACGATGGCCGCGACGTCGCTGGCGGAACGATCGACGGGGTACGTGGTGGGCGGCATCAGCCCGATCGGACAGCGCAAGGTGCTGCCGACGATCGTGGACAAGAGCGCCCTCGCCCACTCGACGATCTACATCTCGGCCGGTCGCCGCGGCCTCGACGTCGAGCTCGCACCCGAGGACCTCATCGACCTCACGTCGGCGACGACGGCGACGATCGGGCGGCCTGGCTGACCGGCTCGGCGGCGCGCTTCGGATCGCCGGGCAGCTGCCAGGTGGCGTGATCGTCGCGGAAGACCGCGATGACCGCCACCACGATGGTGGCCGTCAGCGGCCATGCCAGGAACACCGCCGAGGCCTCGATGTCCAGCGGCATCGACAGGTGGGTGCCGACCGCGGCGTCGGCGGCCTGGGCGTCGACGGCGTCCGGGCCGAGCAGCCGCCCGACGCCGAGCGCCACGAACGAGCCCGCCGCGCCACCCAGGACCAGGGTGAGCAGCGTGGTGACAGGTAGCCGGCGATGGCGGGCCATGAACACCACGGCCAGGACCGCGCCAACCGCCGCACCGATCCAGGCGAGGTCGCTCTCGCGGCCGAAGAGCTCGCGGCCCTGCTCGACGGTGAGCGCCACGCCGTTGTCGACCACCTCGACCGTGACGTCGGGCGCCAGCAGCCACCACGCCACGCCGGCCAGGACGCCGGTGAGGACCGAGACCACCGCGATCTCGGCGACCGCCCGGGCCGGCTTCGGCGGCTGGTGCCGGCTCATGCGACGCATGTGGGCCCCAGCAACGCCTTGAGATCGCCCATCAGCGCCGTGGAGGGCGTCACCCGCAGGCCGTCGGCCAGGCGCATCACGGTGGTGGACTCCGATCCGGTCAGCCGGAGCTGGACCTCGGTCATGCCGGGATGGGTGGCCAGGACGTCCTTGAGCCGCTCGACCACCGGTGGGGTACACCGCGAGAGCGCCATGGTGACCACCAGCGGACCGCTCGGGGCATCCGAGAGATCGGGGACGCTGAGCTCGGCCGCGATGATCTGAGGAGCGTCGTCACGTCGGTCGAGACGGCCTTTGACCAGAACGATCTCGTCCTCGGCGAGCTGCAGGGCGTGCAACTGGTAGGTGGCCGGGAAGAACATCACTTCGATCGAGCCTTCGAGGTCTTCGACGGTGGCGATCGCCCAGGTGTCACCGCGCTTGGTGATCTTGCGCTGCAGGCCGGTGATCAGCCCGCCGATGGTGATGGTGATGCCGGTGGGCGCCTCGGCCTCGTCGGTGAGCGAGGAGATCGAGCGGTCGACCGCCGTGGCGAGCACGTGCTCGAGCCCGAGCAGCGGATGGTCGGAGACGTAGAGGCCGAGCATCTCGCGCTCGTAGGCGAGCTTGACCTTCTTGTCCCACTCGGTCAGCTCGGGGACAGTGACCTCGAAGCCGGCCGACTCCTCCCCCGCGCCGCCGAAGAGGTCGAACTGGCCGATCGCCTCGTTGCGCTTGAGGGAGATGACCGTGTCGACCGCGTCTTCGCTGACTGCTGCCAGAGCCCGGCGGGAGTACCCCATGGAATCGAACGCACCGGCCTTGACCAGCGACTCGACCACCCGCTTGTTGCAGACGGTGACCGGGACCTTGTCCATGAAGTCGGGGAAGGACTCGTAGCGCCCCTCTCTCGACCGGGCCGCGACCACGCCGTCGACGACGTTGTGGCCGACGTTGCGGATGGCGGCCAGACCGAAGCGGATGTCGGTGCCGACCGGTGTGAAGTCGCCCTCGGACTCGTTGACGTCGGGCGGCAGCACCTTGATGCCCATGCGGCGGCACTCGGACAAGTAGAGGGCGGTCTTGTCCTTGTCGTCGCGGACGGAGGTGAGCAGGGCGGCCATGTACTCGGACGGATAGTGGGCCTTGAGGTATCCGGTCCAGTACGCGATGACCCCGTAGGCCGCGCTGTGGGCCTTGTTGAAGGCGTAGTCGGAGAACGGGACGAGGATGTCCCACAGGGTCTTGATGGCGGCGTCGGAGAATCCGTTGTCGCGCATGCCCTGGGAGAAGCCGACGTACTCGGCGTCGAGCACCTCGCGCTTCTTCTTTCCCATGGCCCGCCGCAGCAGGTCGGCCTTGCCGAGGCTGTACCCGGCGAGCTTCTGGGCGATCGAGATGACCTGTTCCTGGTACACGATCAGGCCGTAGGTGGTGTCGAGCACGTCGGCGAGAGACTCGGCCAGCTCGGGATGGATCGCGGTGATCGGCTGCTGGCCGGTCTTGCGCAGCGCGTAGTTGGTGTGGCTGTTGGCGCCCATCGGCCCCGGCCGGTACAGCGCGATGACCGCGGAGATGTCCTCGAAGTTGTCCGGCTTCATCAGCCGCAGCAGCGAGCGCATCGGCCCGCCGTCGAGCTGGAACACGCCCAGCGTGTCGCCGCGTCCGAGCAGCTCGTAGGTGGCCTTGTCGTCGAGGGCGAGGTCCTCGAGGACCACGGCCTCCTTGCCGTTGCGGACGATGTTCTTCAGCGCGTCGTCGAGCACGGTGAGGTTGCGCAGGCCCAGGAAGTCCATCTTGACCATCCCGAGCGCCTCGCACGTCGGGTAGTCGAACTGGGTGATGATCGCGCCGTCCTGCTCGCGCTTCATGATCGGGATGTGGTCGAGCAGGGGCTCGGAGGACATGATGACTCCGGCGGCGTGCACGCCCCACTGCCGCTTGAGGTTCTCCAGCCCCTTGGCGGTGTCGACGACCTTGCGCACCTCGGCGTCGCTCTCGTACAGCGAGCGGAACTCCCCCGCCTCGGAGTAGCGCTTGTGCTGGGGGTCGAAGATGCCGCTGAGCGGGACGTCCTTGCCCATGACGGCCGGCGGCATCGCCTTGGTGATGCGCTCGCCCATGGCGAAGGGGAAGCCGAGCACCCGGGAGGCGTCCTTGACGGCCTGCTTGGCCTTGATGGTGCCGTAGGTGACGATCTGGGCGACGTGGTCACTGCCGTACTTGTCGGTGACGTAGCGGATGACGTCGCCCCGCCCACGCTCGTCGAAGTCGACGTCGAAGTCGGGCATCGACATGCGCTCGGGGTTGAGGAACCGCTCGAAGATCAGGCCGTGCTGCAGCGGGTCGAGGCCAGTGATGCCCATGGCGTAGGCGGCCATGGACCCGGCGCCGGAGCCACGGCCGGGGCCCACGCGGATGCCGTTGTTCTTGGACCAGTTGATGAAGTCGGCGACCACGAGGAAGTAGCCGGGATACCCCTTGCCGCAGATGACCTCGGTCTCGTACTCGACCTGCTTGCGGACCTGGTCGGGGACGCCCCCGGGGAAGCGCTCGTGGAGCCCCCGCTCGACCTCCTTGACGAACCACGACGTCTCGTCCTCGCCCTCGGGCACCGGGTATCGCGGCATGAACGCGCCGGCCTCCTCGAAGAACTTCACCTCGCACCGCTCGGCGATGAGCAGGGTGTTGTCGCAGGCCTCGGGCAGCTCGGACCAGACCGAGCGCATCTCCTGGGCGGACTTGAGGTAGAAGGAGTCGTCGTCGAACTTGAACCGGTTGGGGTCGGCCAGCGTGGAGCCGGACTGGACGCACAGCAGGACCTCGTGGGCGGTGCTGTCGGCCTTGTGGGTGTAGTGGAGGTCGTTGGTGGCCAGCAGCGGCAGCCCGAGGTCGCGGGCCAGCCGCAGGAGGTCAGCGCGGATGCGCGTCTCGATCTCGAGCCCGTGGTCCATCAGCTCGACGAAATAGTTGTCGGCGCCGAAGATGTCGCGGAACTCCGCGGCAGCGGCGACGGCCTCGTCGTACTTGCCCAGCCGCAGGAAGGTCTGGACCTCGCCGCTGGGGCAGCCCGTGGTGGCGATCAGCCCGCCGGAGTAGGTCTGCAGCAGCTCGCGGTCCATGCGGGGCTTGTAGTAGAAGCCCTCGAGCGAGGCCAGCGAGGACAGCCGGAAGAGGTTGTGCATGCCGCCGGTGTTCTCGGCCAGCAGGGTCATGTGGGTGAACGCGCCGTTACCGGAGACGTCGTCGCCGCCGCCGTTGCCCCAGCGCACGCGGGTCTTGTCGAACCTGCTGGTGCGCGGGGTGACGTAGGCCTCGGTGCCGATGATCGGCTTCACACCGTACTTCTGGGCCTTGGAGTAGAACTCGTAGGCGCCGAAGACGTTGCCGTGGTCGGTGGTGGCCAGCGCCGGCATCCCCTGCTCGGCCGCCGCGGAGAACAGGTCGTCGAGCCGGGCCGCGCCGTCGAGCATGGAGTACTCGGTGTGGACGTGCAGATGTACGAAGTTCTCGCCTGTGCCGGACACCGAGTTGGACACTGGTTCTGACGCCTCCTCGGCACGCTCTGGATGAACAAGAGACACCCTAGGCCGCCTCGGCGACAGTTTCCGCGAGGCGCGGCGTGACGTCTCGCACCTGCTGGCGACACGCCGGTGAGCTACCGCTGAGTGTGGCTCTGGTGCGCCGATGGTGTGACGTAACTGTCGCTGTGGCCACAGCAATCTCACACGGTCGCCGTACCAAACCCGCACAGTCATGGGGCCACCGGCTGCGAGTCCGGGAGTGACGTCGCGGATGGGCCCCGCAGCCGGTGGTTGCCCGCGAGATTGGCCGGATGTGGCCAATGCCACCAGGGGGTACGGTGGCGTCCCGTGACGTCGATCATGACTCGATGACGGGGACGACACCATGAACGAAGACACTCCGGCTGGCATGCGCACCCGCGCCCACGCGGTCAGGTCGCTGCGAGGGGTGGCCGGACTGACGCAGGAGCAGCTAGGAAAGCAGCTCGGATACTCCCGCTCCCAGGTGAACGACGTCGAACACGGCCGCGTCTGGCCGCACTCCACCTTCGCGACCGGCTGCGATGCGGTGTTCAAGACCGGCACCCTGTTTGCGGGCCTGCACGAGCAAGGCCGCGAGCAGAACCTGCCGAGCTGGGCGGTTGCCCTGCCGGAACGACGGGCCGTCCGCATCCGCTCGTTCCAGCCCAGCGTCATGCCAGGCTTGCTGCAAACGCAGGACTATGCGCGGGCGATGTTCAACGCCGGACTCTTCGGCGATGGCGATGACGACGAGCTGCAGCGACGCGTGGAACGACGGCTGGCACGCCAGGAGATCCTGGGCGGACAGCGGCTGAAGGAATACCACCTGATCCTCGACGAAGGTGCGCTCTCCCGGATCATCGGGACACCCGAGGTCATGGTCGAGCAGCTTCGGCACCTGCTCGATGCGATGTATCGCCGCCTGGTCTCGGTTCAAGTGCTGCCGTTCACGGCCGGGGCGTATCCCACCATCGGCCCGATGAACATCTTCGATCTGGAGGACGGGTCGCAGGCGGTTCATTTGGAGGCGGCGGCCGAGAGCCAGACCACGAGCAAGCCACGTACCATCCAAGACTGCACAAATCAGTTCGACCTGCTGCGGTCCCAGGCGGCATCGTTGCCGGACAGTGCACAGATCATCAAGGCTCGAATCGAGGAGCTAGTGCTATGGCTGAGTACGAAACGCTGACGTGGCGGAAGTCCAGCTTCAGCGGCAGCCAGGACAATAGCCAGTGCGTCGAGGTTGCGGCGCTGGCTGATGGGAGCATGGCTGTCCGCGACTCGAAGAACCCGAACGGCGACATCCTCCGCTTCACTGCGGGTGAGTGGGCCGCGTTCGTCAAGGGCGTCCACGCCGGAGAGTTCGACTGACGCTCCGCTCCGGCGCGCTCCATCCTCGGCACGAGGGTGGAGCCGCTCCCGGTCCGGCACATCGCCGACCATGACCCTGCGCGTCAGCTCCCGCGTCAGAGCCGCCAGACGGGTGGATCGGTGGGATGCTCGCGCTCGGCGAGGTCCAGACCGGCCGAAATCACCGCCTCCATGATCCGGGCCAGGCTCTCGTGACCCAGCGACGGCGCCCGCACCGCCATCGCGCGGACGATGTCGGCCTCGCGCTGGGCGTCGCGGCCCGCGTGCCCGCCCACGGGCTTGAGTCGCTGGACCTGTCCGGCCAGGGCGGCGCGGCGCTCCAGGAGCGCGGCCAGCGTTGCGTCCACGGCATCGATCGCCTCCCGGCACTGTGCCAGCGTTGCCCGCTGCGCCTCGCGGACCAGCGGAGTCACGAGCGCGACGACCTCGACGGCGCGGTCGACCGCCGCCGGCCGAGCCGACTCGGCCAGCCAGACCGCGTCCGCTCCCGCCGCTACGGCCGCGGCCGCAAGCTCCGGCGAGGTTCCGACGTCGGCCACCACCGGCAGACCTGAGCGCCGCCGCGCCTCGGCCAGCGTCGCCAGGTCGAGGTCGACGCGACCGTCGCCGCCACGAATCACGCCTCCATCGGCGAGCACGATCGAGCCGACTCCTCCCGCGCGACCGGCCTCCGCGTGATCGGCCTCCGCCCGGACACGCTCCGCGCACGCGAGCCAGTCGTCGACCGTCGCCTCCGGCGCGCGGTACACGACCACCGGCAGCCCGAGCCGTCCCACCGCCGTCGCCAGCGGCGCGTCGCCGGCCGACTCGGCTCCGATCACCACGGCATCGGCCAGCGCGCCGATCGCCGGGAGATCGTCCACGCACGACGGCTCGACCAGCAGTGGTGCCGCGACATCGCGCCGGAGCCGGGTCAGCTCCTCGGGTGCGTCGTCGCCGCCTCGGCGGGTGCGCAGGCTGACGTGGACCGCGTCGGCGCCGCGGCGCGGGGCGGCGATCACCGGCACACGGGCCCCGCCCACCACCAGATCGGGGCCGAGCCGCACGGTCCGGACCCTCGCGCGGCCGGCGTCGGTGGTGCGGCCCTCGGTCGATGTGCTCACGGATGCTCCTGTCCTGGATCGGACAGCCACCCGATCCGCACGAGCCGGGCGCTGTCATGACAATGACGAAAGGCTCCAGGCGAGTGCCTGAAGCCTTGGTGCCGACTCGGGTGGATGCGTCGAGATCAGTGCGCGCAGCCGCCGACCACCCGGGCCGGCCGACTAAACACGCGGGACGTACGCATGTCGTGCACCGTACGGACGACGCGGGCATGCCGTCCAGCCCACCGCACCCCAGGTCTCGGATGCCGAGACGGCGAAAGGGTTCCCCGGGGTGAGATCGCAGGCTTACGCTCGGATTCGATGGATCTGCTCGAGCGCGACGGCGCGCTCGCCCTCCTCGAGGAACTGCTGGCGGCGAGCACCGGGGGCGGCCGGATCGCGCTGGTCTCAGGCGAGGCCGGCGTGGGGAAGTCTGCGCTGGTCACGGCGTTCACCGCCGCAGCACGGCCGGACGTCCGGGTCCTCACCGGCGCGTGTGACCCCCTGCTGACACCGCGTGCGCTCGGTCCTCTGTACGACATCGCCCATCAGGTCGGCGGCCGGCTGGCCGGACTGCTCGCCGCCGGTGAAGCGCGCGAGACCGTGCTGGCCGAGCTGCTCGACACGCTCGGGGAACGCGAGCCACGCTCGGTCGTGGTGGTCGAGGACGCGCACTGGGCCGACGAGGCGACCCTCGACATGCTGGTGTTCCTCGGCCGGCGCCTGGCCCGGCACGCCGCGCTCATCGTCGTCACCTATCGCGACGACGAGGTCGACGCCGACCATCCGCTCCGATCGGCGGTGGCGGCGCTCCCCCGCGAGGGCGTCCTGCGGGTGCCGCTCTCCCCGCTCTCGTCCGGCGCCGTCGCCGAGCTGGCTCGCCGGGTGGGCCGAAGCCCCAGCGGCGTCCATGAGCTGACCGGCGGGAACGCCCTGCTCGTCACTGAGATCCTCGCCTCCGACCAGCCCGGCGTCCCGCCCACCGTCCGCGATCTCGCGCTGGCCCGGATGCGGTCGCTGCCGCCCACCGCGCGCCACGCCGCCCATGTGGTGGCGGTGAGCCCGACGCGGGCGGAGTCGTACGTGATCGCCCACCTTGCCTCGGAGGTCGAGGCGTGTCTCGCCCACGGGGTGCTGGTCCCGGCCGGCGACGGCGTGGCGTTCCGGCACGAGCTGCTGCGCCAGGCGGTCGAGGAGTCGCTGTCGCCGCCCCGGCGGACGGCCATGCACGCGGCGGTGCTCGACTCCCTCGAACGCATCGACGGAGTGGACCCCGCCCGCCTCGTCCACCATGCCCATCACGCGGGCGACGTCGCGGCGGTGCTCCGGCACGCCCGGGCCGCAGCGCAACGAGCCGCCACCCTCGGCTCGCACCGTGAGGCCGGAGTCCACTACCGCACCCTGCTGTCGTACGGCGATCGGCTCTCGGCCGACGAACGGACCAGGCTGCTGGAGGACTGTTCCTTCCAGGAGTACCTCGCCGGGCAGCCGGAGCCGGCGCTCGAGGCCCGTCGGCAGGCGCTGGCCGCGCGGCAGGCCTCCGGCGATCTCGAGATGGTCGGCGAGGACCTGCGCTGGATCTCCCGGCTCGCGTGGTGGACCGGGCGCGCCGACGAGGCTCGCGAGGCCGCTGAGCGCGCGGTCGACGTGCTCGAGCATCTGCCCCCGGGCCGGCAGCTCGCCATGGCCTACAGCAACCGGTCGCAGCTCCACATGCTCTCCAACGACGCCGAGGCGGCCATCGCTTGGGGGCGTCGCGCCCAGGAGCTGGCTGACCAGCTCGGTGACGTCGAGACCGGCGTCCACGCCTCGATCAACATCGGCACGGCGCGGATGCAGGTCGACGACCCGGCCGGGCCGTCCATGCTCGAGCGGGCTCACGACACCGCGGCCGCGGCCGGCCTCGACGACCACGCCGCTCGCGCGCTGGTCAACCTGGCGTTCCTCACCATGGAGCGCAACGACTACCTCCTCGCTGCCGACCGCCTCGCTCGCGCACTCGCCTTCGCCTCGGAGCACGAGCTCGACGGCTACCTGAGCTACCTGCTCGCCGTCCGGGCCGTGATCCGCGTCGAGCAGGGCGAGTGGGACGGCGCCCGGGCCGACGCCGAGGACGCCCTGTCCCGGCCCTGGCGCGGCGCCACCCAGGTGCCGGCCCTGGTCGCTCTGGCCCGGCTGCGGACCCGGTGTGGCGAGGCCGGGGCGCTGGCCCTGCTGGACCGGGCGGCCGCCTATGCCGAGGCCAGCGGCGAGCTCCAGCGGATCGGACCGGTGTCGGCGGCCCGGTCGGAGTACTTCTGGCTGGAGAACAACGCCGAACGTGCCGCGGACGAGGCCCGGCACGGACTCGAGCTCGCCCTCCGCATCGACCATCCGTGGCTCGCCGGCGAGCTGGCGTTCCGGCTGTGGCGGGTGGGCGGGCTGGCCGAGGTTCCGCCCGGGATCCCCGAGGTCTACCGGGCGGCGATCAAGGGTGACTGGCGCGCGGCCGCCGACGCGTGGGGCGAGCGAGGCGCGCTCTACGCCCGGGCCGAGGCACTGAGCCTGGGCGACGACGACGCAGCCACCGAGGCGCTGCAGGTCATGGACGATCTGGGCGCCACCCGCGCGGCTCAGCGCCTGCGTTTCGACCTCCGGTCGCGGGGGGTCGCCCGGATCCCGCGCGGGCCGCGAGCCGCCACCTCGGCCAATCCCCTGGGGCTGACCCCGCGCCAGCTCGACGTGGTGGCGTTGCTGGCCGAAGGACTGACGAACGCCGAGATCGCCGAGCGGCTGTTCGTGTCGGCCAAGACGGTCGACCATCACGTCTCCGCCGTCCTGGCCAAGCTCGACGTCTCGACCCGCGGGCAGGCCGCGGCGGAAGCCCACCGGCTGGGCCTGACACAACTGGCGCCGCCAAGATAGGGAGACTTCCCGATTCGGGATTCTCCTCACATTCCTACCGTTATCACGGACAACGACCACGGCACGGGGGGACCCACCATGAGCACGACCGTCGACAACGCCCGCACCGCACTCGGAGACTTCCGAGGCGAGTTGATCGGGCCGAACGACCCGAACTACGACCAGGCCCGCACGGTGTACAACGCCATGATCGACAAGCGCCCCGCCCTCATCGCGCGGTGCGTGGACGCGGACGACGTGGCCAGGGCGGTCGGATTCGCCCGCGACCAGGGGCTGAGGCTCGCCGTGCGCGGCGGCGCTCACAACGGCGCCGGCCTGGGTACCGTCGACGACGGCATGGTCATCGACCTGTCCCTGATCCGTGACGTCCACGTCGATCCGGCGGCCCGCCGGGTGCGGGTCGGCGGCGGCGCCACCTGGGGCGAGGTCGACCGCGCCACCCACGAGCACGGCATGGCCACGCCGAGCGGCATCATCTCGACGACCGGCGTGGGCGGGCTCACCCTGGGCGGCGGCCTCGGGCACCTGACCCGCGCCTGCGGGCTGGCCATCGACAACCTGATGGCCGCCGACATGGTGCTGGCCAGCGGCGAACAGGTGCGGGTCGACGCCGACAACCATCCCGACCTGTTCTGGGCGATCCGGGGCGGCGGCGGCAACTTCGGCGTGGCGACGGCGCTGGAGTTCCGGCTGCACGACATCGACACGGTAGTGGCCGGGCCAACGTTCTGGCCGGTCGAGCAGACCGCGGAGATCCTGGAGGTCTACCGCGACTTCCTGCCCAATGCCCCGCGCGAGCTGAACGGCTTCTTCCTCGTGGGCGCCGTCCCACCGGCACCGCCGTTCCCCGAGGAGCTGCACGGCCGCACGATCTGCGGCGTCGTGTGGTGTCACGTGGGGTCCGAGGAGGACGCCGCGGCCGCGATGGCGCCGATGCTCGACGCCCTGCCCGAGCCGCTCATGCACGGCCCGGCACCGATGCCCCACCCGGACTTGCAGAGCGCCTTCGACGGGCTCTATCCGCCGGGCGACCAGTGGTACTGGCGAGCCGACTTCGTCCGGACCATCCCCGACCCCGCGCTGGAGATCCACGCCCGGTTCGGCCGGCAGCTGCCGTCCATCAAGTCGACCATGCACCTGTACCCGATCGACGGAGCGGCCCACGACGTCGACTCGTCGGCCACCGCGTGGGCCTACCGGGACGCGACCTGGGGCTCGGTGTTCGCCGGCGTGGACCCGGACCCGGCCCGCGTGGACGACCTCCGTTCGTGGGCGGTCGACTACCACGAGGCGCTGCACCCGTACTCGGCCGGCGGCGCATACGTGAACATGATGATGGAGGAGGGCGACGAGCGGGTCCGCGCGAGCTACGGCGACAACTACGACCGGCTGGCCCGGATCAAGGCGGTCTACGACCCGGCCAACCTGTTCCGCGTCAACCAGAACATCCCGCCGCAGGCGTGAGCCGCACGGCCTCGCGCGGCGGAGAGGGGCCCGCGCGGGGCACGGCCGCGGCCCGCGGTCAGGGGTGGGGGATCAGGGGGTCAGCAGGTCGAGGGCGCGCTGGAGGTCCTGCGGGTACGGCGTGGTGAACTCGACCCACTCCCCCGCCCCGGGGTGCTCGAAGCCGAGCTGTACGGCGTGCAGCCACTGGCGGGTGAGTTCGAGCCGCGCGGCCAGGGTCGGGTCGGCGCCGTAGGTGAGGTCGCCCACGCAGGGGTGCCGCAACGCGCTCATGTGGACCCGGATCTGGTGGGTCCGCCCGGTCTCGAGATGGATCTCCAGCAGGCTGGCGGCCGGGAACGCCTCAAGGGTGTCGTAGTGGGTGACGCTGGGCTTGCCGCCGGCGACCACGGCCCACTTGTAGTCGTGGTCGGGGTGCCGGTCGATGGGGGCGTCGACGGTGCCCCGGCTCGGGTCGGGATGTCCCTGGACGATCGCGTGGTAGACCTTGTCGACCGTGCGCTGTTTGAACTGCCGCTTCAGCGAGGTGTAGGCGCGCTCGGACTTCGCCACCACCATGAGCCCGCTGGTGCCGACGTCGAGGCGGTGGACCACGCCCTGGCGTTCGGCGGCACCGCTGGTGGAGATCCGGAAGCCGGCGCCGGCCAGCCCTCCCACCACAGTGGGGCCGGTCCAGCCGGGGCTCGGGTGGGCCGCGACCCCGACCGGCTTGTCGACCACGACGATGTCGTCGTCGTCGAAGACCACCCGCATGCCCTCGACCCGCTCGGGCACGATCGTCACCGGCGCCGGCGGGCCGGGGATCTCGACCTCGAGCCATGACCCGGCCCGGACCCGCGCCGACTTCATCGCGGCCGCGCCGTCGACCAGCACCCGCCCGTCCTCGACCAGGTCGGCAGCCTTGGTGCGGGAGAAGCCGAACAGCCGGGCGAGGGCGGCGTCGAGCCGCTCACCCTCGAGTCCGTCCGGAACCGGCAACTGGCGATGTTCGGTCACGGTGCGTCCTCATCGGTGGAGCGGGCAGATCGGGCGGTGGGCCCGGCGGGTTCGGCTGTGGGTCCGGCAGGTTCGGTGGGCTCGGCCGCACCGGCGGCCTCGGTCGACGCACCGGAGTCCGGCGACGCGCCCGCGTCGTACGCCACACCGCGGAAGCTCAGCCACGCCACCAGGACCGCCGCGCCCACGATCGCGGCGTCGGCGAAGTTGAACACCGGCCAACGCGGCACTTCGAGGAAGTCGACCACGTGGCCGTGCAGCGGGCTGGGGGCGCGGAACATCCGGTCGACGAGGTTGCCGAGCGCCCCGCCCAGGAAGCCACCGAGCGCGATCGCCCACGGCACGCTTGCCAGCCGCCGGCTCACCCGGAGGATGACCACCACCACGGCGATCGCGACGATCGTCAGCACGACGGTCATGTCGGTGCCGATGCTGAACGCCGCGCCGGAGTTGCGGACCAGCCGCAGCCGCAGGACGTCGCCTACCACCCGCACGACCTGGCCGTCGGTGAGCTGAGTGACGGCCAGCACCTTGGCGACCTGGTCGAGGGCGACCACGAGAGCCGCGACCGCGAGGAGCAGCCAGAGCGGTCGCCGACGGGTGGAACTCGTGTGGTCGCTGGTCAGCGACGCTCCTCGCGCTGCTTGCATGTCATGCACAGTGTCGCACGCGGGAAAGCCTGGAGCCGCGCCTTGCCGATGGGGTTGCCGCAGCTCTCGCAGACGCCGTAGGTGCCGTTCTCGATCCGCGCCAGCGCCCGCTCGGTCTGGCTGAGCATCTCGCGGTGGCTCGCGGCCAGGGACATCTCGTGTTCGCGTTCGAAGGTCTTGGACCCGGTGTCGGCCTGGTCCTCGCCGCCGGTGTCGCTGCTGTCGCGCAGGAGATCGGCGATGTCGGCCTCGGCGTCGGCGATCTCCTCGCGGAGGCGGGCCGACTCGTTCTCGAGGAGGGTGCGGACGTCGGCCAGCTCGGCCGGGGTCCACGGGTCTTCGTCCTCGCGGACGACCAGGGCCGACGCGGCCGCCTCGGTCTTCGGTGCCGTGGCCTTCTTCGCGGGCGTGGCCTTCTTGGCCGGTGCCTTGCCCTTGTGCGGCGTGGTCGCCGCGCCCTTCGTCCGTTCCGCCATCGCAGCGGCCCCCTGCCTGCCCGTCGTGCCCCTGGCGTTCACCGGGGGTGCGGCGAGGATAGATCGTGGTCGGTGAAGCATCAATGCGCCGCGCTGGCCAGCAGCTCGGCGACCCGAACACCATACTCTCCGGGAACCTCGATGATCTTGGATTTGCTGGTGACGCCGGTCACCAGCCGCACGTCGCGCGGCCGGCAACCCAGCGCCCGCGCTACCGCGGCCAGCGCCGCCTCGGTCGCCCGTCCGTCGACCGCACGCTCGTGGACGGCGACCACGAGTGCGCCGTCGTGGCTCCCGCCGACCCTGGCCCGCGACGAGCCGGGCTTGACCCTGATCGCCACCCGCATCGCGTCAGCCTCCCACGAGCGCGACGAAACGAGGGTGATCGCACCGGCCCGGCGCGCGTACACTGGCGGTGCTGCGAGCAGGCGTCGATGGGACCAGTAGTCCGAGCTGACGGCCACGAGCGAGCCGGGGACGGTGTGAGCCCGGTGGCACGAGCCCGGACGAAGATCAGCCCGGAGCCGCCGGAAGAACAGCGCCACGGCGCTCAGTAG
>DATCVR010000255.1:0-3908 GCA_036566745.1 Jiangellaceae bacterium | reverse complement strand
CGTTCGTGGTGCGCATGGCGATCGTGCCCGCGGTCCTCGCGCTGCTCGGCCACAAGGCCTGGTGGCTGCCGAAGTGGCTGGACCGGGTGCTGCCGAACGTGGACGTGGAGGGCGAGGGTCTGGCGAAGACGGCCGGTCCTGCGGACTCCGGCTCGGGCTCCGGTGAGCGGGAGCTCGTGAAGGTCTGATCCTGCGGCCCTGTGCCGCGTACGTACGCCGTCAGCGTGTCGGGACCGACGCGGTGGCGGCGTACGCGCGCGGGCAGCGGCCCGGTGCCCGGGTTGAGATCAAACCTGCCGTTCCCCGAGGGCTGCATACAGCCAGTCCAGAGTCCCCTGGCCGAGCAGTTCCTCGGCGAGGCGCTGCCCGGTTTCGGTGACGAGCCGGCCACGGCTGTTGTCGATCCACCGCTGGGCATTCGCGTAACCCTGGGCCTTGTACTCGATGCCCTGCAGCATGCACTCCAGCTTGTCCGCGTCACGGGCGCAGAGGGCCTCTGCGGACTCCTTGCCCTCGTACTCGGCGATCACGTCCTGGATCGTGGAGGCGAGGATCTCGGGCATCCCGGCTGTCTGGTCGGCGGTCACGGCCTGGGGGTCGGCCTCGGTCGAGTACTTCTTCCCGAGGTAGTTCACGTCGCCGGTCCGCGTCTCTTGGGAGTCGTGCCACACAGCGAGAAACGCGGCCCGTGCGGGGTCGGCGCCTTCGAGCTTGGCGATGATCGAGGCGATGAGGGAGGTCCTCCAAGCGTGCTCTGCGACGCTCTCGGGGTCGCGCACACCAGCCATCCACCACCCGGTGCGCTTCGTGTGCTTGAGGGTTCCCGCCTCGTACAGGAAGCGTGCAACTGCGGACAGGTCGTCAGCCACCGCCGGTCTCCTCTCACGCCTCGGCAAGGCGGATCGCGTACTGGATGCTCTCGAGTTCGCGGCGGGTGGCCGTGGAGAGCTCGGGGCTATCCAACATCACCGGCAGGTGGTTGCGCAGTGATCGAGTGACGGACCACTGGCGTCTGAGGAGGTTCGGGCGTGCGGCGATCAGTGTCCACAGGGTGTGCACGTTGAGGTCGAAGAAGCCGTGGTTCGGGGTGAGCCCGCGGACCAGGTGACCCATGAGCCGGTCTCCCTGCCAAGCGTTCGAGGCGTCGGCGATGAAGTCGTCGGACAGCTCGATGTGGGCCGACTCGCCGATCCAGTAGGCCCAGTAGTTCAGGTTCGCGGTTTCGCTCGCGTCGCCCTGGGCGAGGGTGGTGTCGATGAACCACCGCATCCGGTCACGGTCGCCTTGCCGTGCTGCCACTGCCGCGACGGATCGGGCGTTCAGCCACTGGGTGAGCCAGTCGTCAGGGCGCTCAGTGCGTTGCTGGTGTGCCAGCCACTCTGCGGTGTCCGCTTCGGTGTCGTATCCGGCTAGGTAGAGCGCTTGGCGGCGGAGCAGGAAGCTGTCCGGGCCGCGGGCCTGTTCGGCGGTCCGCCTCATGACGGTGAAGAACCGGCGGCGGTCTGCGGCGGGCATCTCAGGTCCGGAGGGGACTGGCCCTCGGCGCGGTCGCGGCGGATCGGGAAGGTCGCGAAGCGGTGTCGGCGGCGCGCCGTTGAGAGGCCAGGATAGGACCTCGACCAGGTCACGCTGCATGACCCACGCCCCGATCGGGTTGTCGGCTGCGGGGAGGTTGTCGTCGAGCGCACCGGAGAGGAGGACGTCGGCTTCCATGGCACGTTCGAGGGCAAGGAGTAGGGCCGGGGCGGCACCGGAGCGTAGGAGCCGGTACCGATGGACAAGCATGTGCCCGACTGGCACGGCTGTGAGGGGCCGTCGGCCGACTTCCCAGCCTGCGATCGTGTCGAGAGACACACGCATGTCCGCAGCCATGTCTTCTTGCGTGCGGCCGAGTTGCTCGCGGATCAGACGAAAGACGTACCCGGAGACTATGCCGCGTCGGTCCCTCGCGGCCGTTCCCTGACTGCCAGTCGGGGTTGTTCGCGGATCGCTGCTCATGGCACCCCTCCGTCAGCGGACCGCGGGCGGACTACCCGTACCTGCGGTCAGTTCAATCGGCGATCACCGATCCCTACCGTCGTAGTTGCAGCGATGACCGGGCAATTCAGCCTAGTAGGAAGGGCACCGTCGTGGATGCGGCACAGACGACTCACCCAAGGTGTGAGCAGGACCGGCACGACAGGCCGGCCGAGACGCCGATGGAGCTCCACCTGGGAGCGCTCCTCGTCGAGGTCGCCGGTGCCATCGAGGAGCACGTCGAGGGCGCCGCGAAGGCAGACATCCGCCGCGCCATCGACATGCGCGACCACCCCGGCGACGCCGCCCTCGCCCGGCTGATCGACCGGCTGCTGACGCACTGCACCACCCTCGCCAACGGCGTCGGCGAGATCCCCGCCGACGAACGCCCCCAGCGCGGCACCGCCGCCGTCGAGTACTGGCATGGCCTGCGCGACACCGGCCCCACCGACGGGGCCCTGGCGAACTGGTCCTACGCCCGGCAGCTCGCGCTCGTCGCCCGCGACATGCTCGGAGCCGTCAGCGACCACCGCACCGTCGCGCGACGCCGGGCCGATGGCACGTTCGTCGGCCGCCCGGCCCTGCCGCCGCTCGCCCCGGAGACGCGGTGAGCGTGTGGCAGCGGCAGACGGTGTACTGCCTGGTCATCCTCGGGCTCCTCGCCGCCATTGCCTACGGCGTCACGACCTGACGTCTCAGACGGCCCGCCGCACCCCGCTGCGGTTCATAGACTGGCCGGGCCGCCACGAGAGGAAATGATCACAAATGCGCCCCCAAAGGTTCAGCGACTTCGTCATCGATCTGGCCAAGAACAGCCCCACGGTCAGTCGCGTGCAGACCCTCGCCGAGGTCGGCGACACACAGCATCCTTTCGGGCTCGCCGTCACGACCGCCATGGGCGAGACGAGGTGGCAGTTCACCGGCCAGCTGCCCGACGGCGCGAAGCATGAAGGCTTCGCCGACGAGCCGGTCGCCGGGGCACCCGCGAACGCCGCAGAGGACCCCGCTGCGGCGAAGACGCCGGAGGCCTGGTTCGCCGCGCTCATCGGCCACGGCGACAGCCCAGAGATCGAGACGATCGAGCGCTGGTCCACCCGCGACCAGCCGCCCTCGGCGAATGGCGTCACGGTCCGCTTCCACAACGGCGCCCGGGTGTTCGTGCGCCAGCTCTGACTCTCCCCGGACCGGCCGGGGAGTCGCACCACCTGTCAGCACCACCAACCTCTTGGAGGACTGATATGTGCAGCCACGAGCACCTCGGCCACCGGTTCGACCCGGCCATGTGTGAGGGCTACTGCCCGGTCTGCGGAGCGGGCGTCGGGGCGGAGCCGGGACAGCCGACGGCGATGCATCAGCGCTCCGGCTCCCTGGAGACCTGCCCGGGCTCCGGCCAGCCCGCTCAGTGACACCGAGACATTCCCGGCCGGCTGCCGTCTGGCCGGGGATGTCTCATGAGCTCGGCAAGCGGCACGTCGACTGCCCGACGTGGACGTGGAGGGCGAGGGCCTGGCGAAGGTGGCCGGCCCGGCAGACTCGGACTCGGGTGAAGGTCTGTCCGCGGCCCTCGGCCCTGGGATCCGTACGCCGTCAGCGTGTCGACATCGACGCGGTGGCGGGGTAGGTGCACGGGCAGCGGCTCGGCGATCGTGACCGGCTTCCGGCGCGGCGCCCGGGTGGTCACGGCGGCGGCCGTGATCATGATGGCCGTGTTCGCGGCCGGGGGTCCGGGGGTGTCCCCCGGGAAGACGCAGCATCGGCTCCAGCGAGCAGATGGTCAAGATGATCGGCTTCGGTCTGGCCGTGGCCGTCCTGTTCGACGCGTTCGTGGTGCGCATGGCGATCGTGCCCGCGGTCCTCGCGCTGCTCGGCCACAAGGCCTGGTGGCTGCCGAA
>DATCVR010000254.1:0-12173 GCA_036566745.1 Jiangellaceae bacterium | reverse complement strand
GGACGTGGCCAGCTCGAGAACGCGGTCGCGACCGAGCGTCCCGACCTCGGCGGCGGTGACGATGCCCTGGCTCGACATCCCCGCGACCTCGATCCCGGCCGCGCCGAGGAACTCGACGAAGCGGCGGGCCACGGCGTGCGGGTACGTCGCCGCGATCGCGACCGTGTTGATCCCGAGTTCGTGTACCGCCCGGACGAAGGCCAGCGACGTGCTCGACACCGGCACGCCGAGGATCTCCTGGACGCCCTCGACCTGGGCGTGGGCACCCTCCCAGCCGAAGACGAAGCTGCCGCTCGTGCAGGCCCACATGACGGAGTCGGGTGCGTAGGGGCGCAACGCCTCGGCACCCTCGGCCAGGCGCCGGGGCCCGCCGAGGTCGAGCAGGGCATCGACCCGGTGGGCGTCCTCGTCCATCGAGGTGTGGACGACCGGCAGCGAGACCTCGCCGCCGAGCAGTCGTTCCATGCGCGGGTAGTCGTCTTCGGCCGAGAAGCCGGGATAGAGCATGCCGACGGTGACGTTGGCGGTCACGGTGGTCCTTTCGTACGGCGCGGGAGAGCGTTCGTCTCTGATGAGCCGGAGGATCAGGCCAGGGCCAGCTCCGGCGTCGGTTCGTCGGCCAGGCGCTGGCCGGGGCCCCGGATCTGGCGGCCGATCGCCCGCAGGGCACCCCACGTGGTCACCTGGTTGGCGGTGAGGACGGGCTTGCCCAGCTGCGCTTCCAGTGGGGCGATCAGGTCGAAGGTGGGCAGGTTGGTGCAGCTGACGAAGATCGCGTCGGCCTCGGCCCGGTCGGCCTGCTCGATCAGGGCGCGGGTGATCGGGTAGTCGACCTCCCATATCCGCCCCTCGAGACCCAGGCACTCGCTGGACACGGCCTCGATGCCGGACTCGCCGAGGAACGCCTCGAGGCGGTCGTTGACCTCACGCACATACGGCGTCGCGAGCGCCAGCCGCCGGACGCCCAGCAGGTCGAGCGCGTCGAGGAGGGCACCGGAGGTGGTGACGGCCGCGCGGGCGCCGCCCTCGTCCAGCACGGCGCGGAGTCGTCGCTCGCCGGTGTGGCCCTGGACGAAGCTCCCCGACGTGCAGGCGTACACGACGACCTCGGGCTCGACCGCGACCAGGCTGCGGGTCGCCTCGCGGATGTGATCGTCGACCGCCACCTCGACGGCCAGCTCGATGCCGACCGGGTGGGGGACGAACGGAGTCCGCGTGAGGTGCAGCGACACGTCGTCCGGCGCCCACCGCCACATCTCCCGGTCGAGGGCGAAGTCGAAGGGGGCCACGACCCCCACGCCGATCTGGGCCGGCGACTCCGGCGTCTCGGCTCGGCCGATCGGATCCGACATGAACCACCTCCGCAAATTGTTGACAATCCTACGTTCCCATTCCTAGCGTGTCACCACTGCTTCCGCCGCTACTTCGTGGAGGATGATCATGCACGAGTTGATCACGTCGAGCGCGGCGGAGCTAGTGGGGCTGTTCCGCACCGGCAAGGCGTCTCCCGTCGAGGCCACCGAGGCCGCGCTGGCCCGCATCGACGACGCCGACGCCCGAGTCACCGCGTTCACCCTGGTCGACGGCGAGCGAGCCCTCGACGCGGCCCGCGAGTCCGAGGACCGCTGGCACCGCGGCGAACCCGCCGGGCCGCTGGACGGCGTGCCCACCTCGATCAAGGACCTCCTGCTCACCGAGGGCTGGCCGACGCTGCGTGGCTCCACCCTGATCTCCGCAGACCAGCCGTGGACCGAGGACGCTCCGGCCACCGCCCGGCTGCGCGAGAGCGGCGCGGTGCTCATCGGCAAGACCACCACGCCGGAGTTCGGCTGGAAGGGCGTCACCGACAGCCCGCGGTACGGCGCCACCCGCAACGCCTGGGACCCCACCCGCACGTCCGGAGGGTCCAGCGGCGGCAGTGCCTCGGCGGTCGCCCTCGGCATGGGCACGCTGTCAGTGGGCACCGACGGCGGCGGCTCGGTGCGGATCCCGGCCGGCTTCTCCGGCATCGTCGGGCTCAAGCCCACCTACGGCACCGTGCCGCTGCACCCCGCCAGCCCGTTCGGGACGCTGGCCCACGTCGGGCCGATGACCCGCACCGTCGAGGACGCCGCGCTGATGATGGACGTGCTCAGCCGCCCCGACCCGCGCGACTGGTCCGCCCTCGCGCCCACTGCCGGCTCCTACGCCGCCCGGCTCGGCTCCGGGGTGGCCGGCCTGCGGATCGCCTTCAGCCCGGCGCTCGGATACGTCGACGTCGACCCCGAGGTGGCCGCACTGGTCCGGCGGGCGGTCGACGTGCTGGCCGGCCTGGGCGCCGAGATCCACGAGGTCGACCCCGGCTTCGACGACCCGGTCGCGGCCTACGAGACGCTGTGGTTCAGCGGCGCGGCCAAGGTGGTGCTGGCCCATGGCGACGACGCCGTGACGAAGGTCGATCCCGGGCTCGCCGAGGCGGTCGAGATCGGCCGCTCGGCCAGCGCGTTCGACTACCTGGATGCCACCGCGGTCCGCGTCGATCTCGGGGCCCGGATGGGGCGGTTCCACCAGACGTACGACCTCCTGGTCACGCCGACCCTGCCGCTGGTCGCGTTCGAGGCCGGCCACGACTGCCCGCCCGGCTGGCCGTCGCGACGCTGGACGTCGTGGACACCGTTCAGCTACCCGTTCAACCTGACCCAGCAGCCCGCGGCCACGGTGCCGTGCGGGTTCACCGAGGCCGGGCTACCGGTGGGGCTCCAGGTCGTGGGCCCCCGCCACGCCGATGCCCAGGTCCTGGCCGCCGGTCACGCCTACGAGCAAGCGTCGTCGACATCGAGGGAGATCCCGTGAGCCGACTGATCACCATCACGCTGGACAAGCGCGGCGTGGGTTGTACCGCGCGACTGCTCGACGACCAGGCGCCACGCACCTGCGCCGCCGTGTGGGACGCCCTGCCGCAGAGCAGCCAGGTGTTCCACGGCAAGTACGCCCGTAACGAGATCTACACGCTGGTCCCGGCCTTCGCCGACCCCGATCCCGGCCCGGAGAACACCACCGTCACCCCCATCCCGGGCGACATCGCGTACTTCGCCTTCACCGCCGACGACCTCCAGACCACCGCCTACGGCTACAAGCCCGGCCAGGGCCCGGCGGAGCTGTCCCGCATCACCGATCTGGCGCTGTTCTACGGACGCAACAACCTGCTGATCAACGGCGACGTCGGGTGGGTGCCGGGCAACGTGTTCGCCACGGTCGTCGACGGGCTCGAGGAGATGGCCGTGGCCTGCCAGGACCTCTGGATGCGCGGCGCCGAGGGCGAGACGCTCACCTTCGCGCGGGTGGAGTAGCCGCGCCGCGGTCGTCCCCGCGCGACCCGATTCGTCCGCCGCGTTCGGGTCGCGCGGCCGACGCGGCGGTGCAAAACTCTCGTCTGAAGGACCGGCGACACGATCGCCTGGTGCGGACTCGTCGCCGGCCCTACCGAACCTGTCGGCAATCACACGGGGAGTCACGATGTCGCGCCGGGACACGCAGGACGTGTTGACCTGGAACGCACCCGACCACGGCTGGTCGGCATGACCACCACCTCACCTACCACGACCACGACGGCGCTCCCGCGGCGTTTCGCACTGCACCGCCACCACGACACCAGCGGCGTCTCTGGGGTGGGGCTGGTGGCCTTCGGGACGGTGTACCCGTCGGGCCAGACCACGTTGGCGTGGTGCTGCAGCGACGTCACCTCGGTGACGGTCTACGAGTCGCCCGAGCAGGTGGTGCGCATCCACGGCCACGACGGCGCGACCGACCTGGTGTGGATCGACATCCCCTGACACTCGCCGCGGCTAGGCCTTCGCCGCGCCGTTCGGCCGGTCGTCGTCGTCGTCGGACGGCGGTGGCGCCACACAGGCCCGTTCGAGGCGCACCGCGGCCACGGTGAGGACGATCGCCGCCACCACGACGCAGGCGGCGAGCACGGTGCGGTTGCGACCCATCGGCACGGCGAGCGAGCCCAGCGCGAGCAGGCCGAGCCCGAAGTAGGCGCCGGCCAGGGCCGCGCCGAACAGCTCGGCCGCCTTGGCGAGCACGAGGAACCGCGCCACCCGCAGCGGATCGAGGCGGGCGTCGAAGCGGCGCTCGTGGACCCAGCCGCTCACCGCTCGGGCGCCGGCGAACAGGATGATCGCCAGGAACACCAGTAGGACCGGCAGGGCCCACGGCACCGGCGGCAGGACGTCGCCTACCTCGTCGAAGATCCGGCTGATCGACCAGCCGACCGGTACCGCGATCAGCCCTACCCAGACGAGGGTGCCGAGCTTGGTCTGCTGCACGGCGGCCCTCGCGATGGTCAGACGGGCAGGTCGAGGGCGTCGTCGGTGCGACGCACCCCGGTGGCGTCGACGGCTGAGCTGAGGTCGACCACCCGGCCGAGGCCGGGCACGGTGAACTCGGGGTCGACGTCGGCCCACGGTACGAGGACGAAGGCACGCTCGGCCAGGCGAGGGTGTGGCACCACGAGGTCGGCGTCGTCGGAGGTGAGGGTGCCGACCGCGAGGACGTCGACGTCGAGGGTGCGCGGGCCCTTGGGAACCTCACGGGTACGCCCGAACGCCGCCTCGGCCGCCTGGGCGCGTTCCATCAGGGTGCGCGGCGACAGGGTGGTGTCGATGACCAGTACGGCATTGAGGAAGCGGGGTTGTTCAGCGGGGCCGCCCACCGGATCGGTCTCGTAGACGGGCGAGACCGAGACGGCCGAGATCTCCGGTGAGTCGGTGAGGGCGTCGACGGCGGCCTGGAGGAAGTCGAGCCGATCGCCGAGGTTGCTGCCCAGCGCGAGAGCGGCGCGGCGCAGCGGGCGTAGATCGCCGGTGAGCGTGTCGGCGTCGACGACGTTGGGGTTGGGGACATTGGTCACGTGCGGGCCCTTCGGATCGTCACAGTCACGTCGCCGAACGGCATCGTCAGCGGTGCCTCCGGCTTGTGCACGGTCACCTCGACGTCCTCGACCCGGGAGTCTTCCAGGCAGAGGTCGGCGATGCGCTGGGCGAGAGTCTCGACCAGCCTGACCGGCTCCCCCGCGACGACGCCGACAACACCCTCGGCGAGCACGCCGTAGTCGATGGTGTCGGCGAGGTCGTCGCTTGCGGCCGCCGCTCGGGTGTCGACGCCGAGTGCGACGTCGACACGGAACTCCTGGCCGGTCTCCCGCTCGTGGGAGAACCAGCCGTGGCGTCCTCGCGCGGTCAGGCCGCGCAACTCGATACGGTCGGGCACGTCACGACCCTAGCCGGAGGGCTGGACACGGCGCGCGCCCGGGAAGGGTGGCGTGAGACACCTCGCCGCAGACCATGACATTCACGCCGGCTCCTCGGCTCCGAGCCGAGCCGCCACCCGCACCGCGTCGAGGCTCGACGGCACCTCGTGGACCCGCACGCACCACGCGCCGGTCAGCGCGATCGTGGTGGACAACGCGCTGGTCGCGAAGTCGCGTTGCTCGGCCGGCCGCCGCTCGCCGGTGGCCGGATCGGCCAGGAGCTCGCCCAGGAAGGCCTTGCGCGAGGCCCCGACGAGCACCGGCACGCCCTGCGCGACGATCTCACCCAGCCGGGCGAGCACCGTCCAGTTCTGGTCCCACGTCTTGGCGAAGCCGAGCCCTGGATCGATCGCGATCCGCTCCGGGCGAACGCCCGCCGCCACGGCCGCGTCGACCCGGGGGCGGACCTCGGCGACCACGTTGGCGACCACGTCCGCGTAGACGGTGTGGTCCTGCATGTGGTCGGCGTGACCGCGCCAGTGCATGAGCACGACGGGCAGTCCGGCGTCGGCGACGACGCGCAGGATGTCGGGGTCGGCGAGCCCGCCGGAGACGTCGTTGACCAGCGTCGCCCCGGCTTCGATGGCCTCGTGCGCCACTACGGCGCGCATGGTGTCCACCGAGACACTCAGGCCGGCGGCGGCCAGGTCGCGCACGACGGGGACGACGCGGCGCAGCTCCTCCTCGACAGAGGGCCGCTCGGCTCCCGGTCGGGTGGACTCGCCGCCGACGTCGACGAGGTCCGCGCCCTGGGCGGCAAGCTCGAGGCCGTGGGTGATCGCGGCAGCGGGCTCGAACCACCGCCCGCCGTCCGAGAACGAGTCGGGCGTGACGTTGACCACGCCCATGACGACGCATCGAGGCGGCGTGGGAAGGCCGTCGACGTAGGCGGCAGGACGGCCACGCGTCATGCCGGTCCGGCCGCCTTGACCTGGCCACGGGCCGCGGCCAGCGCGATGTCGGTGCGGTGGTGGCTGCCCTCGAGCCGGATCAGCGCGGTGGCCTCGTAGGCGCGCTCCCGGGCCTGGTCGAGGTCGTCGCCGGTGGCGGTGACCGACAGCACCCGGCCGCCGCTGGACACGACCGCGCCGTCGGCGTTCAGGCGGGTGCCGGCGTGCAGCACCTCGACGCCCTCGACCTCGGCGGCCTCGGCCAGCCCGTGGATCTCGTCGCCCGTGCGCGTCGCCTCCGGGTACCCGTGCGAGGCGATGACGACCGTCACGGCCGCACCGTCGCGCCACCGCGGCGCGGGGTGGTGGGCCAGCTCGCCCGTGGCGGCGGCGTTGAGCAGCCCGGCCAACCCGGAACGCAGCCGCGCCAGGACGGCCTGCACCTCGGGGTCGCCGAAGCGGGCGTTGAACTCGATCACCCCCACGCCCCGCGAGGTCAGCGCCAGCCCGGCGTAGAGGACGCCGGTGAACGGGGTGCCACGTTTGCGCATCTCGTCGATGGTGGGCTGCACGACCCGCTCGAGGACGTCGTCGACCAGGCCCTCGGGCGCCCAGGGCAGCGGGGTGTAGGCGCCCATGCCGCCGGTGTTGGGGCCCTCGTCGGCGTCGTAGGCGCGCTTGAAGTCCTGGGCCGGGGTCAGCGGCACCACCGTCTCGCCGTCGGTGATGCAGAACAGCGAGACCTCGGGACCGTCGAGGTACTCCTCGATGACGACCCGGTCGCAGGTGGCCGCATGGGCCAGGGCGGCGGCACGGTCGTCGGTGACGACCACGCCCTTGCCGGCCGCCAGCCCGTCGTCCTTGACGACGTACGGTGCGCCGAACCGGTCGAGCGCGGCCTCGGCCTCCTCGGGGGTGTCGCACACCACGGCCATCGCGGTGGGCACCCCGGCCGCGGCCATGACCTCCTTGGCGAAGGACTTCGATCCCTCGAGCTGGGCTGCCCGCTTGGACGGGCCGAAGGAGGTGATCCCGCGGGCCCGCACGGCGTCGACGACCCCGGCGACCAAAGGCGCCTCGGGTCCGACGACCACGAGGTCGGCACCGGTGCGGGCGGCGAGGTCGGCCACGGCCTCGCCGTGTTCGGGGTCGACCGGGTGGACCGGGACCTCGGCTGCGATGCCGGCGTTGCCGGGCGCGGCGTGGACCTCGGAGACGTCGGGATCGCGGAGCAAGGCGCGGATCAGGGCGTGTTCGCGAGCGCCGGAACCGATGACGAGTACCTTCACGTGCGCGGAGCATAGCTGTCGGCGGCCGTGAACGGCGCGACCGCCTACCGTGGACCCTGATGACCACGCGATGGATCGACCTCGACGGCGCCCTCAACGTCCGCGACCTCGGTGGCCTCCCCACGCCCGAGGGCCGGGTCACCCGGTTCGGGCGGGTGCTGCGCTCGGACAACCTGCAGGATCTCACCGGTTCCGACGTCCACCGCCTGGTCCGGGTGATCGGCGTGCGCGACGTCGTCGACCTGCGCACCGGCGTCGAAGTGGCCCTCGAGGGTCCGGGACCCCTGACCCGCGAGCCCTCGGTCACCGTCCACCACCTGTCGCTGTTCCCGGAGGCCGGCGAGCACACCGACGTCGCGGCCGATGCCGTGCTGCCGTGGACGCCCGCCTCACCCGACGATCCGGTGCCCGACCCGCCGCCCGGCGGCTGGTACGCCGGCTACCTGAACGACCGCCCCGACTCGGTGGTGACGGCACTGCGCACCATGGCCGCGCCGGGCGCCACGCTGACCCACTGCGCGGCGGGCAAGGACCGCACCGGCGTGGTGTGCGCCCTCGCCCTCTCGGTGGCCGGCGTCGACCGTGCGGCGATCGTGGCCGACTACGTCCAGACCGGTGAGCGGCTGGCGGCCATCGTCGCGCGGCTGGAGACCCGGCCGACCTACGCCGCCGACCTCAACGACCGCTCCGTCGACAGCCACCGGCCCCGTCCCGAGACCATGCACGTGCTGCTCAACCACCTCGACGCGAGGTTCGGCGGCCCGCTGGGCTGGCTCGCTGCCCACGGCTGGTCCGACGCCGACACCAGCGCCCTGCGGTCGAGGTTCCTCGACCCGAACGGCTGACTCGTACCACTGACCCGCGAGGTGCTTCGTCGATCGTTCTGACGTGCCGACGGCGGCGTCAGCTGCGATGTGCTGCGTCAGACGAGGAAACGCAGGGACGTAGGCTGCCCGTTCTCCAACAACGTCGCGTGCTCGTCGATGTTCAGGCAGTCCGACAAGCTGGCCCCCGACGTCATCCGTCGTATCGCGCGAGCCTCCGCGTCCTTGACGTCCCGGGCGGCCACGACGAGTTCCATCGCTCGGTCAGGAGCAAGAACGAGGATGCCTTCGTCGTCAGCGAGGACCACATCGCCAGGGTTGACGACCACGCCTCCGCAGGTGACCGGCTGGCCGGCTACGCCCAGGTCTCTGGCTGTACCGGCCATCGGCGTGATGTGGCGGCTGTACACGGGAAGCGGACACGAACGGACGAAACCGATGTCCCGGTACCCTCCGTCGACGATGATCCCGGCGAGCCCTCTGATCATGGCTGCCCGAGCGAACAGCTCCCCCGCCACGGCGACCTCGTCGCCGCCTGCGTCGACAACGACGACACTCGCCTGCGGTGCACGTTCCACTGCGACCGCCACAGCAAAGAAGTCTCGCCGCGTACGGATCGTGTAGGCCGGAGCGCAGATTCGACCGCGCGCCGACCGCAGGGTGATCGCACTGGACACCACCCTGATCGACTTGTCACCGTCGCTCACCGCAGTGGTGTCGACGTCGTCGAATCGCGCCGCCAGCAACTCGAAATCGAGAATTCCGATCACTCCCTCGTCATCGTCTCGCGACACCGTACAGCGGAGCCGCGAGCACGTTTCGTGTCGTTGGTGTTGACCGGCCCGCCCCACCACCGGGTCACGTGGAGCGGGCTCAGCTGAGGTCGACCTCGCGCAGCGGGTCTCCGCCGTCGATGAACAGGCGCGCCTCGGGCGTGAGGGCGGCGGCGATCCGCTGCCGGGCCGCGGCACCGGCCTGGGGGTGGCGGCCGTCGAGTGCGCCCACGCGCACCGCGAAGGCCAGGTCGAACGGCGCCTCGCCGGGCAGGAGCTCGAGGTCCTCCGCGGCGACGTGGCGCACGCTGAGCCGTCCCGAGGCGATCTCGGCTGCGGCGTTCTGCCGGATGAGGGCGACGCCCTTGGCGGATCGGTCGATGACGAGGACGTGCCCGTCTCCGATCCGTTCGGCCACGGCTCTGGCGGCGGCGCCGGGAGCTCCGCCGATCTCGAGGACCCGCATGCCGGCGCGCAGGGGCAGGGCATCCACGATCGCGGCGAGGCGGGGAGACAGTCGCGTCACGGCAGGGCCTCGCTGGTCAGGTCGTCGAGGTGGGCCGCCACGACGTCGGCGACCCAGCGCTCATCGGCCGGCCTCGGGCTCAGCAACGCGTGGACGATGAGGCCGTCGACGAGTGCATAGAGTCGCTCCGCCTCGATGTCGCGGCTCAGGCCCGGCCGCAGCAGGTCGGCGTCGGCAAGGCGGCCGACCATGATGGTGAAAGCCTCCCGGAGCCGCAGGTCGATGGAGGCACGGAGCCCGGCCAGCGACGGGTCCACCAGAGCGCGGGCGGTGAACGCGAGCCACACCTCGCACTCCGCGCGCCGCTCCGCGTCCAGCGGGAGCATCTCCTCCACCATCGCCTGCACGTGGCGTCGTTGGTCCGGCCTGGGCTCCAGCGCGTGGATGCGCTCGTCGAGCCGCTCGCCGACCCGTTCCAACGCGAACGAGAGCAACTCGGACTGGCTGGTGAAGTAGTGCCGCAGCGAGCCCGTGGAGAGCCCGGCCTCCTGGGCGACCCGGCGGACCGACGCGCCCTCCAGTCCGTCGCGCGCGATCACTCTCCA
Organism: Jiangellaceae bacterium; assembly: GCA_036566745.1. Lineage (GTDB taxonomy): Bacteria > Actinomycetota > Actinomycetes > Jiangellales > Jiangellaceae > DATCVR01. The sequence continues at coordinate 2,033 of DATCVR010000254.1, read as the reverse complement.
TACCGCCTCGGCAAGGTCCGTGCGCCGGGCGTCGGCGTCCACAACTCTCGGCATCGACTTTTTATAGCACAACCGTGCTACAGTCAGCGCCGAATCTTAGTAGCACGCATGTACTAAATACCAGCGGAGGGCACGGTCATGACGGCTGGGCGATGGTGGTGGGTCGGCGCAGCCTCGGCCTGGACGGCGCTGAACGCGGCGGTGCTGGTGATCGAGCCCGGGGTGGTGCCATTCGATTGGCCGTCCCATCACGGCGCGCTGACCGGGATCCGGAAGGTCGTCGACGCGCAGCTCGTCCTGCTCCAGGTGGTCGTGCTGGGGTGCGTGGTCTGGTGGATGACTCGGCGACGGCCGGACCCGGCGATCGGCACTCGCGCCCCGGTGCCACAAGTCGCGCGTCTCGAGACATACGCGCTGCTCGGATACGCCATCGGCGCCCAGCTCCTCGGGATGCTGGTGGGCTCGGCGTTCGGGTGGCATCCGTTCGGGTTCCACCTCGCGGGCACCCTGGTCGGCTCGTCGACGCCGGTGAGCCCGGCCGAGGCGATCGGCTGGGCCGTCTACAACGGCATCGTGTACGCGCTGCTGCCCTTCCTGTGGTTCCGGCGCAGGTACACGACCGCCCAGTTGTGCTTGCGCTCGTCCGACCGGCGCGGCGACCTGTGGCTCATCCTCGTGGTGCTGGTCGTGGAGACGGTGCTACAGCTGACCGCGCTGGGGCACTCCTTCAGCCACCTCGGGGCGGCCCAGCTGACGGTGGCCGTGCCGCTCACTGTCGCGCTCTACCTGGTGGGCACGGTGCTGCCGACGACGATCTTCGTCCAGGCACTGCTCGTGCCCCGGTACGCACGCCTGACCGGATCGGTGGGCGGGACGCTCGTGCTCGGCGGGCTCACCTACGCCGCCCTGCACGTGTTCGAGGGCTGGTCCCGCTTCGGCACGGTCCGCGACGCGTCCCTGACGATCCTGTTCGTGGTGCTCGTCTACGCCGCTCCCGGTGCGTTCAAGACCCTGCTGACGGTGCGAACCGGCAACGCGTGGGTCCATGCCTGGGCCTACCACGCGTTCGCCCCGCACACCCTGCACGACACCGGACTGGTCGCGCGGATCTTCCGGCTCTGACGTGTCCCACGGAAGGGGAGTCAGCACATGAACAACGACATTCGCACGCACGGCCCGGGATCGCCCCGGCGCGCCGGACCGCTCCACCGCGCCGCTGTCGTCGCGGGCGCCTTTCTGGTCCTCGTCGGAGCGGCCTTCGGCGTGGCGGCCGGGCTGCAGGAGGCGGAGGGTGGCTACGTCGGATCAGGGACAGCGTCGTTCAGCACGCCGACCGCGGCCCTCACCACGCGAGAGGTCGATGTCCGCGGCACCGTCGCGCAGGCGGCGGATCCCGCGAACGACGTCGGAGACCTGGCCCGGGTCCGGATCGTGATCCGGCCCACCGACCCGGACGCCGAGGTGTTCGTCGGCGTCGGGCCGACGCGAGATGTCCGGTCCTATCTCCGCGACGTCCCGCACGACGAGTTCGAGTCCGCGACACTCGAGCCGTTCGAGGCGACGTTCCAGCGGAGCGCAGGCAGCTCGGTCCCCGGCGACCCGCTCGGGCAGACGTTCTGGGTGGCGTCGTCCACCGGGTCCGGTGAGCTGACAGTGGAGTGGGACAAACGCCAGGGTGCCTGGTCTCTCCTGGTCATGCGCGCCGACGGGGGCGCCGGACTCGCCCTCGGCGCGTCGATCGGCCTCCGCTTCGGCTTCCTGGCCCCGATGGCCGTGGGCGCGCTGAGCGCGGGTCTCCTCACCCTTGTCGGTGCCACCATCGCCCGCACCCGCCGACGCGACCGGCGGACCGGGATCGCCGACGGCGGTCCCGCCGCGGGTGGGGCCTGACGGCCTAGGGCGTGTTGATCAAGAGTTTCGAGGCTTGGATCGGTGAGGCTTGGTGTGTGTCGCGTGTGGAGGTTTCGGATGAGGTGTGGGCTGTTCTGGAGCCGTTGATGCCGGTGGCGTCGGGGCGGTCTCGTCCGTGGACG
>DATCVR010000253.1:0-6070 GCA_036566745.1 Jiangellaceae bacterium | reverse complement strand
GACGGTGGGCCTGGCGACGCTGCGCTCGGCCGACGTGTCGACCCCCGAGCTGATGGCCTCGGCCGTGATCAGCGTCGTGCCCTGCATCGTGGTCTTCCTCGTCCTGCAGCGCTATCTGGTGAACAGCATCGCGATGACCGGCCTGAAGTAGCCCACCCCCTCAGCGCGACTTCTGGAGACTTTCGCACGCTTGAACGCCTGTTCAAGCGTGCGAAAGTCTCCAGAAGATGGCGGAAGAGGGGGTGGCTCAGGCGAGCCAGCGGTCGAGGTGCTCGGCGACGAAGTCGTCGTCGCGGAGGTGCGGGTAGGCCGCCCAGATCCGGTCGATCTCGGCGAGCTGGCCGGGGCCGAGGCCCTCGTTCTCGTCGAGGCACCAGATACCGTCGAGCAACCCCTGGCGGCGGAGCACCTCGTGGATACCCGGGACGCAGCCGTGGAAGCCGTTGGCCGCGTCGAAGATGGCGGCGTTGGCGTCGGTCAGGGCGACGTCGAGGTCGACCATCCGGCGCAGGGCGTCGTCGTCGCCGTTCTTGGCGCGGCGGGCGAGGATGAGCATGTCGACCGCGCCGCGCACCCACACCGCCCACTGGCCCAGCAGGCCGCCGGCGAACTGGGCGCCGGTGGGGAAGCGGGTGACGAGGTCGCCCACGATGTGGTCGTCGTTGCCGGTGTAGAGCACGACGTCCTCGCCGCGCCCCGCTGCCGCGAGGCCGTGGACGACGTCGAGCGTGGCGTACCGGTCGAACGGGGCGACCTTGATGCCCACGACCGACTCGACGTCGGCCAGCTCGCGCCAGAACGCCCGCGAGAGCTGGCGCCCGCCCACCGCCGGCTGGAGGTAGAAGCCCACGACCGGCAGGACCGCGCCCACCGCCCGGGTGCGCTCGATGAGCTGTGCCTCGGACAGCTCGCCGGCTCCGTAGGGTGCCAGCAGCACGAGGTGGTAGCCCAGCGAGGCCGCGAGCTCGGCCTCGGCCACGGCCTGATCGGTGGGCCCGCAGGCGCCGGCGACGAGGACCGGAGCGCGGTTGGAGTACTCGCCGGCGGTCTCGGCGGCGAGTTCGAGGACGGGCGCGAGCAGGCCGCGGGCCGGCTCGTGGATGGCGAACTGGGTGGTGTGCACGGCCACGGCCAGCCCGCCGGCGCCGGCTTCGAGGTAGTAGCGGGTCAGGGCGCGCTGACGGGTCTCGTCCAGGCGGCGAGCGGCGTCGAGGGCCAGTGGGTGCGCCGGGATGACGGTGCCGTCACGGAAAGCCTGCACCGCGTCGGGCGCTCGGGCGGGCGTGACGTCGAGCGTGGGCATGTCGGTCATCAGAACTTCCCGTCGCGGACCTGGAACTTCGTCGGCTTGCCGAGCAAGGGCTGCGCGGTCTCGATCCATCGCACGGTCGCCTCGAGCAGCTCGGCGAGCGTGAGCTCCGGGTAGCCGAACAGTCCGTGGCAGCGCCCGGCGTCGGCGAGCAGCGCAGTGGGCGCCTCCTCGCCGGTGAAGGTGGCCTCACGACCCAGCAGGCGGGCGGCCTGGCGGGCCACCGAGCGCACCGACACGGTCTCGGGCCCGGTGAGGTTGAGGACGAAGGGCGGGACGTCGGCGTGCAGGAGGCTGCGCAGGACGACCTCGTTGGCGTACCCCTGCCACACGACGTTGGCGTACCCGGTGGTGACGTCCACGGGCTCGCCGGCGTGCACCGCGCGCACGATGTCGACCAGCACGCCGTAGCGCATCTCGACGGCGTAGTTCAGCCGGATCAGGGCGGTCGGGGTGCCGTTGCGCTGGGCGAAGCTGGTGAGGACTCGCTCGCGCCCCAGGCAGGACATCGCGTACTCGCCGACGGGTCCCACGGCGTCGTCCTCGGTGCTTCCGCCGCTGCCGGTCGGGACGAGGGGGTAGACGTTGCCCGTGGACAGCGCGACGATCCGCGATCCGGCGTAGCGCTCGGCGACCCGGCCGGGGAGGTAGGTGTTGGTGGCCCAGGTGGCGGCGGTGTTGCCGGAACTGCCGAACTTCGCGCCGACGAGGAACACCACGTTCGCGGCGTCCGGGAGCCCGGCCAGGGCGTCGTCGTCGGACACGTCGGCGACCACCACCTCGGCGCCGGCCTCGCGCAGCGCGTCGGCCGAGCCGGGCGTCGAGAACCGCGACACCGCGATCACCCGGGCCCCGGTGCCAGCCTCGGCGACCCCGCGGGTGGCCAGCCGGACCAGGCTGGGGCCGAGCTTGCCGGCGGCCCCGAGGACGACGATGTCGCCTTCGAGCCGGCGCAGGTCGTCGACCAGCGCCGGCCTGGGCCGGGACAGCCGTTCTTCGAGCTCCTCGACGGTTCGCACCGCGCTCCCTTCCGCCATCACGACAAGCCACGACCCGCCGCGACCACGGCCGGCGACGGGCCGATCCCCAGTCTGATTTGGGACAGGCTCGAAGTCAAGATTATGCGCTGTACTTAATAGGAGGGATGGATGTCCGAAAACCCACCCTAGAGTTGCGGATGGCGGAGAATTTCGGTCATCCTGATCGCAGTTTTGGCAGGTGTGAAAACCGTGCGCGGTCGATATGCTACGGCCAATCGGCGCCCCGTGCCGGACATCCGGGAGGACGACATGCCCCACGAGCCTGTGCCGGCGCTGGCCCTGCACGGTGGATCGCCGGTCCGTACGACGCCGTTCCCCGACGTGTACTCGCCGGCTGGCCGGACCCTCGGCGACGAGGAGGTCGCCGCCGCCGAGCGAGTCATCCGCAGCGGTCTGCTCAACAGCACCGTCGGCACCGAGACGCGGACCTTGGAGGCGGAGTTCGCCCGGTACTACGGGGTCGCCCACGCGGTCGCGTCGAGCTCCGGGACCTCCGCGCTGCACCTGGCTGTGGCGGCCGTCGACCCGGAGCCCGGCGACGAGATCATCACCACCGGCCTGTCCGACGCCGGGACCGTCCTGCCGATCCTCGCCCAGAACGCCGTGCCGGTGTTCGCCGACGTCGATCCGCACACGGGCAACCTCGATCCGGCGGCCGTCCGCGAGCTGATCACCGCGCGCACCAGGGCGATCATCGTGGTGCACCTGTTCGGCCAGCCCGCGCCGGTGGCCGAGCTGCGGGCGATCACCGACGAGCACGGCATCGTGCTGATCGAGGACTGCGCGCAGGCCTACCTGACGCGGTGCGAGCCCGACGACGCGCTGGCCGGGACCGTGGGGCACCTCGGCTGCTTCAGCCTCCAGCAGACCAAGCACATCACCGCGGGCGACGGCGGCCTCACCATCACCGACGACCCGGCCCTCGCCAGGCGGGCGCGGCTGTTCGCCGACAAGGCCTGGCCTCGGGACACCGACGAGCGGACCCACCTGTTCCTCGGCCTGAACTACCGGATGACCGAGCTCCAGGCCGCCGTGGCTCGGGCTCAGCTGGCGAAGCTCGCGGGCGTGGTCGATGCGCGCCGCAAGGCTGCCGAGGCGCTCACCGCGGCGATCGGCGAGCTGCCGGGCCTGGCCGCTGGACGCACCGAGGGCGCCGCCTTCTGGCTGTACCCGGTGTTCGTGGACGCGTCGCTGGCCGGGGGCGATGCCGTCCGGTACTCGGAGGCGCTCGTGGCCGAGGGCATCCCGGCCGTCCCGGGCTACCTCCAGCGCCCGCTGTACCTCACCCCGGTGTTCAGCGAGCGGCGCACCTACGGCCGATCGGGGTTCCCGCTCAGCGCGCCGCCGGCGGACCAGGCGCCGCGCTACGAGCGTGGCCTGTGCCCCGAGACCGAGGCGCTGATCGGCTCGCGCATGCTGGTCCTGAACTGGAACGAGCGGTACACCCACGACGATGTCGCCGACATCGTCGTGGCCCTGCGCAAGGTCCACGCGGCTCTGACCGTGGGGCTGTGAAGATCGCCGTGTGGGGCAATGCAGCTGACGGGTGGATCTGGTGTCGCCAGGGGGACCCCAGACTCACCCACCACGGCGGGCTGAGGCTGCCGCTCTGTGGCTAGCGCGCCAGAGTCCAGGAGGCGGTTCCCGCGGGGACGTCCACCGTGAGCTCGACGAAGTCGCGTCCGTGCCGGCGCACCAGCCCGACCGACCCCTCGCCCGAGACGATCCGGGGTAGCGCGTCGAGGCCCGGCAGCAGGACCAGCACGGCGGCGTCCTCGACGGCGGCCGTGGCCTCGGAGTGGACCACCCAACCGCCCGGGCTCGGGGTGAGCGTCAGCCGGACCTCGCGGCGAGATCGTTCCCAGTCGTTGATCTCGGCGCTGGTCCACCACGCCATGCCCCGTCGGCGGACCTCCTCGGCCAGGACCAGGCACGCCTTGCGGGTCGCCGGGCGCAGGTGGAGGTGGGGACCGTGGAAGAGGAAGTGGGCGACGCCGTGCTGGGCGACAGCGTTGTCGATGATCACGTCGCGGACGCTCTCGTGGGCCGCCAGGGCGAGGTCCTGCGTGTGCAGGGGCAGGATGAGGACGTCGTGGAAGCGATTGCCCTCGGCCACGTCGGCGATCGGGAACGACACGTGAGCGGTGCCGAACGGGAACCCCACGCCGCCCTGCTTGCTCGGGCCCCTCGACTGGTCGATCTCGATGCCCAGTCGTTCGCACCACTCGTAGAACTCGGTCCAGCCCTCCCAGCGGGTGTAGTGGTTCTTGTTGGACACGATGCGCTCGGTGCCCGTGACGGCCTGGGCCCACGCGTACTGGGCGCGCAGCTGCGGCCAGCCCCAGGTGGCGATGTCGGCGTCGTGCATGGCGTTGTAGTGCAGCGCCTGCTCGTGGCCGGCCGCGCTGATGGCGGCGTAGGTCTCGGGCGAGTAGCCGCCGGGGAAGGCCTGGCACCACGTCACCCGCACGTCGGCCTCGGCGAAGACCTCGAGGGCGGTGCGGCCGTGTTCCTCGACGTTGTCGTCGGAGTCGTGGGACATGTGTGCGACCGCGGGCACGCCGGAGGGCCAGTAGTACAGCCACGGCAATGCTGCGCCGACCTGCTCGGCCGCCCACCACAGGCTCTGCAAAAACAGCGAGCGCCAGAGGTCGGCATGGGGCCGGTGGAACATCGGCGCCGCCGCCACGGGCGGGTGGACGTGCTCGAACGGCTGGGGCACCGGAGGCTGTCCGGGCGGCAGTTCGCGGTCGTCCTCGAAGCTCAGCGCCAGCCCGTCGTCGCACTTGAGGAGGTCGTCGTCGATGGGTGCGGTGCCGTCGGAGGCGGGGGTGCCGTCGGCCAGCACGGGATAGCCCTGCTGGATCCGCACGATGCTCTGCCAGAGGTCGACGCCGCAGGTCAGGCCCACGCCAGCGCCGAGGCGCCGCACCGTGAGGGCGGGCGAGCCGTCGTCCCACCTGGCCGGCACGTCCGCATCGGCGCCGGCGCGCAGCCGGACGCCGCCCACCGCGTGGAGCGCGACGTCGGGGACGCTGGTCCACAGCTCGGCGTCGAGCACACGGACATGGGCGTGGTCGACCGGGGCGCCGGCGTCGGTGCCGAGCAGTCCGGCGAGGTCACCCGGCCCGCCGATCGCGAGGATCGCGCCACCGCGCCGGGCCCAGCGCTCGAGTGCGCCCTGGGTGGGTGGGTCGAGGACGGGTGGATGGGTGAAGACGAGCACCCGGAGGTCGCTGTCTAGCAGCTCGGGGTCGACCGTGCTCACCTGGTGGTACGGGAGCCGGAGGTGGTCGAGGACCTCGGTGGCGTACACCCACCATGCATGGTCGGAGGCGGCGTGTGCGGAGGCGGTCGCCTCGTCGTCGACGACCACCGCGACGGTCTGGCCTGCGGGCACGGACGGGCTCCTTCACGGCCTCGGCGGATGCGTGAGGTGTCGAGCTTGCCGCATCTCCGCCTATATTGGCAAGGCCTCAAATAGGTATTAGAGCTGTTCCTTAACTCGATCATTCGGCAGCTTCTCGATGAGGAGCTGGTAGGGGCGCGGTGGGCGGCCGACCTTGCTGGAGCGGGCCGGGGGCATGGGCCAGGCGAGCCCCTCGTCCACGAGGGAGTGCAGCATCCGCCGGGCCGTGCGCAGCGTGACCCCGAGCAGCTCGGCGACCTTCTCCGCGTCGACCACGTGCTCGCTGTCGTCGGCGTCGTCGAGCTTGGCCGC
>DATCVR010000252.1:0-2940 GCA_036566745.1 Jiangellaceae bacterium | reverse complement strand
ACTACTCGGGCTTCAGCTTCTACACCGACCAGGGCCTGAGCCCCTACACGCCTTACTACTACCAGGCCGGCACTGAGCTCGGTGCGCCGACGATCGGCTTCCCGCACATCGAGGACGAGCTGATCCGCTACGGCTACCAGCCGCCGCGCAGCTTCGTCCCGCGCGACATCGACATGCGGTTCGACCCGTCCGCGATGCGTGACGTCGACTCCTGGGTGCGCAAGCACGCCAACCAGATGCTCTTCGTCTACGGCGAGGCCGACCCGTGGGGTGCCGAGCGCTTCCGACCGGGCATCTTCGCCAACGACTCCTACGTCTTCACCGCGCCGGGCATGAACCACGGTGCCAACGTGGCCGGCCTGGTCACCGACGAGCGCGAGCTCGCCACCGCCCGGATCCTGGAGTGGGCCGGCGTGGCGAGCGCCGCGGTCGAGGCCGACGAGTCGAAGGCGAAGCCACTGGCCACCTACGACGCGAAGCTCGACAAGCGCGACCTCAAGCGGGAACCGCTGCTGCGCTGACCTGGGCCAGTGTCTCCGGGATCAGAGTGACAGCACTCGGAGAACGAGCGCTGCGACGGAGACGACGGTGAGAGCCACCGTGGGCACGGAGCCCTTGGCGTCGCCGGCCCGCAGGTGGGTGATGATCGCGCCGATGAAGTAGAGCGCGAGCGCCCCCGCGGCCGCGACACCGAGGGCTCCGACCCAGTTGCCGACGACGAGGCCGACGGCACCGAGCACGAGGAGAACGCCGAGAACGGGCACGTACTTGGCGGCGACGCCGAGCCCACCCATCTGCTCGACCAGGGCCGGCTGCCTGGTCACCTTGGCCGTCCCGGATGCCAGGCAGACGAGGGCGAGCAGGAACGAGACGACGATGTACGCGATGAACACGCGTGTACTCCTTTGGGTGACCCGCTCGGGCGGGTGATCTCGAGGCCGGTCGATGGGCCGGCAACCGCAGAGTCTGTGTGGGGCGGCGACGCGTTGGCAACCAGGGCGTTAGCAACTTATCCTGAGTAAGTGACCCTCAATGCTGCCCAGGTCGACGAGAAGTCGTGCACCGTCTTCCAGCGCACGCTCGAGCGCGTCGGACAACGCTGGTCCGGGGCGGTGCTCTATGCCGCGGTGGGCGGTGCGCGGCGCTTCGGTGAGTACCGGCGTACGGTCGAGGGGATCTCCGACCGGATGCTCGCCCTGCGCCTCAAGGAACTCGAGCGCGACGGCTTCATTGTGCGAGAGGTGATCCCCTCGACGCCGGTGCAGGTCCTCTACCGGCCGACCCCGGCCGGGGCGGAGCTGATCGCCGCCCTCCAGCCGCTGGGGGACTGGGGTCACAAGCACCTGGCAGAGTTGCCGGAGCGCGAGTCGAACAGACCGTAACTGGCTCATCGTGACTCCTCGGTAGGGTGAGGCCGCGTGAGCGACGAGGCGATGCGGCTCCCCGCCTTCGTCCGCTACTGGACAGCCTCCACGACGGGCTCGTTCGGCACAGCAGCCTCGACGGTCGCGATCCAGGTGCTCATCGTGCAGGTGCTTGTAGCGACGCCTGCCGAGGTGGGCATCGTCAACGCCGCCAGAGTGCTGCCATACGCCTTCCTGGGACTCTTCGCCGGCGTCCTCGTCGACCGGGTCAGGCGCAAGCCGCTGCTCGTGTGGTCGAACGCGTTGCAGGCGGTGGCTCTGCTCGCCATCCCGCTGCTGTGGGTGGCTGACACACTCACGCTGCCCATCGTGGCCGCCGTGCTCTTTGTGGTCGGCGCTCTCTCCGTACTCGAGCTCGCGGCCCGGCAGTCCTTCCTGCCGCGACTGGTTCCGAAGAGCGCGCTGCTCTCGGCCAACGCCCGCATCGACCAGGGCGACACCGCCGCCATGACCTCCGGACCGGCGCTGGGTGGAGGCATGGTCGCGGTCATCGGGGCGCCGTTCACAGTCCTCGCCGATGCGCTCACCTGTGCCGTCGGCGCGGTGATGAACGCACGGTTGCGCGTCGAGGAGCCGTCGCTGCCGCGCCGCGCGAGCACTCCGGCCCACGTGATGCGGGATATAGCCGACGGCGTACGTTTCATCTACCGCCACCGCACCCTCGCGCCACACGCGATCTCCACGCACGTCTGGTTCATCGGCAACGCGGTGGCCGTGACCGCCTTCGCTCCGTTCGCGATGCGCGAACTGGGGCTCGGGGCGGTGACGTACGGCGTCGTCCTCGCGTTCGCCGGTGTCGGCGGACTTGCCGGCGCACTGCTCGCGGTGAGCGCCGGGCGTCGCCTCGGTGCCGGGGGAGCGGTGGTGCTCGGATTCGTCGTCGGACCGGTGGCGTGGGGGTGCGCGGCGCTGGCGCCACACACGGCAGTGGGGGTCGTCGTACTCGGCGTCGCTCAGATGATGGCCGGGTTCGGGATGGGAATCGAGAACGCCAACTCACTGGGGTATCGACAGTCCGTGACGCCGGACGATCTGCAGGGGCGGATGAACGCGACCATCCGGTCCGCCAACCGCACCTGTGCCGTGATCGGCGCCCTGTCCGGCGGGCTGGTGGCACAGCTGCTGGGGCTCCGCCCGGCGCTGTGGGTGGCTGTCGCATTGTTCGTCCTCGCTGCGGTTATCGTGATCGCCTCGCCCTTGCGCACGGCCCGTCACGTCTAAGGGCTTGTCTTCGAGCGCGCTCGAAGACATAGCGTCTGAGGTATGGATCTTGGACTCCACTACTTCACGTTCACCCACCCCGAGTGGGAGACCACGCTGGCCGACAAGCTGACCGAGACGGCCCGCATCGCGGACGAGGGCGGCGTCGACCTGCTCACCGTCATGGACCACTGGTTCCAGATGGAGCAGGCCGGCGGCCCCTTCGAACCGATGCTCGAGGGCTACACCACGCTGGGCTACCTGGCCGGGATCACCGACAACGTACGTCTCAGCCTGCTCGTCACCGGAGTGACCT
>DATCVR010000251.1:0-8353 GCA_036566745.1 Jiangellaceae bacterium | reverse complement strand
GACCCGGCCGACGTCAGCGGCACCCGGTTCTACACCTACTCGATCTGTGTCTCGGCCAGCGGTCTCAACGCCACCCAGTGGCCGGTCGCGGCGATCGCACAGCGGTGGAACGTCGCGTCGGACTACGTGCTGAGACTCCAGTACAAGGACGACTGCGCCGCCGCCGGGTACCCGCCGTCGCGGCGGTTCTTCATCGGCTCACTGGTTTCCACGACGAGCTGCTATGACGCGCTCTACGCGGACCGGACCCTCGGCACCGGCGGCATGTACCTGTGGACGAATTTGCATCTGCGGATCAACACCAGTTCGGGGAGCTGTACCGGAACGCAGGCCCGCCGGAACCACGCGATCTCGGCGACGATCGGCGCGGCGCTCGGCCTCCGGGCGCTGAACAGCTCGGGCTGGAACTCTCGAGTCATGAACAACACGGCCTACAGCTGGGACAACGTCCAGTACCCGACCGCGATCGAGGGTGAGCGGGTCGCTGAGCTGTACCTGAACAAGTATGGCGGCAACTGATCACGACGAGTCGCACCACCCTGAAGCGGCGACGGTCGAGGGTGGCGACGTCGCTGTGACCGGTCGGCGCGGCACCCGCGTTGTCCTTGTCGCGGCGGCCGGCGGGCTGGCGACTTCGTGCATCGTGAACAGACGACCGACATCACCGCCGAGGACGTCTGCGCGACGATCCCCATCGACGGCTTGCCGTTCGAGGTCGAGAGCCTGGAGCCGGGCGACGCTTCATCTCACTACTGCATGATCAACCGGGCTCGTGCGACACCGTGCAGGAGATCGCCGAGGTGGTCGCGCCGCAGTTCCCGGAGTCCTGAGCCCGGTCGCATCACGCTGAGCTCGTCGATGTGGCGAGGCTAGGGGCTACCTGCGGGCGACCAGATCGTGCGTAGTGGCGCCATGCCTTCCTCGACGTAGCCGGCGATGGGATGAACGCCGCCGTCGAGGTACCACTGCTCCAGCGCGGCGAAGTAGCCGAACACGAGCGCGTTCGCCGCCACGCGCGCCTGGGTCTCGGTCATCTCGCCGCGGCCGGCCATCATCATCGGGGCGATTCGCTGACTCGCCCGGTCGAGCGCCGCGCACGCGGCCATCCGCACCGACGGCTCCTGGAAGAAGTACCGCACCCGGCGCCAGGGGCTTCGCTGGGCCTGCGGGCTGCGCGTTGCGTCCGGGGGTTCGGGCGACTTCTCCCCCGCCGTCTCGGGCGTCCGCTCCGGCGTCGTTTCGTACGTGAGCACGATCCGCAGCAGGCTGCCGACCGGATCGTTCAGGTCCAGGATCTCGTCCAGCGCCTCCTGGCTCATGCTGTCGAACTCGTCGGCGACGAGCAGCCCTTCCTTGGTGCCGAAGTAGCGGTACACCGACGACGGCGAGACCTCCGCCGCGGCGGCGATCTCCTCGATCGTGACAGCGTCGAACCCTCGCTCGTCGAACAGGTCGAGTGCCCGCTCCTGGATGGTCAGCCTGGCTTTGGCTCGCCAGCGCTCCCGAAGACCCGATGCCATCCACCGAGATTATGAGGGAGTAACGCTCTTCAGCAAGTGACTGCCTGAAATCCCTTGACCCTTGGTTCACCTCCTTCGTACAGTCACTTGCATGAGACAGTCGCTATCTGAAACTCTGCCTGTCCCGACGACTCCGACCGGTCGACGGCGCTCGGCCGGCTACGCCGTCGTGGTGGCGGTCGCCCTGTCCGTCGTCGTTGCGGTGGCGGCGATCGTCGACCAGGTCGGCGGTCGCACCCTCATCGAGCACGCCGATGCCACGTACGCGTCGTCCGGCAAGCAGCCGTCCGCGAGCCTGCTCTACGGTCTGATGTACACCGTCGCCGTCGTCGACGCCGCTTTGTGGCTGCTCGTGCTGCGGGTCGCGCGTTCCCGCCGCCGGGCGGCGGGAGTCCTGGCCGTGATCGTGACCGCGATCTCCGCGAGCCTCGCCGCACTCCTGCTCGTGTCCACGGAGTACGACGCACGGATCTTCCCGCCACTGTGGGGCGTTCTGGCGATCCTGCCGGCCGTGGCGGGCATCCTCGCGGCCGCGCTCCTCCTTCGCCGCAGCTCCCCCATCGGTTGACGCGGACGCGATCCAGCTCGGCGGCCTCCCGCACAGCCTCATCCGGTGCGCGGGCCAGCCAGCGGCCACGACTCACGACCCGGTCGGCCAACACGGCGCGAGCTCAACGGTGCGCCGCTGCCTCGAGGCTGTCCAGGAGGAGGCTCAGGCCGTACGCGAACTCGTTGCCGTAGCTGTAGCCGGGTTGCAGGATGTACTGCGTGGTCAGCTCGACCAGATGCGGGTAGTCATCCGCCGAGAACGGCAGCATCATCGACTCGACCACCTCGCCCAAGTCCGAGGATTCGTCGAACGGGAGGTTCACCTCCTGCAGCACGAAGCCGTAGATGTAGCTGTCGATCAACGAGAACGCGTGGGCAGCCATCTGCACCGAGAAGCCGGCTCCGCGGCAGGACCCGAGTACCGCGTCATGGTGTCGTAACGTCGCCGGGCCGGGCGAGGTCCGCGAGTCCATGATGCTGATCGCCCACGGATGGCGGGTCAGGGCCGCTCGGGCCGATTCCGCCCGCTGACGCATCGCGGTCTTCCAGTCCGTGCCCTCGGACGGCAGCTCGATCTCACCGAAGACCATGTCGACCATTCCGTCGAGGATGTCCTCCTTGTTGGTCACGTGGTGGTAGAGCGACATCGCCTCGACGCCGAGTTCCTGCGCGAGCTTGCGCATCGAGAGCGAGCCGATGCCCTCCGCGTCGGCCAGCGCCACGGCGGTCGCCAGCGCCCGCTTCCGGCTGAGGGGCGGCCGTGAGGAAGCCGCTGCTCTCGTCTTTCTGGTCATGCCCGGTCTCTCCCGTTCCCGTTGACATCCTTACGGCGTAAGGCTAGCGTACGAACATCCTTACAGCGTAAGGATGCCTCGCTCGGGGCCTCTCCGACAGGTATGGAGTGCTTCCACATGATCACCGTCGCAGGACTCACCAAGCAGTACGGCAAGCGCCTCGCCGTCCATGACATGACGTTCGACGTGGCGGCCGGCCGCGTCACGGGATTCGTCGGCCCGAACGGCGCCGGCAAGTCGACCACCATGCGGATGATGGTCGGGCTGACCCGGCCTGACGGTGGCGAGGTCCGCTATCACGGCACCAAATACACCGATCTCAAGGATCCCGCCCGGATCGTCGGATCGGTCCTCGACGCCCGCTGCATGCACCCGGGCCGCACAGCTCGCCACCACCTCAGAGCCACAGCGGCTCTCATCGGCGTCCCGGCCAGGCGGGCCGAGGAGGTGCTCGCCGACGTCGGTCTCGAGACGGCAGCAGATCAGCGAGCCGGTGGGTTCTCACTCGGTATGCGTCAGCGGTTGGCGCTGGCCGGGGCACTCCTGGGCGACCCCCAGGTCCTGCTGCTCGACGAGCCGTCCAACGGCCTCGATCCCGACGGCATCCGCTGGTTGCGGACCTACCTCCGCGGCTACGCCGACCGAGGCGGCACGGTCTTCGTGTCGAGCCACCTCATCGGCGAACTCAGCATGTTCGCCGACGACCTCGTCGTGGTCGGAGGCGGACGGTTGCTCGCCGCGGAGTCCGTCGAGGCGATCACCAGCAGAGACGACATCACGGTGAGCGTCCAGACGCCTCAGCCGAACGACCTCGTCGAACTCCTGGCCGCGCACGACCTCGCCGCCGAGAGGACAGGGGAGCGAGTGCTCGTCCATGGAACGACCAAGACCACCGTGTCGCAGATCGCGTTCGACAACCACATCCAGCTGGTCGAGCTCACCGAGACCTCTCGATCGCTCGAAGACAACGTGCTCGACATGACCAGCGAATCAGCCGAGTTCGCATCCGCCTGACCCCCCGACCGACGACTCAGCGAAGGAACCCATCATGACTACCGAAATCCCGACGATGAACACGTCACCGGCGTCCAGAGCGCCGACCGGACTCCGCCCGGCCGTTCGATCCACGAGCGACGACATCAGGGCCGTCCCGAGGGTCCTGAAGAGCGAGTGGATCAAGCTGTTCTCGGTTCGAGCCAACAAGGCCATCTTCGGCTTGGCCGCGGTGGCCGGCGGCTTCGTCTCGTGGGCGGTCGCGACCTTGGTGACCGACGAGGTCCTGACCGTCTCCGAGGTGTTCATCTTCTCGACCGTGCTCACCGCGGTGTTCGCCGCGGTCGCCGGAATCCTGCTGTTCAGCTCGGAAGCCCACCACGGCACCCTGGCCGCCACACTGACGGCGCAACCTGCGCGCTGGGTGATCGCGGTGTCCAAGAAGATCCTGGCCATGGCCTTCGGGCTGGTGCTCGGAGCAGCCGGGATGGCCGCCGGCTTCGGTGGCGCGGTTCTCGGCGGACTCGACCTGGGCGACACCTCGACCATGGCCGCGACGACGCTGTGGGCGCTCGTGTACACCTCGCTCGCTGCCGTCCTCGGACTGGGTGTGGGCATGATCGTCCGCCACAGCTCCGGCGCGATCTCCGGCCTTCTGGTCTGGGGGCTCGTCGTCGAGAACCTGCTCGCCCTGTTCGTGCCCGCACACGTCTACCGATTCCTGCCCTTCTATGCGGGCAACGGCCTACTCGGCATCGACTCGGACACCGCCACACCCGAGTCGATCGCCGTCGCTCTCACCCGCGTCCAGGACGCGCTCATCTTCGGTGGATACGCCGCCGTCGCGCTGGTCGTCGGGACCGTCCTGCTGTACCGACGTGACACCAACTGAGCGTCCTGCTGACACCTCCCGCGAATGTGCTCGCCACGTGTGGTCACGACAGCGAAACGGCTGGCCAGAACCTTCTGACCAGCCGTTTCGCGATGATTCCTCCGGTAGGTTTCGAAACCCTTCTCCGCGTGAGGTTCAGCCGATGAACTCCAGCAGGTCCGCGCAGAAGTCGCGGTCGAGCGTCTCGTGCGGGCCCGCCACCTTCGTCTCGCCCAGGAACGCGAGGAACTCGTCGTCCTCGGGGTCGCCGGGAGTCCCGGCGGTGTCGATCAGGACCTCGTACCTGATCAGACCGGTGTCGGTGAACAGCAGGTTGCCGTCGTCGTCGAACGAACGCTGGCTCCCGGTGTCCTGACCGGTGATGGTGATGGTGCCGTCGCCGTTGTCGACGATCTTCAGGTCCTTCGACGACAGGACGACCTCGATGCTCATCGACCGGCCGGTCTCGACGTTCGTGTATGTGTCGGAGACTCGAACTCGAGTCCCGAAGTACGCGAAGCCGTCGCCATGATGCACGGCCAGCGTCGAGCCCGTCGCGTGCCCCTCGAAGAGGACGAGGAACGGGATGTCAGGGCAGAAGCCCTCGTGCTCCTCCTGCTCGATGTGGGTCGACGTGACGTCGAAGTGGTCGTTCACGATGGGCGGCCCGGCCTGCGCGATGCCGGTGAAGGCGGCTGCCACGATGGCGGCGGCGGCCGATCCGAGCCAGGTGCGAGTACGCGTGCGCATGGTGATCCCCCCGATCCCGGTCCCCCGATGCGCCTATTCGGACATTACGCCTACTTGCGGCCGGCGTTTCGTGTGGAGAGCAGCCGATCTGGGATCAGGAGCGGGCGCTCGGCACGATGTTGTGGTTGAGGTGGAAGACGTTGTCGGGGTCGTACCGGTCCTTGACGGCCGTCAGCCGTTCGAGCTTCGCCGGACGATAGGCCCGGCGCACTCCGGCCTGACCCTCGTCGACCAGCGCGTTCACGTACGCACCGCTGGCGAACGGCTCCATGGCGGCGCCGTAACGGCGGGCGGCCTCGATGCGCGCCTCGTCCTCGGCCGGGTTGGTCCAGCGTGACGCCGCGACGAACTCCACCACGGCGTCGCGCTGGCTGAACGCGGAGTCGTCGTCGGCCACGTCGGCGATGGCCCCACCGTAGGTCTGGAACGACGCGGCGGGCAGGAGGTCGTCGTCCTCTCCGGTGGCGGCCCGTGAGAGGAACGTGTCGATCGCGTCGTCGGCGAGCTCGCTGAGGTAGTGGCCCTTCCAGTACCGCCGGAACGCGTGGCCTTCCGGGCTGTCGTCCATGGTCTGCAGCTCGAGGTACGTCAGCTCGCGACTCACCTCGGCTACCGGCGCTCCCGCGGACCGCAGCGACTCGAGCAGCGGGCGGGCATCGTCGGCCGCTCCCACCCAGACGAAGCCGATGCCTGCAACCGAGCGCGTCCAGAGCTCCTCGGGCAGCTCCGGCCAACCGGTGGGCGTCCCCACCCAGGCCGTCAGCGTGGCCTCGCGAGGCGCCTGCGGAATCAGGTCGCGCCAGACCTGGAACGGCCGCGCCGCCTGTTCGGCCGGGTAGTAGAGGTTGACGAAGAACGCGGCGGTGCCGACGTCGTGCAGACGGAATTCGAACTCGGTCACCACGCCGAAGTTGCCGCCACCGCCGCGCAGCGCCCAGAAGAGGTCCGGATGCTCGGTGGCACTCGCGCGCAGCACCGTCCCGTCGGCGGTGACGACCTCGTACGACTCGACGTTGTCGCAGCTCAGGCCATACTTCCGAGCGAGCCAGCCCATGCCGCCACCAAGCGTCAAGCCGCCAACACCGGTGTGCGAGACGTTGCCCGCGGTGGTGGCCAGCCCGTGCGGCTGCGACGCGGTGTCGAGCGCGCCCAGCAGCGCACCGCCCTGCACCCAGGCCCGACGGCGCTCGGGGTCGACCCGAGCCGCGCCCATCGGCGTCAGGTCGAGCATCAGCCCGCCGTGGGGCACCGCCGAGCCGACGACACCGTGCCCGCCGCAACGGACGCCGATCTCGAGATCGTTGTCGCGGCCGTAGCGGACGGCGGCGACCACGTCGTCGGTGGTGGCGCACCTCGCGACCAGCACCGGCCGGCGGTCGACCATCGCGTTCCATACCGACCTGGCGCGGTCGTAGCCGGCGTCGCCCGGCGAGAGCACCTCGCCGGCGAAGCCGCGGCGCAGAGTCCCGAGATCGGTCAGCTGCCGTTCGCTCATGGGTCGGCCTCCTCGCGTGACGCGCCGCCGCCACGACGGCCGTCCCCGGCGAGCATGCCGTGGTCTCCGCCCCCTGTCGAGGGCGTGCCGCGGCCCGATCCCCTACGCGAAGAAGGCGTCGTCGCCCGGCAGATCCGCGCGCAGCTCGAGGAGGTCGGTCACCTTGTCGTCGAGGAAGGTGAACAGGATCGACCCGCGACTGACCCGCTTCGCGCCGTTGCGGGTCATCGTGGCCTGGTGGACCCCCGTGACGTGCCCCTTGCCGTCGCCGTGGACGTCAACGAGGTGGGCGCGGAAGGTGCCGTCCGTCATCTCGCCGAGCTGGCGGTAGTAGCCGAGAACCGCGTCGAGGCCCTTGTAGGACCCTGCCAGAGGCCCCTCGCCGGGCACGTGCTGCACGACCTCGGAGGCCAGCAGCGAACTCAGCGTGGACATGTCGCCCGCGTTGAACGCGGCGTATCCCTGGCGCACCACGTCGAGGTAGCGATCCGGTTCGGTTGCGCTGGTCTGCGCTGGCCGAGCCGCGTACCTCGTGGCGTCGGGCGAGTAGTCGAGGAAGTCACACGCCTCGTCTCCGACCACCCAGGCGTCGTGTCCGGCCGGGACGTCGAACAGATCGCCAGCCGTGATGTCCATCTCCGTCCCGTCGTCGAGGCGGATCCGCATCCGTCCGGACAACGCGTAACCGAGGTGGTGCATGCGGCACGACTCGGTGCCGGCGATCGGTTTGACATCGGTCGACCATTGCCATCCGGGCTCGAACACCGCCCGGCCGAGCGACAGGCCACCCGCGCTTCCGACGAGGGCCTTGCCGTGCGCGGCGAACGGACGGGTCTCGCCGTCGCGTTCCAGATTGCTGATGAAGACGTCAGCCATCAGATCCCCCCGGTGCATCGATGCCAGACGCCACACCGGGTCCGGCGACGTCATCCCAGCGTGTCACCGGTGGGATGACTCGGCAAGAGTCCTCAGCCTGGTTATCCGGCGGTTCCGTCGGCGGTCTTGCCCGTTGGGCGAGTTCGGCTCGGGCAAGAGGCCTCGTCGGGGATGCGTCGTTCGGGCAAGGGGGTGGGCAAGGGTGGCTGGGCAGCGTGGTTGCCATCGACACGATGGGAGCCACCGCCGTGAACACCACCACCAACACCACCGCCGCTGACGGGACCGTTGAGACGACGCATTCGGGTGCTCGTAGGCGTCTGGATGCCACCCTGGTGGGGCAGTTGAATCTGGAATGGGCGCAGCTACGGACCAGCCCGGCCACCGCAGCGACGGTCACGGCTTGGGCAGCCAGCAAGCCGGCCCTGGCCGGGTTCGCCACGTTGGCCGAGGTCGAGGCCGGCACCGCGGCCGCCGACCGTACCGGCGCCGATCAGATCCTGCT
>DATCVR010000250.1:0-1792 GCA_036566745.1 Jiangellaceae bacterium | reverse complement strand
GAAGCGAACCTTCGGGTCCTCCGGGCCGTACACACCGAACTGCCCCGGACCCTTGAGCGCGCCGACGAGGACGGTCTTTCCCGCGAACGCCGGGTTGGCGGCCCGGACGTCGTCGAATTGCGTCTCGACGGAGGATACGAGCTCGGCCGCCTTGTCCTTCTTGCCGAGCGCGTCGCCGAGGATCCTCGTCTGGTCCTGCCACGGAACACCGTAGTCGGCGAAGTCTGCGGGCTGCGCCACCGTCGGCGCGATGGCGCTCAGCTTGTCGTACTGGGCCTGGGTGAGGCCGGAGTAGGTGCCGACCACCAGGTCCGGGGCGACGGCCGCGACCTTCTCGAAGTCGATGTTGGTGGACGCCGTGCCCACGATCTCGGGCTGCGCGTCACCGAGGAGGTCCTGCGCCCACGGCCACACGCCGTAGGGGTAGTCGCCGTACCAGTCGAACGTGCCGGCCAGCGTGCCGCCGAGCGCGAGGATCGCGTCCTGGTCGTTGTAGCCCACACTGACGATGCGCTGCGGGTCGGTCGGCACCTGGGTTTCGCCGTACTTGTGGGCGATGACGGGGCCCGACGGCTCGCTGCCGGAGCCGTCGCCGTCCGAGCTGCTGCAGGCCGCGGCGAACGCGAGCAGCGC
Organism: Jiangellaceae bacterium; assembly: GCA_036566745.1. Taxonomy (GTDB): domain Bacteria; phylum Actinomycetota; class Actinomycetes; order Jiangellales; family Jiangellaceae; genus DATCVR01. The sequence continues at coordinate 1,159 of DATCVR010000250.1, read as the reverse complement.
TCCCCCGGTGCCCACGAGGAATCCGCGTCGGCTCAGGCCGATCCTCTGTTGACCCATGTTCATGCGGCGACCCTCTCGTCTACCAGGTACTACGATCCACTTAGGTAAGGCTTGCCGAGCTTAGCCTAAGGGGTCGCGGACGGGTTCCCGCCACATCGCCCACACCGTGGGCCCGCCGTCCGGGATCCGGATCTCGCCGGTGACGTCGAAGCCGAATCGCTGGTAGTAGGAGATGTTGTCTTCCTTGCTGGACTCCAGATACGCCGGGAGCCCCTCGGCGTCACAACGGTCCAGCCGCGACCGCAACAGCGCCTTCCCGTAGCCGCCGCCCCGTCCCGCGCTCGACGTTCCGATCGTCGCCAGATACCAGTGCACGGGATCGACCGGGTGTGCGTCCTCGACGGTTCCGCTCACCGCGGCCCCGACGCCCAGCCGGGAGCCGAACGCGCGGACCAGCCCCGGCAGGCTGCGGAGCGACGACAACGTGGACTGCTTCCAGCCACCGGGCGGATCCCACATGGCGGCCCCACGGACCACGCCGTCGCCGTCCTCTGCCAATTCGGCTCCGCCCCCGGCGAGATGGTGATGGCGGATCTCCACCGCGAACAGTCTCGGCAGGCCGCGCCGCCGGCGGTCGGGATCCGGCCACATCCACACCATCACGGGGTCGTCGAAGAACGCGTCGGCCAGGACGCGCGACAGTTCGGGGATGTCGGATCCGGTCGCAGCACGCACGCTCACACCCATGCCCAGAGGGTACGGGCACACCGCGGCGGCGCGCCGGAACGACTGGCCGTCGTGCCCGGTTCGGGGCCGCTGTGGACTCATGACCCGCCCCTCGTCCACATGCAGTCCGCCCGAATCCGGCGGCAGGTGATGGGGCGCGTCACCGCGCGACGCCCGGTCGTCCGCATCACCGAGCACGGAACGACACGCAGACCGGTTTCGCTGGCCGTCGACCTGGCGCTGGAATCCGGCACGACGCTCGTCGGCTTCCTCCGCGGGGAGTCGATGAGCGTCTATGCCGGAGCCCAGCGCGTGAAGACCGGGGCCTGAGCGGGCCCTTCTAGACGGTGGCGTCGACGAGGAGCTTCGCGCCGGTGGCCGCCTGGACGTCCTCGACGCTGTGGCCGGGAGCGGTCTCGACGAGCCGCAGGCC
>DATCVR010000249.1:0-4414 GCA_036566745.1 Jiangellaceae bacterium | reverse complement strand
AGGACCACCGTGCGGATCGGGACGTTGATGCCGACGCCCAGCGTGTCGGTGCCGCACACGACCTTCAGCAGGCCGGCCTGGGTGAGCCGCTCGACCAAGCGGCGGTACTTCGGCAGCATCCCGGCGTGGTGGACCCCGATGCCGTGCCGGACCAGCCGCGAGAGCACCTTGCCGAAGCCCGCGTGGAACCTGAACCCGCCGATCTCCTCGGCGATCCGGTCACGCTCGGCTCGCGAGGCGACGTTCACGCTCATCAGGGACTGTGCCCGCTCGATCGCCGCGGCCTGGGTGAAGTGGACGACGTACACCGGCGCGCGGTGAGTCTGGAGCAACTCGTCGAGGAGCTCGTGCATGGGCTCGACCGAGTACGAGAATGTCAGCGGCACCGGCCTGGTGGTCGAGCTGACCACGGCCACGTCGCGGCCGGTGCGGCGCAGCAGGTCCTTCTCGAAGAAGGTGACGTCGCCGAGCGTGGCAGACATGAGCAGGAACTGCGCGTCGGGCAGTTCGAGCAGCGGGATCTGCCAGGCCCAGCCGCGCTGGGGGTCGGCGTAGAAGTGGAACTCGTCCATGACGACCTGGCCGATGTCGGCGTCGGCGCCGTCGCGCAGCGCGATGTTGGCCAGCACCTCGGCGGTGCAGCAGATGATCGGCGCGCCCGGGTTCACGCTGGAGTCGCCGGTCATCATGCCGACGTTGGCCGCTCCGAAGACGTCGATGAGGGCGAAGAACTTCTCCGAGACCAGCGCCTTCAGGGGCGCGGTGTAGAAAGTCCGGCGGCCCTGCGCGAGCGCGGTGAAGTGCGCCGCGACGGCCACGAGGCTCTTGCCCGAGCCGGTGGGCGTGCTGAGGATGACGTGCGAGCCGGAGACCAGCTCGATCAGCGCCTCCTGCTGCGCAGGGTAGAGCTCGAGACCGCGTTCGGCGGCCCAGGTGGTGAAGGCGTCGTGGAGCGCGTCGGGGTCGGCGGCGATTCCCGCCTCGGCATGGAGCATCGGGTTCGAGACTAGTCGGCCGCTCGCGCGAGCGAGCTCCACGCCGCCATCGCGTGGTCGATCACCGCGTGCATGGTCGCGCGGGAGGCGCCGTCGCGGGCCTGGATGGACAGTCCGTTCAGGACGGTGGTGTAGAACGCGGCGAGCCCGGCGGTGTCGGCGTCGGGCGCGAGATCGCCCTCGGCCACGCCACGGTCGAGACGGGCCCGGAGCCGAGCCTCGTGTTCGAGCCGCTTGCCTTCGAGGAAGGCGCGGACGTCGTCGTTGGCCGAGGTGCCGAGCAGCCCGGACAGGACGATCATGCAGCCCGGGGGGGTGGTGGGGTCGACGTAGGCCTCGGCGTTGCCGCGCAGCAGCGCCTCGACCGCCTCGTGCGCGGTGGCGCCGGTGTCGAGGTTGCGGGTGACGCTCGGGCCGTCGAGCGACTCGTAGAGCTCGATCGCCTCGCGGAAGAGCGCCTCCTTGCAGTCGAAGGCCGCGTAGAGGCTCGGCTTGGTGATGCCCATGGCGGTGGTGAGGTCGTCGATCGAGGTGCCCTCGTAGCCGCGGGCCCAGAAGACGTGCATGGCCCGCGAGAGGGCGGCGCCGCGGTCGAACGAACGCGGACGTCCACGACCGGTCACGGCCACCTCCCGATTTCTGTACCGATCGGATTCTAATTGGCTTGACGGGGCCGTGCCAGCGCCGCTAATTTCATACCGATCGGTACATAAATCACCTGGAGAGGTCGTCATGGCAGAGCTGAACGGAGCGGTGGCCTTCGTCACCGGAGGGAGCCGGGGGATCGGCCGGGCCGTCTGCGCCCGGCTGGCGAGCGAGGGGGCCGACGTCGCGTTCACCTACGTTTCGGCCGGTGACCAGGCCGCGAAGGTGGTCGCCGAGATCGAGGAGCTGGGCCGGCGAGCCTGGGCGATCCGCGCCGACAGCGCCGACGCCGAGGCCCTGGGTGCGGCGGTGAACGAGACGGTGGCCCGGTTCGGGCGGCTCGATGTGCTGGTCAACAGCGCCGGAGTCTTCCCCTACGGCCCGTTCCACGAGGTCGGGCTCGACGAGCTCGACCGGGTGATGGCGATCCACGCCCGCGCGGCGTTCGTGGCCACCCAGGCCGCCTCGCCGCACCTGCGCGAGGGCGGCCGGGTGATCTCGATCGGGAGCAACCTCGCCGAGCGGGTCCCTCACGGCGGGACCACCCTGTACTCGATGAGCAAGGCCGCGCTGGTCGGGCTGACCAAGGGCCTGGCCCGCGAGCTCGGCCCGCGGGGCATCACGGCGAACCTGATCCAGCCGGGACCCACCGACACGGACATGAACCCCGCCGAAGGCCCCGGAGCCGAGGAACAGCGGACGTCGATCCCGCTGGGGCACTTCGGCTCGGCCGACGACGTGGCGGCGATGGTCGTCCATCTCGCCGGTCCGGGAGGCCGGTTCGTCAACGGTGCGTCGATCCTCGTCGACGGCGGCGCCAACGCCTGACCGCCCTGGTCCCGAGCCGCCCCGGCGTCCGGAGCGCCGGGGACGGTCTCGGGCGGTTCAGGAGGCCGGTCAGTCCGAGGTGACGGTGACCGCGCCAGCGCTGGAGAACGCGCGCACCTTGTGCTCCGACGACGGGTCGGTGGTGACGTCGACGGTCGTGTCGCCGGCGCTGGTGTCGGCGTCGACGTCGTAGGTCGCGTCGCTCGGCAGGGTCACGGTGACCCGGCCGGCGCTGGACTCGGCGTCCAGTGAACGCGGGGCCACGGCCGCGTTGACCTCGACGGCTCCCGCGCTGGAGGTGATCTTGGCGGTGTCGGAGCGCAGCCCGTCGACGATCACCTGACCGGCCGAGGAGTGCGCCGTGAGCCGGCCGCTCTGGTCCTCGACGCGGACCGAGCCGGCACTCGACTCGAGGTTGGTGGTGCCCTCGAGGCCGCGAGCGGTGACGCTGCCGGCCGAGGAATCCGCGACGACCTCGACGTCGGACGGGACGGTCAGGGTCACGTCCGTGGCGCAGAAGCTGAACCAGAACCGCGACGAGCAGTCCCCGGTGATCCGCAGTGTGTCGCCGTCGACCTCGTGCGTCACCTTCGCGTCCTGGAACCAGCCGGACTGGGTGCGCGACTCGAGGGTGGTCTCGTCGGTATCGCTGCCGATGATCTCGACCCGGCCGGCCGACACGTCGAGCTCCACCTTCGAGAAGGACTCGTCGATGGTCTCGGTGGCCCGGTCGGTGGAGCGGGTCGCCCACGATGCCGCCGAGACACCGACGACGACCGCGATGACGATTCCGACCAGGATCAGCACCTGCCGGGCGACGCTTCCCGAGGTGCGTTGCTGCGTCTCGTAGCTCATGCTCGAAACGCTATTGCCCGCGGACGGCCCGTGACTCCGACTCGCAGATGAACGGCCCCGGATTCGCGGGCCAGGGTCGCCCCTGAGGCGATCTGTCCGGGATCACCCCGAAAGTGGGCGTGACCTGCGGAGTCAGGCCGGTTCGAGGGTGATCCGGAGGATGCGGTCGTCACCCTCACTCGGATCGCCGCGGCCGTCGGTGTTGTTGGTCAGCACCCACAGCGTCCCGTCCGGTGCGGCTGCTGCCAGCCGGAGCCGCCCGTACTCGCCGTCGAGGAAGGACTGCGGGTCGCCGGCGACGCCGTCGGGCACCGGGATCCGCCACAGCCGTTCGCCGCGCAACCCGGCCATGAAGATCGTGTCGCGCACGTAGGCGATGCCGCTGGGCGAGGCGTCGTCGGTGCGCCAGACGGCCACCGGGTCGGCGAAGTCGGGTGCGCCGCCTTCGCCCTCGACGATGGGCCAGCCGTGGTTCGCGCCGGCCTCGACGAGGTTGAGCTCGTCCCAGGTGTCCTGGCCGAACTCGCTGGCCCACAGCCGGCCGGCGTCGTCGAAGGCCAGACCCTGCACGTTGCGGTGGCCGTAGGAGAACACAAGGGAGCCGTCGAACGGGTTGTCCGGAGGTACGCCGCCGTCGGGGGTGATCCGCAGGATCTTTCCGCCGAGCGAGCCGAGGTCCTGGGCGTTGCCGGTGTCGCCGGCGTCGCCGGTGGCGACGTAGAGCATGCCGTCGGGGCCGAAGGTGAGCCGGCCGCCGTTGTGGTTGGCGGCGGCGGGGATGCCGTCGAGCACCGTCTCGAACGTGCCGAGGCCGTCCGCGGTGTAGGTGGTGCGGACGACGCGGTTCTCGCCGTCGATCGTGGCGTAGGCGTAGAGCGTGGTCGGTGATGCGGGGTCGATCGCCAGCCCGAGCAGTCCGCCCTCGCCGCCGTGGTCGACGTCGGGCACGGTGCCCACGGCCGTCACCGCGCCGGGTGTGACATGGACGATCGAGGCGTCGTCGCGACCGGAGACCAGTGCCGACCCGTCGGGCAGGAAGGCGAGACCCCAGGGCGCCGCCAGGCCGGTGGCGATCTCGTCGACGGCGGCGG
>DATCVR010000248.1:0-1828 GCA_036566745.1 Jiangellaceae bacterium | reverse complement strand
GATCAACGGCACGACGACCTTGAGATCACGCTCGGCGCCGTTGCGGCTGTCCAGGTCCTTGGCCACGCTGCCGCCGACCAGAGCGCCGGTGCCGGCCAGCTCGCTGCGCATCGTCTCGATCGTCTCGATGCTCTCCGGGGTCGCCGGCGCGTCGTCGAGCGTGGCGGTGATCTTCACCAGGTCGCCGCTCTCGCCCGACGGTCGCGCGCTGTCGACGCCGTCCATCTGGTTGACCTGCGCGAGGACGGCGTCGGCCTCGTCGGCCTTGACCACGATCGTCACCGGATCGGAGGCCCCGGGCGGGAAGTGCTTCGAGAGGGTGTCCAGACCGTCGACGGACTCGGCGTCGACACGGAACTGGTCGGTCTGCGAGAGCCCGACCTTGACGCCGAGGAGCCCGGAGGCGAGTACGCCGAGGATCACCGCGGCCACGGCCAGCACCGCTGCCGGGCGGCTCACCACGGCGCGGGCGATCCGGAACCAGACACCGTCGCGGGACTTCTCGTCCTCGCCGTTGCGCGGCACGAACGGCCAGAAGAGGCCACGCCCGAACAACGACAGCGCTGCGGGCAGAGTGAAGAGCGCGAAGAGCAGGGCCACCAGCAGGCCGATCGCAGCCGAGACCCCCAGCGACCGGGTGTTGGGCGCGACGCTGAACACCAGGGCCAACAGTGCGAGTACGACGGTGAGGTTGCTGGCGACGATCGCCTCGGCGGAACCGCGCACCGCGGCAGCGAGGGCATCGCGGTGGTGCGCGTGCCGCCGGAGCTCCTCGCGGTAGCGCGAGACCATCAGGAGCGCATAGTTCGTGCCGGCGCCGAAGACCAGCACGCTGGTGATCCCCGACGTCGAGCCGTCCAGCCCGCTGCCCGTCCAGTCCGCGACGATCTGGGTCACCACCGAGGCGGTGCGATCGGCGACCGCGATCACGATCAGGGGCACGAGCCACAGGACCGGCGAGCGGTACGTCAGGATCAGCAGGATGGCGACGACCGCGGCGGTGACGAGGAGCAGCCGCACGTCGGCACCTTCGAACGCCGAGGAGATGTCGGCGGCGAAGGCCGCACCTCCGGTGAGCTCGACCGTGAGGCCGTCGGGCCGGTCCTCGTCGACCGTGTCCCGCAGCTCGCCGACGAGCTCGGTGAGATCGAGTCCGGTCACGTCGGCATCGACGTCGATGGCGACGATCAGGGCATCGCCGTCCGTCGCCGGGATCGGCGGCGAGACCTCGTTCCCGGTGGTCTCGGCCCAACGCTGCGACACCTCGGCGACCCACGCCCGGTCCTCCGCGGTCAGCCCACCATCACGCTCGACCACCGCAACCGCGGGCAGCACGTCCCCGCCCGGAAAGCTCTGCTGGAGCTCGGCGACCCGGGCCGACTCGGCGTCCGCCGGCAGCGGGTCAGGCGCCGAGCTGGCGGACTCCACGGAGGATCCGACGACCATCACTGCACCGGCCAGGAGGACCGTGATCACCAGGACCAGCCACGCCGTGCCCTTTCTCGTGGTGACTTGTGCGAGAGCTGCTAGCGCGGAGCGCATGGCCGGGCCTTTCGGGTAGAGGTGGTGGGTGCTTCGGGTGACATCTAGGGCCTGTCCAGACCGGCGGCAGCCGCCGCCCATCTCCACAGCGCCTCGGCATCTCCGCGACCGGGACGGGTGGCTGACCGGTAGCTCGTCGGACGCGGCCGACGGTCGTGCCAGAAGGTGCCGGACGGTGGGGTGGGCTCGGTGGCGGCTAGCCATACCGCTGTGTCCGCGCCGGCCTCGGGCGGGCGCAGGAACGGTCGGGTCAACGTACGGAAGGCGGGGAGCGATCGGGCGAGGC
>DATCVR010000247.1:0-1757 GCA_036566745.1 Jiangellaceae bacterium | reverse complement strand
GGGTCCGGTGTGGACCTGGATCGCGTCGTACCCGGCCTTGGCGAGGTAGTCCGCGACGATCTGTGCCAGCGGCCGTTCATCCTCGACGACGAGCACCGGGCCGCTCGACGAGGTGTGAGTGTGCATGGGTCCAGTGTGGCGGTCAGCGTGGTCGGGTGGTCTCAGTCGAGGCGCTCGGTGCGCAGGCGCAGGGCGTTGGTGATCACGCTGACCGAGGAGAGCGCCATCGCCGCCGCAGCGATGATCGGCGAGAGCAGCAGGCCCGTGAACGGGTAGAGAACCCCAGCCGCGATCGGGATCCCGGCGACGTTGTAGATGAACGCGAAGACCAGGTTCTGACGGATGTTTCGCATCGTCCTGGCGGAGAGGCGACGGGCGCGGGCGATCCCCATCAGGTCGCCGTTGAGCAGGGTGACCCCTGCGGACTCCAGGGCCACGTCGGTGCCCGAGCTCATCGCGAGCCCGACATCGGCGGCGGCCAGCGCGGGTGCGTCGTTGACACCGTCGCCGGCCATCGCGACGACCTTGCCTTCTGCCTGGATCCGTTGGACGACCTCTGCCTTGCAGTCCGGGAGCACACCGGCCTCGACGTGCTCGATCCCCAGCGTTCGGGCCACGGCCTCGGCGGTCGTACGGTTGTCGCCGGTCAACATCACCACCTCCACGCCCTGGCTCGCGAGATCGGCCACAGCCCCGGGCGTGGTCTCCTTGACCGGATCCGCGATGGCCAGGACGGCGGCCACCGTCTCGTCGACGGCGAGGAAGATCGCGGTCGCGCCCTGAGCACGAAGCTGCTCGGCCGGCTCGGCGAGCGGGCCGGCATCGACCTGCTCGCCGGCCAGGAAGTCGGAGCTACCGAGCCGGATCGTGCGGCCCTCGACGGTTCCTACCACGCCACGTCCGACGGGTGAGTCGAAGTCGGTCACCTCCGGCAGGATCAGGTCACGGGCCTGCGCGGCCTCGACGATCGCTCGGGCCAGGGGATGCTCGGAGGCACGCTCGACCGCGGCCGCGAGGCGCAGCAGCTCCTCGACCGAGGGACCGCTCGGATCGGCGACCTCGATCGCGGTGACGGCCGGCCGGCCCTCGGTGAGGGTGCCGGTCTTGTCGACCACCACGACCTCGACCTTCTCCATCCGCTCCAGCGCCTCGGCGTTCTTGATGAGGACACCGCGCTCAGCGCCGCGGCCGACACCCACCTTGATGCTGATCGGCGTGGCCAGCCCCAGCGCACAGGGGCAAGCGATGATGAGGACCGCGACGGCTGCGATCATGCCGTGGGCGAACCTCGGGTCCGGCCCCACCAGGAACCACACCAGGAACGCGAGCAGCGCGATCCCGATCACCGCCGGCACGAAGATCCCGGCGACTCGGTCCGCGGTGCGCTGGATCGGGGCACGAGAGCGCTGGGCCTCGGCCACCAGGGCGACGATGCGCGACAGCACCGTGTCGGTGCCGACTCGCTGGGCCTCGATCAGCAGCGCTCCGGTGGTGTTGATGGTGCCTCCGATCACCACGTCCCCGGCCGCCTTGGTCACCGGCATCGACTCGCCGGTCACCAGCGACTCGTCCAACGCCGAGCGCCCCTCGAGGACCGCGCCGTCCACGGGGACCTTCTCTCCCGGACGTACCCGCAGCCGATCGCCGATCTGGACCTCGTCGAGCCCGATCTCCTCGTCGGTGCCGTCCGCTCGCACCCGGCGTGCGGTCTTCGGCGCCAGGTCGAGCAGAGCACGGATGGCGCCGGAGGTCTGCTC
>DATCVR010000246.1:0-10947 GCA_036566745.1 Jiangellaceae bacterium | reverse complement strand
ATTCGATCTTGGCGCTGACGATCACCGCCCGCCCACCCCGCCGCCGCACGGCGTCGACGGCTTCGGCCGCACCCGGCATCAGGCTCGTCGCGGGCGCACCGACGGAGGGGAAGTACTCGCGGTAGAGCCGAACCGCCTCGTCGACGGCTTGTGGCCGCACTAATCGGCGCATGGTCTCCTCGAGCGGAAGACCGATCAGCGGCCGCAACTCGTCGGGATCGACGATGGCGCCGACGCCCTTCGTGGCCCGTGCAAAAGTCGCGGCAATTCCGTCCGCAGAGTCGACAAGTGTCAGATCCAGGTCAAAGCCCACCACAATGCTCACGTTCGATCACCCTACGCGCCGACCATTACACGCTCGTTTCCGTCCACCACCTGACCCACGTCGCTCGACGGCTCCGCCTCCGGTCGCTGCCGCACCGTGTAGAGCAGGTACCACATCAGCATCAGTGCGGAGCTGATCACGTAGAACGTGTGCAGCAGCCAGACCGGGCCGGGCGGCAGGCTGAAGACATAGACGGAGTGCACGACGTTGCCCACGTTGCTCAGCACGATGTTGCTCGCGCTGTACGACGCGAGGTCCTTCGTCCGGCCGGCCTTCACCAGCATCGGCAGGGCACTGAGTGCGAAGACCATGGTCGAGACCAGCCCGGCCACCACGGGGAGGTTCATGTCGATGACCCCCCACTCGCACCAACCGCCTGATTGCGTCCCGGGGCGTGTGCGTCGAGGTGGTCGACGACCCGCTGGGCGTCTCGCCCGGCGCCGCCGACCAGCATCGAGCTGAACGAGTGCAGGAACGGCAGGCCCACGAAGTAGAGGCCGGGGTGCGACTCAACGGCTCCGCCGACCTGCTCCGGGTAGCCGTCCGCGCCGAGGATCGGCAGGTGGATCCAGCTGTAGTCGGGCCGGAAGCCGGTGGACCAGATCACGTTCGCGACGTCGAGCACCCGCCCGTCGTCGAGCACCGGCAGTCCGTCCTGGGCGCGCACCGTCCGCGACGCGACGTGTTCCACGCCGGCGGCGCGGAGGTCGGCCGACTTGACCCGGATCAGCGGCCCGCCGTGCGCGCGGACCTCGGGACGCAGCTTGCGTCCGATGGGGGTGTCGACCGTGAGCACCCGGGTGGCGGCGAACCACATCACCCGCATGACGACCCGCGCCGGCCGGCCCTCGATCCGGATCGGGATCTCGCCACGGATCGGGCCGGAGAGCACGGTCGGGTGGCCCGCCGCCACCTCGAAGGCGATGTCGGCGCCGGAGTGGCTCGCCCCGACGACCAGCACGCCGCCCTCGCGGAGCTGTGCTGGGTTGCGGTAGCCGCTGGAGTGCAGCTGGAGGATGTCCGGGTCGAGCTCCGCGGCGAAATCGGGGACGTGCGGTTCGCCCCAGGTCCCGGACGCCACCACGACGTTCTCGGCCTCGATGCGGCGTACGCCCGCGGTGAGGACGTAACGCTCGCCGACCCGGTCGATCGCGTCCACCCGGATGCCCGAGCGCACCGGCAGGTCGAACCGCTCCGCGTAGGCCTCGAGGTAGTCGGCCATCTGGTCCTTGGTCGGGAAGGTGTGCCGCGGAGCCGGAAAGGCCATGCCGGGCAGCCCGTCGTACCGCGCCGCGCTGTAGAGGCGCAGCGAGTCCCAGTGGCGACGCCAACCGTCGCCAACCCGAGCGTCGGGATGGAGGACGACGAACGGCCGACCGCGTCGCGCCAGGTGGTAGCCGGCGGCCAGGCCGGCCTGGCCTGCGCCGATGATCACGGTCTCGACGGTCTCCGAACCGAACCCGTCGCCAACGCCCATGGTGTCCATCGCTGCCTCCCGAGAACGAGGTCCTGCGATGTCGACGCTAGGGAGCGATGGGTGCGGCCTTCATCGGGCGAATCGTGCAACCACGGTGGGACACGGAATGGGTATTTCTACCCACGCGTGCTCACGGTCGCCCGTCAGCATGGGCGCGGACGAGGCCGTGCTCGTAGGCGTACGCCGTGGCCGCGGATCGCGAGGTCACGGACAGCTTGACGAAGATGTTGCTGACGTGGCGGGCCACCGTCTTCTCGCTGAGCACCAGCTCGTTCGCGATCGAGCGGTTGGTCTTGCCGGCCGCGACGAGTCCGAGCACCTCCACCTCGCGAGCGGACAGGCCACCGGCCGGCGCCGGGTGCCCGCGCAACAGTGCATCGACCCGCGCGAGGTCCGGAATCGCGCCGAGCCGCTCGAAGCCCTCGCGGGCGGTCTCCAGCTCCATCCGCGCCCCGTCGTCGTCTCCGGACTCGCGGCGGGCGAGTCCGATCAGCACACCGGCCCGGGACGCCTCGTACGGGATGTTCAGCGCCTGCCAGCTGATCCAGGCCCGGCGCAGCTCGCCCGCCGCCGCGTCGGCCTCACCGTCGGCGAGGAGCACGGCGCCGTTCGCCTGGGCCGACATGGCCCGCAGGTACGGCGCACCCTGGCTGGCCGCGATCTCGGCCAGTTGCTCGGAGTCGGCACGGGCCTGGGCGAGATCGTTCACGGCCAGCCCGATCTCGACGGCAGCCGCGAGCAGCCTGGGACGCATCGTCGGATCGCGTCCCTCGTCGATGGCCTCGCGGATCTCCGCCTGGGCGGCGTCGGTCCGGCCCTGCGCGAGCCGCAGCAGCGCCAGCCCCGGCTGGGGATCGTGACCCCACCGGGCGGACTCCTGGTACGCCCGCTCGGCCGGCGCCAGCTCGCCGCGCAGCCGGTGGAGCTGGGCCAGCTGGCACATCGCGGCACCGATCGCCGGCTGCGTCGAGGGTCGCGACAACCTCTCGCAGGCTCGCCGCGCCTCGGTGAAGGCCTCGGCCCAGGAGCCGCGAAGCTGCATGATCTCGGAGCGGTGCACCAGGCACAGACCCCGGAACGGCACCAGGTCCGGCTGCGAGTCGCACCACTGCCCCAGCGCGGTGGTCCACTCGTCGGCTCGGTGCAGGTCGAAGACGGCGTGGCAGGCCTCGATCACCGCGCAGTAGACGATGCCCGCGACGAACGGCGACACCTCGTCGGCCGTGACGGCGACCATCGCCTCGTCGAGCAACGTCACGCCCCTGGAGGTCTCGCCGAGCGTGATCAGGCTCTGTCCCCGGCCGAGTCGCCCGAGGGTCTTCAGATCCGGGTCGCCGAAGCGATCCCCGATCGCCGCGGCTCTGGTGAAGACCTCGTAGGCGGTCTCGGCGTCGCCCGCGAACAGGCTGTCCAGGGCGACCGGCACCAGCACGAGACCCTGTTCGGCACAGTCGTGCTCGCTGTCCTCGACCAGTCCGCGCGCCCGGGCGAGCCAGCCGCCGCCCTGGGCGACGTCGCCCCGGTCGATCAGCCCCATGGCCAGCCAGAACGCGCACCTGGCCGCGCGTGGGACGTCCCCGAGGCGGAGCTGTTCGTGATGCAGCCGGGCCAGGAGGTCGATGCCGTCGGCTCGGCCCGCCAGATTGGCGGCCAGCGCGAACTTGTCGAGGTCGCCGACATCGAGCGGCGCGTCCCGATCGGCGGTGTCGAACTGGGCGTACGCCTCGCCCCAGGCGCGGCGATCGAAGGCTGTCCGGCCACGTTCGAGCACGTCAGCGACCATGTGCGCGAGCCCCCTCAAGCCCGACGATACTCCTCGGCACCCACGCTCATCGAGGTTTTCGTCAGGCGCCGCCGAGGGCCAGGAACGACCACGCGGTGGCGGTCTCGACCGGCGACGACGCGGCCTGGCGAGCCGCCAGCAAGGCGGTCGCGAGATCGTCGCCATGCTGCAGCCGGTCGTGGACGACGAGGCTGAACCCCACGCTCGCTGCGTCACTCACCGGCACCACGCTCGCCATCAGCCCCGCGGTGCCCAGCGCCGAGAGCGACGTCGTCAGCCCCAGCAACTCGTCCGCGCCCGTGGGCGAGCCGACACCGGACTCGCACGCGGTGAGCAACAGGCGGTACGGCGGGCGCTCCAGCCCTTCGAAGTCGAAGACGTTGACCGGCCCGTCGGCCAGCTCCAGCGCGGAGAACATCGGGTTGTCGCCGCGGTACCGGCCGTGCGCCCCGACATGGGCGAGCCAGGCACCGTCCAGCGCGCCGAGGGTGGCCCGGGCCGTGGCGTCGGCACCGGTCAGCACCGTGGCGCCCGGGTAGGTGTCGGCGAGCGCCTTCACCTCGGCCGCCGACGAGCTCAGGTTGGCCCCGGCGACGAGCGCGGTGGTGTGCTCGACCGGCGGGGACGTCTCGCGGGCGCGCAGCCAGGCCGCCGCCGAGGGCGCGACCGTGACCGGGCGCTCACGCAGCGACGGCAGCGCACCCCACGGCGCCGCGTGCAGGGTCGAAGGCGGGACCAGCACGACCGGGCCGTCCCCCAGCAACGGCACCGCCGGGCCGAGCAACATCTGCTCCAGCCGGGCCAGCCCGGGTTCGACCCCCCGGAGCAACGCCTCGGCCGTCGCGCCCGGAGCGAGCGCGGCGCCACGCAGGGCGAACCGGGCGTACTCGATCTCGGTGCCGGCGGTCCCGACCGGCTCTGCCTCCAGGTGCCGCAGGCGGCCCCGCCGGGCGACGACGACCTGGAACCGGCCGCCCTTGATGCCCACCACGCTGAGCAGCGTCGTGTCGTCGCCCAGCTCGTCGAGGAGGTCCGCCGGGTCGAAGCGGCGCCGGCGCAGGGATGCGTCGCCGGCCCGGCTGTGGACGTGCTTGCGGATTCGGTCCTCGATGCGGCGGCGTTCCTGCTCCTGCTTCGGGTCCGGCGCGGCGCCGAGGTCACGTTCGACGGCGCGCAGCCGGCCCAGATCGGCGACGAGGACGGGATCCTGCTCCGACGCCGGCCGGGGCAGGGCGTGCAGGGTGGCCCGCCAGCGCTCGGTCCATCGCAACAGTTCGCGGGCCGACCCGTCGGCGGCGACGCGACGGGTGGCCAGCACGGCGAGGTCGGTGCCGTGGACGGTCGCGCGGGCGCGGAGCTCGGTGGCGCCGAGGGAGAGGGCGTGCGTGTCGAGGACGTCGAGGCCGCGCTCGCAGGCGCGCAGCATCAGGCCGCGTTCGCCGCGTTGCTGCGCGAGCAGGGCCTTGGCGTACCAGGCGGTGGCGCGGCGCAACGCCGAACCTCGGCCGCGCTCGGTGGCGGCTCGGCTCAGGCTGGCGTCGGCGACCTCGGGGAGCCCGGCCACGATCGCCATCCGGCCGGCCAGGACGAGCGCGTCGAGGTGCTCGGAGGAGTACCGGTCGCGGAGTTCGGCGGCGAGCTGGGCCGCCGCCCGAGCGTGGCGTTTGGTGATCGTCCCGCTGGCGGCCTGGGCCCGGAGCATGACGATGCGGGCGTGCCGCTCGGCCTCGACGTGGCCCTGGCGGCGACTGGACCGCGCGGCGCGGCGAGCCAGGTCGACGGCACGTCCGGGATCGCCCGCGGCAAGATGGGCCGTGGCCGCCGCGACGAAGCCGTCCGCGCGCCGCAGCGCGGAGTCGCGGTCACCCTGCAACATCGCGACGAGTTCGTCCGCGGTCTCGGCAGCCTCCTCGGTCAGCCCCGCCGCGAGCTGGACCACGGCCAGATCACGCACGACCTCCGGCGGGACCACGCCGAGCTCCTCGTAGCGCTCCCGCGCCGAGTAGAGCATCCGCAACGCACGCGGCAGATCCCCCATCCGATGCGCACAGTCCCCCCGGTTCTGGATGACCAGGAGCGCGTCGTACTCGCGGCCTTCGCGCTCCATCAGAAGCTGCGCACGCTGGAGGCGCTGCTCCGCCTCGACGAGCCTGCCTTGCGCCAGCAAAGCCAGGCCCATGTTGTTCTGAGCGCGTGCCTCCCAGACGGCGTCGTTCGAGGCCGCGAGAGTCATCTCGGCATGCTCGGCGTCCAGGAGTGCATTTCGCGGGTCACCGAGCATGAGGTGAACGACGGAACGCCGCACGAGAATGGTCGCCGCGAGCTGGACATCAGGCGTGACCAAGGCGCGTTCGAATGCCCGAAGCGCAGCCGAGCGCTGCCCCGACATCCCGAGTGCTGTCCCCAATGTCGCTTCCAGTTCGGCGCGACGGGAATCCAATCCCTCGCGAAGGCTCAGTGCCACGCCTCGCCTCAGCAACTGGATCGCTCGCGAGACCCGCCCGGCCTCCCGGTCGACAATCGCCAAGGCGTGGAGGGCATAAGTGCGATCCACCGCGGGAGATCGGCGTCCCAGGATCGCGTCTGCCTGCCGTCTGGCCTCAGCCGGCCTCGACATGGCGACAATCGGGAGACTCTTCACACCGTCGTCCAAGGTCCGCCTTTCGTCGCTCACCTGCTGATGCTAGACAGGCTGTCATCCGATAAGACACAAAGATGGGGAGTGATCTCTGTGGCACGCGATGCCGGCGAGCTTCAGCAGGAAGTGGAACGACTCGAACACAACTGCTCGACGCGTCGCGATGATCGGAGTTTCCGTTTGGGCGCCAGGTGGAACCGCCGCCGAACGGAGGTTGATTACCTCTATCGACAGGGCCAGCTCATCACCGATTCGAACGACGTCGATCGGGTCCTGGCTGCATGTGACGACATCGGAATTCCTCGCCCGTCCGTCCACGAAGGGCCTTCGGGCCTGACAATTCTCGACGTCGGCGACGAGGACGCAGCAGATCTGGCGGACGCACTCGCCGACGCGCTCGGGGACGACGATGCGGTTACCCCGAATCACGTTCTCGATGTCCAAGGACACGGGAGCATGTGCCCCGCGAGCGAGCCCGTGCCGTGGTACGGGCCGGTGCCGGAGCTGGGTGAACCCGTCGGCCCTGGTCATGCACGCATCGCCGTCATTGACACGGGCTACCTGCCGTCGATCGCCGAGCAGTCCGGTTTCGCGCGTTTCTCCGCGGTCGAGAACAACTTCGAGACCGACGACGAGGTCTACAACCAGGGCACGACCGAGATCCGGCCGTACGGCGGACACGGCAGCGCCACGACCGCACAGCTCCTCGCCGTGTCGGGCATCGACAACCTCTCCGTCCAGGTGCGCGACTGCCTCGTGGGCGGCGCGGTGGACGAGCTGACCATCGTCGAGGACCTGGAACGCATGGTCGACGCCGGAGTCGACATCATCAGCATCCAGGCCGGCCTGTACACCCGCGCCGGCCGCTCGCCCAAGGCGTTCGACGCGTTCCGCCGCCGCGTCCTCAGCAAGCACCCGGACACGGTCATCGTCGCTGCCGCGGGCAACAACGGATCGGACGCGCCGTTCTGGCCCGCCGGCTACGACTGGGTCACCGCCGTGGGCGCCCTCACTCACGGTGGCGACGCCCGCACCGGCTGGACGAACTTCGGCTACTGGGTCGACGTGTACGCGTCGGGCGAGAACACCACGATCCCCTTCCCGAACGGCACCTACGAGTACCTGACCGGCTTCTCGGCCGAGTTCACCACCGGCCACGCGCTGTGGTCCGGCACGTCGTTCTCGGCACCGGTGGTGGCGGGCATGATCGCCCGGCGGATGATCGAACGGAACGTCACCGCGCCGGTCGCCCGCGACATCGTCCTGGCCGAAGCCGCCGTCAACGCCCTCCCGACCACGGGCCCGCGGGTCATCGTCTGACGCGGATGCGCCGGTGTGAGTCTCGTGTACCCACGGTGTGAGGTTGCTGTCGCCACAGCGACACGAGCCTCACACCGTGGGTGGACCAGAGCCACACACTCAGCGTGCGGGAGCTGGCTCGATCCGCGTCGGCCGGGCCAGCACCGTCACGGCCACCAGCGCCAGGACCACCATCCCGGCCCCTACCAGCAGCGATGACGAGATGCCGTCGACCACCGAGCCGGTGCGCGTGGCCGAGGCGAACACCGTCGTGAGGATGCCCAGGCCCATCGCACCACCGACCTGCTGAGCCGTCTGCAACAGCCCGGACGCCGCGCCGGCATCCTCCGGCGGGATGGTCCCCATGATCAGCGTGGTCAGCGGGGTGAACGTCAGCCCGCCGCCGGCGCCCAGCACCATGATCGGCAGCAGCAGCGACCCGACGTACGTGCTCTCCGGGGTGATCCGGCTGATCAGCAACAGCCCGGCCAGCAGGACCACGATGCCCACGACGGACAGCCCTCGGGCACCGAAGCGCGCCATCAGCCCGGGCGTCACCCACGACGACGCCAGGATCAGCAGCGCCAGCGGCGCGAAGGCCAACCCGGTCTCCAGCGCGGAGAAGCCCAGCACGTCCTGGACGAACAGCGTCACGAAGTAGAAGAAGCTCAGCATCGCCGCCGGCACGAGCAACATCGCGACGAACGGCGCCGCACGACGGGCGGACGCGACGAGCCGCAGGGGCAACAGGGGCTCGGCCGTGCGCCGCTCGATGCTCACGAACACACCCAGCAGCACCATGCCTGCGACCAGCGAGCCGATCGCCTGGGCGTCCGACCAGCCGTCACTGCCGGCCCGGACGAACCCGTACACCAGCGCCGTCATGCCGAGCGTCGAGGTCAGGGCACCGGCAAGGTCGAAGCGGCCAACCCGCCGCGGCGTCTCGGCGATCACGAACGGCGCGGCCACCACGAGCGCCAGCCCGATCGGGACGTTCACCAGCATCACCCAGCGCCACGACAGCCCCGAGGTGAGCGCTCCTCCGGCGACGAGCCCGATCACCGCACCCGAGGCCGCGGCCGCCGACACCACCGCGATGGCGCGGTTGCGCGGGCGTCCTTCCTCGAAGTTGGACACGATCAGGGCCAGGGTGCTCGGTGCGGCCAGCGCGGCTCCGACGCCCTGGGCCACTCGCGCCAGGATCATCACCACGTCCGACGACGCGATGCCGCCCACCAGCGAGGCGACGACGAACACCAGCACTCCGACGACCAGCGCCCGGCGGCGTCCGATGACGTCACCAGCCCGGCCGCCGAGCAGCAGGAGGCCGCCGAAGGCGAGCGCGTAGGCGTTCATGACCCAGGACAGGCCGGTGGGACTGAACCCGAGCGCGTCGCGGATCGCCGGCAGGGCGACGGTGACGATCGTGCCGTCGAGCACCACCATGAGCTGGGCGCCCACGATGACGGCCAGCGCCAGCGGCGCCCGCCAGCGAGCGTGATCGGGTGGAGCGGCCGGAGTGGTCGGCTCCGCGGTCGTGGGTGCAGACGGGGACATGGTCATGGCGGGGGCCGCTTTCATCGAGAAGGGCGAGCGAAGACGGGCGGGGACGGACGCGGGAGGTGGCCACCAGCCGCACGACCGTGCATAATCGGAGACGTCATCCGGTTACGTCGGCCAGCATACGGAGACACTCTCCGGTTAGCAACAGGGGTGCCATGTCGAAGTCAGCGACGGTCGCCGAGCGGCCCATGCGTGCCGACGCGCGGCGCAACTACGAGCGCATCCTCGACGTCGCGCGCGAGACCTTCCGAGAGCTCGGCGCCGAAGCACCCATGGACGAGATCGCCCGCCGCGCCCAGGTGGGCCCCGGCACGCTGTACCGCCATTTCCCCACCCGCGAGGACCTCCTGGCCGGCGCGCTGCACCGCGACATGACCGCGCTGATCGAACGGGCCGACGCGCTGTCGTCGGCGCCCTCGGCCGGTGCGGCGCTGACCGAGTGGCTGCGGGCCTTCGTCACTCACGTCAACGTCTTCCGGGGCCTGTCCGCGTCGGTGTGCAACGCGATCAGGGATCCCGAGTCGCCGCTCCACCTGCCGTGCGAGTCGATGGTCGAAGCAGGAGGAAATCTGCTGGTCAACGCCCAGGCCGAGGGTTCGGTGCGCCCCGATCTCACCGCCGAGGAGCTGTTCATCATGGCCAACGCGCTCTCCTGGGCCGTCGACCAGGCCGGCGCCGACGCCCTGCGCGCCGAGCGCTTCCTCGAGCTGCTCACCGACACCCTGGCGCCCCGCCCGGCACGATGACTCCGGGCCCGGTCGGGGCCGTCCGGCCCGTCGAATGCCGATGATCTTGACGGTGTGGATCACTCCGGGGGCGATGGTTTGATCAGGCCGGACGGGCGGGTAACCTCGCCGCCGTGACGGTCGAACGACGCAAGCCCGCCGAAGTCCCCGAAGACCCCGATCTCACCCCAGAGCTCCGTGCGGCCGACGACGAGGCCAAGCAGGAGTTCGCCGAGCGTGGTGCCGAGTTACTAGAACGTCTCCGTCGACTCTGAGGTTCGCCGCTCCGGCGGCTCACGCCGTACCGTAGAGCGGATGCCCAAGACCGATCCGGCGCCGCGCAGCCTGGCCGATGATCTGCGCGCCCGCACCGACGACGAGTTGGCGGCGCTGCTGCGCGTCCGTCCCGACCTCGTCGTGCCGGTTCCGGTCGACGTCGGCCAGCTCGCGTCGCGGGCCGCCACCCGCGCGTCCGCGGTGCGCGCGCTCGACCGGCTCGACCGCTTCAGCCTGCAGGTCGTCGACGCCCTGGCCGTGCTGCCCGATCCGGCCACCCCCACCGAGGTCCGCCGGCTCCTGGGCGCACCGGCCGCCGCGGTCAACCCCGTGCTCGCCATGCTGCGCGCCCAGGCGCTCACCTGGGGCGGGCGGACCACCATCCACCTCACCCGGGTGGTCCACGAGATCATCGGCCCCCACCCGGCCGGGCTCGGCCCGCCCGCCCGGCAGGCACTGCTCGCGCTCGCGCCGTCCCGCCTGGAAGCCGTGGCCGCCGACCTCGGCCTGACGCCCACCGGCGACCACGCCGCCAACGCCGAGCTCGTCGCGGCCCACCTCGCCGACCCGAGCGCGCTCGCCGCCCTGCTCGACACGCTCGGCGACGACACCCTGCCGGCCGTCCAGGCCCTCGCGGCGGGTCCACCCACCGGTCGGGTCGAGAACGCCATGCGCGAGGTCACCCTCGGCACGGCACACACCCCGATCGCCCGGCTCCTCGCCACCGGCGTGCTCGTGCCTGTAGACGACACCACGGTCACCCTCCCCCGGGAGATCGCCCTGCACGTCCGCGGCGGCGTCGTCCACACCGAGATCCGCCCCACCCCGCCCCCACCCACCACCACGCCCCGCGACGCCACC